>CAXRAW010000001.1:0-2966 GCA_964228785.1 Flavobacteriaceae bacterium
TCTTAAAGTTATTCGTTTTTGATATTTCCATAAGTTTTTTTAGTTTAGACTAATTTTTAATCAGACTATGAAAAAACTATTTCTAATTCCACTTTTATTTCTAGGTCACACCTTCTTTGCTCAGCAGGATCGCTCAACTAGTATGGGTCAGATAACTTCAGAAGAACTCCAAATGACCTCTTATGCTAGAGACTCAACTGCCAAAGCATTGGTGCTTTTTGAACATGCCAACTATTACAGGGATTCAAAAAGTGATTATCGGTTTGCAACGGATCATTACAAGAGAATAAAAATCTTTAATAAAGATGCCGCGAAAGAAGAAATTATTGTTAAGATTTATACTGGAAAAGAAGGATTGGTTAAAAACATCAAAGCAGTTACCTATTATCTTGAGGATGGTTTACAAAAGTCTATCACATTGGAACAAGATCAGATTTTTACGAGTCAGGTGAGTGAACGTTTCAAGGAAACATCTTTTACTTTGCCAGGTGTTATTGATGGCGCAGTAATTGAATACTCTTATAAAAAAACAACCCCTTATCTGGGGATAAGTGACTGGTATTTTCAGTCTGATATTCCAAAAGAGACAGGTGTAAAGCTCCCTGATAATGGGGGAAGCTATATTTATAAGGTTCAGCACAAAGGAAACCAGATAAAGATTTTCACTCGTTTTCAAATTGCAAAGAATGTTTTTACCAGTGAGGAATATTTTTACGTAAAAGAATTATTTAAAAAAATTATTGAAGCAGAAAAAGGAATGATTGAAATTAAAAAGATATAGGCAAGAGTATCTAATGCCAGTACTTAAATGGGTGTTGTATTTTATTTCTAGTTGAGTTCTCCTCAGGTATCACATCCATTGTATGGCACCATCCAAGAGGTAGGAGACGAAAGAGGTGACTTTATTTTCATCAAAAAAAATAATTAGCACTATATTGTAGTTTCAAATCAGTTGTATTGGAACATCAAAAGAAAAACACCACGCTAAAACACCGACTTCACGAAATTATCTATGAAGCCGATACCCCTGCAGGGAAACTATTCGATGTTGTGCTGCTCATTGCCATTCTTCTGAGTGTCTTACTGGTAATGCTAGAAAGTGTCAAGGAGATTAGCCAAGCACAATGTGGAACAACATACCTCAGCTATGGCGATGTTTTTAATATAATAGAATGGGGCATTACCATTTTATTTTCTGTAGAATACATACTACGCATCGTTACAGTCAAAAAACCGTGGGCCTATATCTTTAGCTTTTATGGCATCATCGATTTGCTCTCAATCATTCCTACCTACGCCTCGCTCGTCGCTTTAGGGCCATTTAATTTAGTCGCTCTGAGAGCGCTCAGGCTTCTCAGAGTATTTAGAATTTTAAAACTAGCACGATACATTGGCGAGTCGGACCGACTGCTCATTGCCCTTAGAGCAAGTCGGACAAAAATTGTTGTCTTTCTCTTTTTTGTCGTTATCCTCTGTATTACTTTAGGAAGCATTATGTATATGATAGAAGGTGCCGAAAATGGATTCACTAGTATTCCCAGAAGCGTTTATTGGGCTATTGTTACGTTAACCACAGTAGGTTACGGAGACATTGCGCCTAGCACACCCCTCGGACAATTAATCGCCAGTATCATTATGATTCTAGGATACGCCATTATTGCCATTCCTACTGGGATTGTTAGTGCAGAAATGACCAAATCTAAAGTACACACCAACACGCAAGCCTGTCCTCACTGTTTAAAAGAAGATCATCAAAACGGAGCAGCATTTTGTTATCATTGCGGTCACAAACTCAACGAGTAAATGGCTACCAATAACAAAACCCTCATCACCGTCGTAGGCCCAACTGCTATCGGAAAAACATCCCTAAGCATCGCACTGGCAAAACACTTTCAAACAGAAATTATTTCCTGTGATTCACGACAATTTTACAAAGAAATGACCATTGGCACTGCGGTCCCAAAAGCTAGCGAGTTAGCAGCTGTACCCCATCATTTTATCCAGAGCAAAAGTATTTTTAACCCTTACAACGTCGGTGATTTTGAAAAAGAAGCACTTCAAACGTTAGAGCTTCTTTTCGCCAAAAATAATATTGTCATTATGGTAGGAGGTAGTGGTTTATACGTAGATGCCGTTCTAAAAGGATTTGATCAATTTCCACAAATAGCTCCTACCATTAGAGAAGAGCTAAACATCCGTTTAAAAACCGAAGGATTAGAGAGCCTACAAAACCAATTAAAAAAACTCGACCCTGTAACCTTCTCTACCATTGCCATTCATAACCCCCAGCGAGTTACGAGAGCATTAGAAATTTGTATCGGTAGCGGTCTTGCTTACTCTAGTTTTAAAAACAACACAAAAAAGAAGCGATATTTTAGTACCATAAAGGTCGGACTCAACGGAGATCGCCAGCAAATCTACCACCGCATCAACCTTAGAGTTGATCAGATGATAGCCGACGGACTCATTCAAGAAGCCAAGAAATTACATCAGCACAAACACTTAAATGCCCTACAAACAATAGGTTATAGAGAGCTATTTGCCTACTTTGAAGGAAATACCACACAAGAAGAGGCCATCAAAGAAATAAAAAAGAATACCAAAAGATTCGCCAAGCGACAACTCACATGGTTTAGAAAAGACAATAACATTTTATGGTTCAATTACCAACTGGTCAAAGAAAACATTATCCAAGAGATTCTCAAACAACAACACACCCGCTAGAAAAATAAAACCCATATGTTCATCTTTTTGGGCGTTCCCACAGCCTGCACTGAGCCTGCCCGAAGTGGTCGCGCTATCCGCTATATCTTTTTTGCCTGTTCAGGACAAAAAAGGATGCCGCTTTTATCGCTTCTATGTTGTAATCCTAGAAAAAGTTCAATAATTTCTTTCCTCTGGTTTCTAATTTACTGTTCATCAGTATTTTTTTATCTTCTTTATTTTAAAACTAGCCATGATGACGA
>CAXRAW010000002.1:0-32189 GCA_964228785.1 Flavobacteriaceae bacterium
CCTTGTTTTATGGTAAAAACATTGAATTAACTGAGACCTTTTTCATTAAAGAAAAAGAAAAAAAATTCACTTATTCTGATAAACTAGGAGGATATAATATCGCTCCTTTATATAATGGAAATGTAGCTTTTAACCCAGACACACGTCCAAATTTATATTATCCCTTTTATTTGAACCCAAATAAGAGAATTGAAGATACATTCTTTGAAATAGACATAGCTCCTCATAAAGATTGGATCAAAGTATATCCTGTTATTTCTAAAAAAGATGGAATTCAAAGAGTTTGGAGATGGGGTAAACCTAAATCTAGCTCTAATTTGAATAAAGAAATACTTGGATATAAGAATAATTCAGGTGAATATAGAATTGTTCAAAAAAACAGACATAGTTCAAAAATGATAAGGTCTTTAATGCTAGATAACATTTATTCAAGTAGAACAGGAACATCTGAAATTGAAGAATATTTTGATAAGAAAATATTCTCTTACCCTAAACCATCTGATTTAATTAGAACATTTGCCGAAATCAGCTTAGATAAGGATGATATCATGCTTGATTTTTTTGCAGGCTCTGGTCCTACAGCTCAAGCAATAACAAGATTCAACCAAGAAGATGGCGGAAACAGAAAATACATTTTAGTACAATTACCCGAGCAAACAGACAAAAAAAGTGAAGCCTATAAAGCAGGTTATAAAAAAATAAGCGATATCACCATTGAGCGTAACAAACGTGTAGTCGAAAAAATTATTAAGGAAAAGAAAGACGCAACGCCTGATTTGTTTAGCAAAAAAGAAAGTGAACAAGAGCCATTAAAAGGTTTAGGTTTTAAAGTGTTTAAACTTCAAAAATCAAACTTCCCAAGAGTAGAGTTTGCACCCGACCCTGAAAAAACGTCAGCAGAAAATATTGAATTGCTCAAAAAATACATCAAAGACAAAGAAGCTCAGTTAGTTTCCACTTTTAATAAAGATGAATTGATAACTGAGATACTAATTAAAAATGGTTTCAAGCTCAATTACACTTTAACCAAGCAAGAAGAATTCAAGAAAAATGAAATTCTATTTGCAACAGATGGAGACAAAGAAACGCTGATCTGTTTAGATGTACTCATTGCAGACGAAACCGTAGAGCATTTCAAAACACATACAGAGCAAAAGTTAATTGTACTCGAACGTGCCATAGACACCACAAAAAAATGGAACCTAAAACACTATATGGGCGATAAGTTTAATCCCTTCTAGATATGAGAATACCATTAAACGAATTTGAGCAGCTCATTGATGAAAAAATCCTAAAAAGAGGTTTATCTTATTTTAAAGGAGGAGCAATAACCGATTTTTCAGAAATATCTACTGGCGAATATGAAGCTATTGTTTCTGGTACTGAAGAATACACGGTTCAGTTAGAAATTAGCAACAATACAATAACTGAATATAATTGCGATTGCCCTTACGATATGGGACCCGTTTGCAAACACGTAGTTGCAGTAATTTTTCATTTGCAACAAGATGAGTTAGAATTGAATCAGCCGAGTATTTCTAAACCAAAAAAGAAAAAAATTAAATCAGTTTCTCAACAAGTAAAAGAATTGTTAAAAGTAATTTCACATAAAGAACTGATAGAATTTGTACAAGAGAACAGTAAAAAAGACAAGAAATTCAGAAACTACTTCTTGGCATCCTTCGGTCATTTAAGCCAAAACCAATCGAAGGAGTTTTACCAAAAACAGATTCATTCCATTTTGCAAACAGCAGCAGGAAGAGATGGTTGGATTGGTTGGTCTGATATGAAATATGTAGCAAGCACAACCGAACCTTTTTTAGAAAATGCCGAAAAGTATTTAGCGAATAATAATTATGATAATGTATATTTCATCTGTACAGCTTTATTGGAAGAAATGACGGAAGCTTTTCAATATGGAGACGATAGTAATGGTGATTTAGGTTATTTTGTGGAATCAGCTATGGAGTTACTCTCAAAATTAGCACAAGAAAAACTTCCTAAAGCCTTAAAAGAGAAAATATTTGAATATTGTGTTTCCTCTTTTAAACAAAAATTATTTGAAGGTTGGGATTGGCATTTAGGAATGCTTCACATTGCTTCTGATTTAATTGAAAGAGAAAGTGATGCTGATATAGTACTTAGCTGTTTGGACACCATTAACAGAGAATACGAACGAGAACGAGCACAATTATTTAAACTGGATTTACTCAGAAAGTTTAAAGATGAGAAAGAAGTGGGAGAATACATCAACAAACACATCTCAAACTCATCAATAAGAACGAAAGAGATAGAAAAAGCGTTTAAACACAAGGACTTTGAAAGAGTTATAAAACTTTCAGAGGATGGAATTAAATGTGATGAAAAAGATAAGCCTGGATTAGTGAAAGTTTGGTACAATTGGTTGTTAAAAGTTGCTCAGGCTGAGAAAAATACAGATAGAGTTATTAAGTATTCACGATGGCTATTTATTGATAATTTTCATCCCGAACAAGATTATTATCAAATTCTTAGAGAGAATATTGAAGATCAAAAGTGGCATCCATTTCTAGAAGAAATAATAAAAGAAATTACCCCTAAGCATATATGGACTTACACGGAGTTAATTCGAAAAATATACATTAAAGAACAATGGTGGGATAGGTTATTTCTTATGCTCAAACAAAACCTATCTATGGAAAATATTGAAGAAAATGAACAGTATTTATCAAAAGACTATTCTTCTGAATTGATTGAATTGTATAGTGAAAGAATTATAAATTACGTTGAAAAGTACATAGGAAGAAATCATTACCAAACAGCTTGTAGATATTTACGTAGAATGAAAAAACTAGGCGGAAATGAACAAGTAAATGAGTTAATAGAATTATTTAGAAAACAATATCCACAACGCAGAGCACTAATGGACGAATTAAACCGAGTATAAATACCAGCCAACGCAACGCTAAAAGCCATACACATTGCCAAGTCGCTCAAAAACCAACCGCTAAAATCCAAAACTTGGCAAAGAGTATGTCTTCTGCCAACGCTATCAGCAAAACGGAAAATAAAGCCCAGACAGCTAACACACTAGGAGTAAAGCACAATTTTACCACTCAAAATCAACTATAATAATTGAATATAAACCCTTTAATATTCAATAGAAAAGAGCTTTTCTATTCGGGTCGATTTTACTACTTTTGCCAGCAAATAAATAAAAACTAAAGATGATGGAATCAAACATAATTTTCTTGCCAATGGCGTTGGCAATTCTAGGCCTACTTTTTATGTTCGTAAAAATGTCTTGGGTAAAAAAGCAAGCCACGGGAAATGAGAAAATGCAAGAAATTTCTAAAGCAATTAAAGAAGGTGCACTCGCTTTCCTCAATGCAGAATACCGTTTATTATTCATCTTCGTTGTTATTGCCTCCGGAGCACTATTTGGAATCTCGCAGTATGTAGATACTACAAGTTGGATGATCGTCCCAGCCTTTATCTTGGGAGCTGTATTTTCTGCATTGGCGGGAAATATTGGGATGAGAATTGCTACAGAAGCAAATGCTAGAACTGCTGAAGCTGCAAAAACAAACCTGCCAAATGCATTAAAAGTTTCTTTTGGAGGTGGAACAGTCATGGGACTCGGTGTTGCTGGACTCGCCGTTCTTGGACTGAGTTTGTTATTCTTTATCTTCTTAGGAGAATTCATGAAAGAAGAAGGGGGTTTTTATAAGAATATGACCATAGTTCTGGAAACATTAGCTGGGTTCTCTCTCGGGGCAGAATCAATTGCTTTGTTTGCAAGAGTAGGCGGAGGAATCTATACCAAAGCTGCCGATGTGGGAGCTGACCTAGTAGGAAAAGTTGAAGCTGGCATCCCAGAGGATGATCCTAGAAATCCAGCCACCATTGCAGACAATGTAGGGGATAATGTCGGTGATGTTGCAGGAATGGGGGCAGATCTGTTTGGTTCTTATGTAGCCACTGTTTTAGCTGCCATGGTGTTAGGGAACTATGTGATAAGAGACATGTCATCAGAAGTTCAATTTATAGACGATTTTAACAATATGGGGCCTATCTTACTACCGCTAGTTATAGCAGGTGTGGGAGTTGTTGCATCTATCATCGGGACTTTCCTAGTACGTATCAAAGATAATACAGCCAAAGAAGCACAAGTACAAAAAGCATTGGATCTAGGAAACTGGGTATCTATTATTCTTACACTCATTGCTAGTTACTTTTTAATCGACTGGATGCTGCCAGAAACCATAGCCATGGATTTCTTCGGTGAAGGAGAAAAAGAAGTTGCATCCATCTATGTGTTTGGAGCAGCTTGTATAGGATTGGCCGTAGGAGCTTTAATCTCTATTGTAACAGCCTACTATACAAGTCTTGGCAAAAAGCCTGTCCTGGATATTGTACAAAACAGCTCCACAGGAGCGGCAACCAATATTATCGCTGGTTTAGCGGTAGGAATGAAATCTACATTTTTATCGGTTATTTTATTTGCTGCTGCAATTTTTGGATCCTATGCATTAGCAGGATTTTATGGAGTCGCTTTGGCAGCCTCTGCAATGATGGCAACTACAGCGATGCAATTGGCGATTGATGCTTTTGGCCCTATTGCCGATAATGCTGGTGGAGTTGCCGAGATGAGTGAGTTAGAAGAACACGTTCGCGAAAGAACAGATATTTTAGACTCTGTTGGAAATACAACAGCTGCTGTTGGAAAAGGATTTGCAATTGCTTCCGCAGCATTAACAGCTCTGGCACTGTTTGCTGCCTATGTGACCTTCACTGGAATTGATGGCATTAATATCTTCAAGGCAGATGTATTAGCCATGTTATTCGTAGGAGGAATGATTCCCGTAATTTTCTCTGCCCTAGCCATGCAATCTGTTGGAAAAGCAGCCATGGAAATGGTTCAAGAAGTACGTCGCCAGTTTAAAGAGATTCCTGGCATTATGGAAGGGAAAGCAACACCAGAATACGCAAAATGTGTTGATATTTCTACTAAGGCAGCCCTAAAAGAAATGCTACTCCCGGGCTTAATGACCATCATAACTCCAATTCTGATTGGATGGTTCTTTGGAGCTGAGCCTTTAGGAGGTTATATGGCTGGGGTTTGTGTGTCTGGTGTGATGTGGGCCATCTTCCAAAACAATGCAGGTGGCGCTTGGGATAACGCTAAAAAATCTTTTGAAGCAGGAGTTGAAATTGATGGAGAAATGACTTATAAAGGTTCTGATGCACACAAAGCAGCAGTTACTGGCGATACCGTTGGAGATCCATTCAAAGATACCTCTGGGCCATCTATGAATATTTTAATCAAACTGACCTGTTTGGTAGGGTTGGTAATTGCTCCAATCTTAGGAAGTCATGATTCCGATCACGCAACACGTGAGGTGAAGAAAGAGATTATAATCAAATCTGAAACCCCAGAAATGACAAAAGCTACCGTAACTACCACTCTAATTAACGAGAATGGTGATGAAAAAACAAAAGAAGAAGTTTTTAAAGGTACTCTAGAGGAGGTTGAGTCAAAAGTGAAAGAATAAAAAAGTGCACTTAAAAACTGAGGGTTTTTTTATGAGCTAGCTCCCCTAGCACTTCGTGAAGACTTTTTTGTAGTTGCCTTTCTTTTTCTCATCTTTTTGGGTGGTGTTTGAGTTCTTCGTTGGTTTGAATCACCGCTACGACTTACAGTACTTCTTCCACTATTCCGATTGCTATTTACCTGAGTGTTTCTTCTCGGACTCCTAGGAACTCTTTCAACAGTATTTCTTCTACTTGTATCGCTACTTTCTACATTAGTATGTTCTCTCCGATTTCTCACTGTTGGAGTTGTTGAAGTTCCATTATTCGATCGATCTCTAGAAATCTGACTGCTTGCATTTCTATTCGATGGTTTTCTTCTTCTAATCATCCGATTTCTAGAAACATGAGCTCCGTCATTGGCTCTGTAATAAATATAATTGGCATCTTCTCGTACCCTTCTGTAGTTGTTCCTAAACTGATTGCCATAGAAGAATGGATCGTTATACACACAAATCGCAGCAACATTCCAATTAAAGCGAATACCATTATTTGGTCTGTAATAAAAGTCACTATAGAAATCATCAAACCCAACACTACCATAAAAATTGGGAATCCCCCATCTGTTGTACTGAATTCTAAGGTTCCCTACTCGCTGCAACCATCCCCGCCTGTAACTCATAGAGACCCTTCCAATCCGTCGTACGTTGCCCCAAGAATCATATCGAACCCATACATTTCCTATTCTATTAATCCTCCCTCGGTAGTCTCTAGAGACAGGAACTCTCCAATTTCTTCTCGCTCTTAAATATCTTGAATCAAAATCAAAATCGCCATTTAAATACACATGAAATTGAATCCCTCGTTCATAAAAGGACACCGCTTCACTTCGGGAATTTCCAAACCCAACAACTCCAAATGTGTGGCTACTGATCTCTACCTCTGCGTATGCAACACATGTGAACATCACAACGAATACTAGTAATGCTTTTTTCATGATAATTCATTTTAAATGACCCTACTCTTTTGCTTTTCGGTTTCCGCATTCATCCTACTTTGTTCTCCGTGGGCGTTCCCCTTTGGGTCGCGCTATCCGCTATATCTTTTTTGCCTTTTAAGGGTCAAAAAAGGATGTCACTCCTATCGCTAACGCGGCATTAAAGAAACTTTGCGCTAAAAGACAAAGTAGAATACACCTTTACAAACCAAAGAGTATGCCAAAAAAAAGAAGTAACGCTTTCGCCTACAATAAGAAGGTAGTCACACAATTATTTTTCGTGAAAAAGCGAGTTTAAAATTGTTCGAAAAGTTTTGAACGCAAAGAAAATAGTAAACAGCATAAGGAGAGCTGAAATCCCCAAAAAAATCCAGCTAAAAATACGTTCTGTACCCTCCTTGTAGAGTGACAAAGCCTTAAAGGCTACACTCAACAAAAGAGGTGATGTTATCAAGAGAAACAGCAGAAACCCCAGTTGTTTTAGTCCTTTTCTTAAAAGATTAAAATTGGTTCCCATCAGCAATAATTTTGAATGGCTGTTCTTACGCTGCCGTATTTTTTTAATAAATCAGCTGCTTCGAAAGTAGAGATTTGTAACTCCTGTACCAACATTCTTACTCCGCGATCTACTAACTTGTCATTTGACAGTTGCATGTCTAGCATTTTATTTCCTTTCACCTTCCCCAATCGAATCATCATTGCAGTAGAAATCATATTCAACACCATTTTTTGTGCAGTTCCTGCTTTCATCCTTGAGCTTCCTGTCACAAATTCTGGCCCCACTACAACAACAACAGGAAACTGAGCTGTCAAGTCTAGAGGAGATGACTCATTACAAGTAATACAGCCAGTAACAATATTATTCTCATTGCAAGTTTGCAATGCAGAAACCACATAAGGTGTTGTTCCAGAAGCAGCAATTCCAATCACTATATCCTTCGCTGAGATTTGGTATTCCTGAAGATCTTTCCATCCTTGCGAAACAGCATCTTCAGCAAATTCAACAGCCCTTCTAATCGCTCCATCGCCACCAGCAATTAACCCAAGCACCAAATCGTGCGGCACGCCAAAGGTAGGCGGACATTCAGAGGCATCTAGAATACCCAATCTTCCACTCGTACCGGCACCTATATAAAAAAGCCGACCACCGTTAGACAACTTTTCTATCACCTGTTCTGTAAGTGCTATGATTTGAGGAATGCACTTCTGAACACTAATCGCTACCGTCTGATCTTCTTTGTTGATGTTCTTGAGAAGATCTGCAGTGCTCATCTTTTCCAAATGATTGTAATGAGAATCTTGCTCGGTAGTTTTAATAAAACTCATACTCAAAAGTACATGAAATTTTTAATTTTAAAATAGGCTAAGATCCTTACTACCCTTGACCTTATCGTGTAGAAGATCAATCTGAATACTCATGAGTATGCTAGATAGAAGTAATAATGGCATTAAAGGTATCACTAGCCCTCATTGCCTTGTTGGCTAACGAGTCGTTAGGAAGATAATACCCCCCTAAATCAACAGACTGCCCTTGAATGGTATTCAATTCTTCGAGAATTTTATGCTCATTAGCAGACAGTTGCATGGAAATATCTGCAAATTCTGATTTAAGAGCTGTGTCTGTATTTTGTAATGCCAGTGCCTCAGCCCAGTACATAGAGAGGTAAAAATGACTTCCTCTGTTGTCTAGTTCACCCACTTTTCTCGAAGGCGATTTTTTGTGATCTAGAAATTTTTCAGTAGCCTCGTTCAATGCATCTGCTAAGACTTTAGCCTTGGAATTCTTATTGGTTTCACCGTAGTGTTCTAGTGAAACTGCCAAAGCTAAGAACTCCCCCAGAGAATCCCAACGAAGGTGATTTTCATTGACAAATTGTTGTACATGCTTTGGAGCAGATCCTCCAGCGCCCGTTTCAAACAATCCACCTCCATTCATCAATGGAACGATAGACAGCATTTTTGCAGAAGTTCCCAATTCTAGGATAGGAAACAGATCGGTTAAATAGTCGCGTAGTACATTTCCACTAACCGAGATGGTATCCTCTCCATTTTTAATTCGCTCTAGGCTAAATAGCGTAGCATCTGCTGGAGACAGGATACGAATATCTAAACCGTCGGTAGCGTAATTTGGCAGATACTCGTTTACTTTTTTTATCAATTCAGCATCATGAGCTCTTTGTTCATTCAACCAGAAAACAGCAGGAGTCTTAGTAGCTCTAGCTCTTGTTACTGCTAGTTTTACCCAATCTTGGACAGGAGCGTCTTTTACTTGACACATTCTCCAGATATCCCCTTCCTCAACACTGTGCTCTAGTAAAACAGCTTCGGTGTCTTCATCTACCACTTGAACAGTACCATTGGCAGTTATTTCAAAAGTTTTATCGTGCGATCCATATTCCTCAGCTTTTTGAGCCATCAATCCTATATTGGAGACAGTACCCATAACAGATGGATCAAAGGCACCATGTTTCTTGCAAAAATCAATGGTAGCTTGGTAGATTCCACTGTAAGAGCTGTCGGGAATTACAGCTTTGGTATCTTGAAGCACTCCTTGTCTGTTCCACATCTGTCCAGAAGTTCTGATCATGGCAGGCATAGAAGCATCAATAATCACATCCGAAGGCACATGTAAATTGGTAATCCCTTTCTCAGAATCTACCATGGCCAAATCAGCATTGCTATCGTAAACTTTAGCAATATCTTGCTCTATTTCTGCTTTTTTTTCTGCGGGTAATTCATTTAAACTATCCAATAAATTTCCCAATCCATTGTTGACATTAACACCCAGCGAGCGCAACTCTGATTCATATTTTTTAAAGACCTCTTTAAAAAAGGTTTGTACAGCATGACCAAAGATAATAGGATCAGAAACCTTCATCATGGTTGCTTTCATATGCAGTGAGAAGAGTGTTCCTTTCTCACGGGCATCTGCTATTTGCTCTTCAAGAAAAGATAACAGTGCTTTTTTACTCATAACAGACGCATCAATAATTTCTTTGTCTTGCAGAACAATAGACTCCTTTAAAACAGACGGCTGTCCGTTTGTATCTCTGTGTACAATCTTTACACTCCTTGCGCCACAGACTGTTAATGATTTCTCGTTGTGGGCAAAGTCACCATGATTCATGGTAGCCACGTGTGATTTGGAACCAGAAGACCAAAATCCCATAGAATGGGGATTCTTTTTAGCAAAGTTTTTTACTGCTTTTGGAGCACGTCTATCTGAGTTCCCTTCTCTTAGAACAGGGTTTACAGCAGATCCTTTCACATTATTGTATCGTGCTAGAATAGCTTTTGCCTCATCGTTAGAATCAGACTCAGGATAGTCTGGTAATTCAAAACCCAATCCCTGTAATTCTTTGATTGCTGCTTTTAACTGTGGAACAGAAGCACTAATATTGGGAAGTTTAACGATGTTTGCCTCTGGGTTTTTTACCAACTTACCTAGCTGACTTAATGCATCTTCTACCCTTTGATCTTCGGGTAAGAGATCCGAGAAATTCGCTAAAATCCGACCAGCAAGTGAAATATCTTTTGTTTCAAATTTAATGCCTGAACTTTTTGTAAACGCTTTAACAATGGGTAAAAAAGAACGAGTTGCTAAAGCAGGAGCTTCATCTGTAATTGTATAGATAATTTTTGCGTTTTCCATCTTAATAATCTTCACACATTTAAGTTTACACGAACTGCTTTTATTTAACCAATCGCTCCATAAGGCTTTTATCAGTAGATTTCTGCAAAGAACCTCTAAGGAATGATTAGAACATACTTTATATAAAAGCAGCGCAAACTTAAGAATTATCAGTCGATTTTTTTACCCACAGCAAGTTTTATTTGGGCTGAGGTGTACTGTTGCAGAAATAGACCCAGAATATTGAGAATTTTAGTATCCCTGTCCGCAACTTAAGAGCCATATTCCCATCCCATCAGTGGAGGGAAATCTAATACTGCTCTTTAATCGTCAAGAAATAGAGGAGTTAAAAAAATGACTGTTTTACGATTCCCATCATTGCCCAACAATACTCAATTCCAATGAGATTGATGATCAACTCATCTTAAATTAAAGCAGTTGTAATTTTTTTTAGGGCGTTCCCCTACGGGTCGCGCTATCCGCTATATCTTTTTTGCCTATACAGGACAAAAAAGGATGCCGCTTTTATCGCTAACGCAGCATTTAGACTCCAAATTTATAAATTGAATGTAGAAGATGTACCTGAAAAAAAGTGGATATGAACAATATATACGCAAACTAAAATAACTGCCGCTGATAACCAAGCCTATGTTAACCCGATAGGCCGGCGATATACGCTCTAATGATTAGCCTGTACAGATTTGCGAAGTATTAAAGGGGATTTCGCCCAAAAAACCAAAGCTGGCTAAAAAATAAAAGCCACATCACTCAATTTCTTGAATGACATGGCTTCTTTGAGGTACGCTTTAAGTAACGAAGCGCATTGCTGCGCAATCAAAAAGAACTGTGTTCTATGCTTCTTTCAAACAAAGAAGCCACTTCTCTTAACTACCTCAGTTGAAATCCCTGAATTAGGTCAGCAATATTGGACTAAAAACTTATCGAGACTCCAATTTGGATATCTTAACATATACCTTAATTTCTATCAAAAGCTAACGTACGTTCCCAAAACTTGAAAACCCTTGCGCAGCACCTAAGTGTTCAGACCATAACCACCAGAAGGCGGCATGAACGAAGATAAGATGGCTCTGTTGAATACCCTATGTTAAAGAACGATCCTTTAAAATGGGCTTACAAAAATTAAATCTTTTCTTTCTAATTTCTTCAGTACTTAAATAAATTTAAGATAAAAGTGAGACCTAATTTAGAAATATGCAAACTTATTTGAACACAAGTAGTTAACACTGTACTGACAGTACTTTTTAACATTTGTTCACAACCGTGAAGTATTGAACTGGAGGTTCGTGATTACTTGGAATATAAAAAGAACTGATTTCTAAGATCTTCGCTCTTTAATTCTTGCTTTTTTACCAGTGAGATTTCTGAAGTAAAAAATACGCGCTCTTCTTACTTTACCTCTTTTATTCACTTCAATTTTTTGAATTGATGGTAGGTTGACTGGAAAAATTCTTTCTACACCGACGGTACCAGACATTTTTCTAATCGTAAAAGTTTCGGAAGTTCCACTTCCTCTTTTCTGGATAACCACACCTTTAAAGTACTGGGTGCGGGTCTTGTTTCCTTCCTTAATTTCGTAATACACAGTAATTGTATCCCCAGTGGAGAACTCAGGATTTTCGTTTTTAGTGACAAATTCGTCTTGTACGAACTTCATTAAAGATTCCATCTTGAATAATTTTTAGTTCAAGCTAAATTAACATTCACGATTCTCGTTAGAGGTTAATTTAGGCGAGCGCAAATTTATAAAATTATTTATTGGAAATAAAATCTATTGTCTATTATTTTTTGATCACTGCCCAGCTGTAAGTTATTGAGTCTTTCCTACTTTTAAATATGCTTCTATTTGGTATCTTTGGACATCTATGAGATGTTTGCATGTACGTTTTAAAACCAAACATTTTAGAACTTTCAAATATCGGGGCGAGCTTTCGATATGAACTCTAAATGTTGTAATTGTTAATTAAGCTTAGGTTTTCAATTTTCTAAAAACTTCTATCTTTAGCACAGAATGAATCACTGACATTATGAGAATACTTTTTTTACTTTTTTTACTTAGTTCCTTTTCTTTTTCTTTTGCTCAAAAAACAATCTTTAAAAAATATGAGTCTGTTGATTTAAAAGATATTAGAGATGTTCGTATTTATCTTCCCCAAAGTTATAACAAAGACTCAATTTCTAACTTTCCTTTGGCAATTGTTTTAGATGGTGAAAAACTATTTGATCTTTACCTTGGGGTTTCTAACTATTACGCTGCGTTAGATCAAGCTCCTGAACAAATTATAGTGGGTGTTGATATGAAAGAAACTAGAGGAAAGGATGTTGGTTATGATATTGCTAACAGCAATCTCACGCCTAGTTCGATGAGGTTTTATACATTTTTGAGAGATGAGCTTATCCCTTATGTAGAAGCAAACTACAGAACTTCTCCTTTTTTGACACTTGTTGGAGAGGGAATTACAGGAAATTTTATTACACATTACCTAAAGGAGAGTGTTCCTATTTTTAATGCGTACATCAGTTTAAACCCTAGTTTTGCACCAAATATTACCAATCAGATTCAAAGTTTTGATCTTGAAAGAATGGGTAGAATGGACAACACGTTTTACTACTACATGTCTGGTAATCCTCATGCAAGTGCAAAAAAACTGGGAAGGATTCAAAATTTTGGGAAGTTGATGAAATCAATAGACATTGAAAATTTTAATGTTACTTTTGATGAACTCATCAGTTCACCAAATGCTACATCTGTAGTTTCTGAGGGAATGTCAAGGGCTTTTGCAAAGGTATTTGAAATTTATTCGGGAATTACGCAGGTTGAGTATGATGAAAAAGTTAAAGATCTAGACCCACCTAGTGCCATTTCATATCTAGAGCGAAAGTATCTGGATATTGAGTTTTTATTTGGCTCTAATATTGGTGTCCGACAACGTGATGTGGTTGCAATTGAAGGGATTATTATTGACCAGGAGAATGGGGATTATCTGAAGGATTTTGGGGAGATGATCTTAAAATTATTCCCTACTTCCGAGATGGGGAATTATTATCTGGGGAGGTATCACGAGTCTGGAAACGATTTTCGAGCGGCGCTAGAACAGTATCGTCTCGGTTACAGTAAGATGAATCCCGCAGATCCTAATGCGGATCTGTATTATCAGAATGTAGAACGGGTTTTAGAAAGACAGTAGGATAACCTCTTCTCGTAATTGATGGCAATTTGGTCGCATTGACTTATCCTAGGCTTTTAAGGTATCTTGAATGTTGCGTTAGCGATAGCAGCGGCATCCTTTTTTGCCTGAAAGTGCAAAAAAGATATAGCGGATAGCGCGACCCGCAGGGGAACGCCCTAAAAAACTGCATGGGGTGATTTCTAAAATCGTAGTTATTTCTTTCGGATTTTGTCTGGAAACAACAATACTTTTTTCTCCTTGTACAAACTTCCCAAAGCTCTTTTGAAGGCTTTTTTGCTCATTTGCAAGTGGAATTTAATGGCTTCTGGACTGCTTTTGTCGGTAAGATTTAAGGCGCCTCCATTCTTTTTTAAATGTGTTATAATTTTCTCTTTGTCACCATGAATCGTATTTCTGTAACCCACAGGTTGTAACGATACATCAATCTTTCCATCTTCTCGAATATTTTTGATAAATCCTATGGTTTTCTGTCCTTCTTCTAGGGGTTTGAATACCTCATTTTTATAGAGCAGCCCTTCGATAGACTGATCGATTAAAACCGTGTAGCCCAGTGTTGTTTCTACTCTAATAACAAGGGTAACTCTGTCTCCTATTTTTAAATCCATTATTTCAAAAAGTTAATATATTCTTTTAGAATGATATGATTCTGATCGCTTGGGGTGAAAATTTCTAATAGTTTTGGCGATTCTCCCTGATAAAAGTTTTGTAATTCTTTCTCAACTGATGCTATTGAATGGGCAGTAACATATTGAACACCATGCATTGCACATAGGTGTTCTGCGGTTAAACAGTGAGGGGCTTCAAAATAGGCTAGTGAATCGGTGTTTTGAGGACCGGGAATGATTTTAAAAATCCCTCCTCCTGAGTTATTGATGATGATGATTCTAAAATCTTTGGGAATGTGGGTGTTCCACAAGGCGTTACTGTCGTAGAAAAAACTTAAATCTCCTGTGATTAGTGTGGTTCTTAGGTTGGATGCATACGCTGCACCAATCGCTGTACTGGTGCTTCCGTCTATTCCACTTGTTCCTCTGTTGCAAAAAATAGTGAGTGATCTTTTTATTTTAAACAACTGGGTGTATCGAATTATTGCACTATTGCTACATTGTACTTCTGAATGATTGGGCAGAGACTCTAAAACGCGCTCAAAAACTTTTAAGTCTGAATAGGGGGCTTTTTTCAAGTAAACTGAATGCTTCTCATTGGTGTGGTTTCGGTATGCTATCCATGTCGATTCATACTCGCTTTTATCTTTATACTTGGTATGTTTACCAAACTGTGTAAAGAAAGTATTACTATCTATCTTGATATGTTTTGTTAAGGCAAAATAGGTATCAAAAGCTCGAAGTTCGTTGACGTGCCAATGTTCTTTTGGCTGATACTCGCGCAGAAATTTTTTAATCTTTTTTGAGATGACTAAGCCTCCAAAAGTGAGTAAAATATCAGGTTGTAATAATGAGAATTCTTCTGGGGTAAGGTTGAAAATCAAGTTGTCGATCGAATGAATAAACCGATGATTGTGGAGATTGGAGGTTGTTTCTGTAAGCACTAAAACCGAAGGATCATCTGTAATCTTATCTAGCAACACTTCCAATTCGACATCAGGTTTGTGTACTCCTACGAGAATCATTTTTTTATGGTGAGCATTCCATATTTCAGCTAGCGATGGGTAATTTACTTCGTCCATCTGAATCTGTTGTTCTGCTGTAAAGGGAAATTCCTTCATTAGTGGTGCTGTTTCATATAACGGCTCGTCGAATGGTGCATTGATATGGATGGGACCTTTGACTTGTGTGAGCATGGAAAAGGCTGCTGTTAACAATTCGAAGTTCTTCTCTGTTTGTTTTTCTTGAAGGTTGGCGTTAAACAATATATGATTTTGAAATACATTTTCTTGGCGAATTGTCTGACCGTCTCCAATATCAATCAAGTGCTTGGGTCTATCTGCTGAGATGACTACTAATGGAATCTGACTGTAATACGCTTCTGCGACAGCTGGATAGTAATTGAGTAATGCGGATCCTGAAGTGCATACGATGGCTACAGGTTTTTGACGATTTTGTGCAACGCCTAGCGCAAAGAAAGCAGCACATCGTTCATCTACAATACTAATGGTGTCAAAATCTTTATCATTTGTAAAACCAATGATGAGGGGTGCATTTCTAGAACCTGGTGAAATCACTACTGTTTCGATATTGAAATGGCGACAAGCGGAGATGATGATTTGTGCTAATTCCTTTTTTGGATACATAAAAGAATTTTCTCCGACAAAGGTACTCCTAAAAAAAGAAAAAATCCATGTGATCACATGGGATTTTATTGTATAGGTAATGGGATTAGTTTCCTTTTTTGTAGTCTGCTAAAAACTTTGCAAGACCTATGTCTGTAAGTGGATGTTTTAGCAGTCCTTCTATAGCTTTTAAAGGACCAGTCATTACATCTGCTCCGATCTTAGCACAATCTATTACGTGCATGGTATGACGGACAGACGCCGCTAAAATTTCTGTTTGAAAACCGTAGTTATCATAGATCTGTCGAATCTCAGCGATTAGATGAAGTCCATCGGTAGAGATGTCATCCAAACGACCGATAAATGGCGATACATAGGTGGCTCCTGCCTTTGCTGCGAGCAGAGCTTGACCTGCAGAAAAAACTAAGGTTACATTGGTTTTGATCCCTTTATCTGAGAAGTATTTACAGGCTTTAACTCCATCGGCAATCATCGGTAGTTTTACTACTATCTGAGGATTTAACGCCGCTAATGCCTCTCCTTCTTTTACCATTCCTTCAAAATCTGTTGAAATGACTTCTGCAGACACATCGCCATCTACTAAATCACAAATAGCTTTGTAGTGATTGATGATATTTTCTTCTCCAGTAATCCCTTCTTTTGCCATCAGCGATGGGTTGGTAGTGACTCCGTCTAAAATCCCTAAAGTCTGGGCTTCTTTGATTTGATCTAAATTGGCAGTATCGATAAAAAATTTCATGTGTTAATATTTGATTTCACTTGTTGGTCACATAGAACATCTATGATCATTTCACAGGATGATTTAAGCTTAATAATGGATGTTTCATTGTTGTGATTTAGTTTTTACAGGGCAAATATAGAATGAATCTCAAACCTAAGAAACTGTAAAATATACAAACCTTCTAGTAGTTATTAACACTTGTTGACGGAGTTTGTGGTGAATAGTGAAGGAAATCTAAATACTATATTTGAAATGAAGGATCAACTTTAGAGGTTAGGCAGTCTTTTGTGAAAATAATCACCTTAGAGTTTGTAGTAGTTCATCAAGAGTCTTTCGTAAGTTTTATCAGGTAGAATACGTTTAAGCACGATAGAAAATTTTTCCATAAATCCGCCTACTTTGTAGTGTATTTTAGGACTTTTCGTATTGATAACTTGCGCTATTTTTTCTGCCGTGACCAGTGGATCCATTCCTTTATCTACATGACTATCCATCGAATCTAGGTTGGCTTGATATTTTTCCTTGTACGCAGAGTTTTCAAACACTGGCGTATGATATCTCCCGGCTGCAATATTGGTGGCTACATCACCGGGAGCTATATTGGTTACTTGAATTCCAAATTCTTTCACTTCCATGCGGATAGCCTCTGTTGCGAGTTCTAGTGCTCCTTTGGTAGCTGAATAAATTCCGCGATAGGGCAATCCCATGTAACCTGCAATGGAGGTGATATTAATAATGCATCCTGAGCGCTGTTTACGCATCTGAGGAAGGACTGTTTTTACTACATCAATGGCACCGAAGAAGTTGGTATCAAATACCTTTCTCATCTCATTGGTAGGTGTATCTTCTATGGGCCCTGTAATTCCCATCCCTGCATTGTTGACTAAAACATCAATTCGTCCCTCTCGATCAACAATCAGTTCGACTGCTTTGGCAATGGAAGAAACATCCATCACATCCAAAGCAATCATTTGATACCCATCAACTGATGATGACTTTGGTTTTCTACTGGTTCCGTAAACGGTATCACCCTTACTCGTTAAGAATTTAGCTGTTGCTTTTCCAATACCAGAGGAAGCTCCTGTTATCAAGACTACTTTTGACATAAAAAAGGATTCTTTTACAAAGATGAGAAAATTAGTACGAAAGGAACAGTGTTTTAAAAATCTTGAAGCACCTTCAGGAAATAAAAAATGGCAAGCGATCTACATCACACTGCTACAACCAAGTACCCTTGCTGTGTTCCCACTCTGGGGGATTCCGAGGGAGCTAGTTGTGTAGGACTTGCCGCAACAAAGTTACAATCAATTTTTAGGTTGACAAATGAAAACTTTCTCATTTTTTGTAACAAAATTCAGTGTGCAACTACTAACCTGTAGTTTTCTAATGTAGAGTAATAACTCCCCTTTGTAAAATCTTTATATTTGCAATCATCAACTAAATCAAAACTTATGGAAAATCAAGCTTCGAGTAAAAATATCATGCTTAACTATGGATTCGTTTTAGGAATCCTGTCAATACTTACAAGTGTTACTTCCTATGCCTTGGGTATGCACTTAGAGAGAGACTGGAGATTTGGGCTCTTAGGTTTTATACTGATGGTTATTATCGTTAGTATGGGCATAAAAAAATTTAAAGTTGAGAATCACAACCTTCTCTCTTTTGGACAAGCGGTAAAAGTTGGTATTGGGGTTTCAATCGTAAGTGCTGTTCTCGTAACGATCTATAACCTAATCTTTATGAATTTTATTGAGCCTGATTTTATGAATCAACTTCTCCAAGTTGAAAAAGCAAAATGGATTGAAGCTGAAATGTCTTCTGAACAGATGGAAGGCGCAGAGAAAATGTTCAATCTGTTCTCTGGACCTGCTATCTCATCTGCCGTAGCTGTTATTGCTTCTGCGTTTTTGGGTTTTGTCATCTCTGCCATTGCAGGAGCCATTATGAAACGAACAGAAGAGGACGAGTTCTAGATCCCCTATTTTTAGTGTGAAGAATATGATTACCTTTGTGGGATAAGTCAAAATTTATGGACATATCGGTAGTCATACCCTTATTAAACGAAGAGGAATCTATACAAGAATTATATGATTGGATTGCATCGGTGATGCAATCCAATCAGTTTTTATATGAAATCATCTTCATTGACGATGGAAGTACTGATAGCTCTTGGCAAGTCATTGAAAAATTATCTCGGTTAAGTTCGTCTTTAAAAGGAATTCGCTTTCAAAAAAACTACGGAAAATCACAGGCACTGGATGCAGGATTTAGCCTTGCTACTGGTGAGGTTGTCATTACCATGGATGCTGATCTACAGGATAGCCCCGATGAAATTCCCGCCCTATATGAACTAATCACCAAGGACGATTTTGATTTGATATCTGGTTGGAAGAAAAAACGTCATGATAATGTTATTGCCAAAAATATTCCTTCTAAATTATTTAACTGGGCTGCTCGAAAAACTTCTGGGTTAGCACTTCACGATTTTAATTGTGGATTGAAAGCCTATAAAAATACAGTAGTGAAAAATGTGAAAGTGAGCGGAGAAATGCACCGGTATATTCCTGTTTTAGCCCAAAACGAAGGGTTTAAAAATATCGGAGAAAAAGTGGTACAACACCAAGCTAGAAAATACGGAGAAACAAAATTTGGAATGAGTCGTTTTATCAATGGATTTTTGGACTTAATTACCATCTCTTTCCTAACAAAATTTGGAAAGAGACCTATGCATTTTTTTGGATTATGGGGAACATTGATGTTTGTTTTTGGATTATTCTCCGCTGGGTATATAGGAGCCATGAAATTGTACAAGCTCTCTCAAGGAATGAAAACTATTTTAGTAACCAGCAACCCTTGGTTTTATATTGCATTAACAGCGATGATTCTGGGAACGCAGTTGTTTTTAGCAGGGTTTATTGGTGAGCTACTCATCAAATCACATAGTAACGAAAAACATTACACGATTAAAGAAACACTAAATCATTAATTTCAGTCTAAATATGGAGAAGGTTTTAGAAAAAGCACAACAATGGCTTTCTGATACGTTTGATCAGAATACACAGGTACAAGTTCAAAAGTTACTTGATAATAATACAGCTGATTTGGTTGAAAGTTTTTATAAAGACTTGGAGTTTGGTACAGGAGGAATGCGTGGTATTGTAGGTCCAGGGACCAACAGAATAAACAAATATACCTTGGGAAAGGCCACGCAGGGATTGAGTAACTATTTACACAAAGTAATTGATGACAAGATTATTAAGGTGGCTATTGGTTACGATTGCAGAAATGATAGTAAATGGCTAGCTAAAACTGTAGCTGATGTGTTATCGGCAAACAATATTCAGGTGTATTTGTTCGAAGACCTTCGACCCACTCCAGAATTGTCATTTGCTGTGAATTACTTGCACTGTCACGCAGGAATTGTACTCACTGCTTCTCATAATCCACCTGAATACAACGGATATAAAGTGTATTGGTCTGACGGTGGACAAATTGTTCCTCCGCAAGATCATGAAATTATTAGTGAAGTAAACTCTCTTAGCTATTCAGACATCAAGTTTAATGCAAATCAAGGGTTGGTAAATATTATTGGAGCTGAAGTAGATGAAGCATTCTGGAAGGCTTCTATTAAAAACGGAACTTTCGATATCTCTGGTCGTAAAGACTTAAAAATTGTTTTTACTTCCTTACACGGAACTTCCATTAAGTTAATTCCAGAGGTATTAAAAAGAGCTGGATATACACAAGTTCATATTGTAGAAGAACAAGCTGTTCCTGACGGAAACTTCCCAACGGTAAAGTCCCCAAATCCTGAGGAACCCGAAGCGCTGGCCATGGCAACCAAATTGGCGGAAGAAATAGGAGCTGATATTGTTTTGGGAACAGACCCCGATAGCGATCGCATTGGTATAGCTGTTCGCGATGACAAAGGGAATATGAAACTGCTAAACGGTAATCAAACCATGGTAGTGATGACCAATTTTTTAATCAATCAATGGAAAGACCAAGGAAAACTCCTTGGAAATGAATTCATCGGCTCTACCATCGTCTCAACAAATATGGTAAATGATATTGCTTCTAGCTATGGTGTGAAAACCAAAGTTGGATTGACAGGTTTTAAATGGATTGCCAAGATGATTAAAGATGCTCCTGAACTCAATTGTATCGGAGGTGGTGAAGAGAGTTTTGGATATATGGTAGGTGACTTTGTTCGAGACAAAGATGCAGTAACCTCTGCACTCCTAGCCTGTGAAATAGCTGCTGATGCGAAGTCAAATGATAGTTCATTTTATAACGAACTCCTTAAATTGTACGTAGATCACTCTTTCTACAAAGAACGTCTAGTTTCTATCGTGAAAAAAGGAATGGATGGTGCACAGCAAATCAAACAAATCATGATTGACTTGCGAAAAAACCCAATCACTGAAATTGATGGTTCAAAAGTGACTTTCGTTAATGATTATCAGTCCTCTCTTCAAAAAAATATGATCACAGGTGATGAATCTTTGATGGATTTACCAAAATCAAATGTGTTAATTTATCATACAGAAGACGGTACTAAAGTGTGTGCCAGACCCAGTGGGACTGAACCTAAAATCAAATTTTACTTTAGTGTGAGAAGACGTTTAGATGCAGTGGAAAGTGCTGCTACAGTTGAAAAAGAGCTTGAGGCAAAAATCGACCATATTATAGATGAAATGGATATCTAATGGAGTATTTTAAACAAATCATACATTATGCAAAGCCTTACAAGAGGTTCGCATTTTTAAATGTGTTTTTTAATGTACTCTATGCCTTGTTTTCTGCATTGTCCTTTGTTGTATTGATGCCATTTTTAAAAATCATCTTCTATAAAGATAAGGCCATCAACACTATAAAACCTGTTTATGAAAGCATAGAAAAGCTTGACGATTATTTTAACCAATATTTTAGCTATGCTGTTTATAAGGCTGTTGGTGATGACAAAGGAGATATTCTGATTGCAGTCATCATTCTCATCGTAGTTGTTTTCTTGCTGAAAAATTTATTTAGTTATCTCGGCTTCTACTTCATTACATTTTTGAAAAATGGTGTTCTGAAAGATTTAAGAAACGAATTATATAACAAAACAGTATCGCTTCCTATTTCTTACTTTACTGAAAAGAGAAAAGGTGATATCATGGCAAGAATTGGATCAGATGTTATCGAAGTTCATTATTCATTTTTATCCATCCTAGAACTCATCTTCAGAGACCCTCTTATGATTGTTGTCACCATAGGCATTATGCTAATTTTGAGTGTGAAGTTGACCATTTTTGTTTTTCTATTTCTCCCTGTTGCTGGATTTCTGATTAATGTAATTGGAAAAAATCTAAAAAAAACATCCGATAAAGTTCAAAAGGAACAAGGTGTTTTTTTATCACTTTTAGATGAAACCTTGTCAGGGTTAAGAGTCATCAAAGGATTTAATGCAGAAGGTGTTTTTACAAAAATTTTTAGCAGCTCAACCTTACGCTTCGAAAAACTATCCAACAAACTAATGATTAAAACGCAATTAGCAGGACCTGTTAGTGAAGTTTTAGGAATTTTGGTTATTTGTGTATTAATTTGGTATGGAGGTTCTCTAGTCCTGATTGATGAAGCAATGACAGGCGATAAATTCGTGGCATACATTGCCCTAGCATACAACATCATCACACCTGCTAAGTCTATTTCTAAAGCAAGCTATACCATCAAAAAAGGAAATGCTGCCGCTGAGAGAATCCTACAGATTTTACATACTGAAGATCTGCTAAAAGACAAAGAAACTGCCTTAGATAAATCTGAATTTACCTCGGAAATTTCCTTCAATAATCTCTCTTTTAAATACGATAACGACTATGTATTAAAAAACTTCTCACTAAAAGTTCCCAAGGGAACTTCCGTTGCTTTGGTGGGGCAGTCTGGAAGTGGAAAATCGACACTTGCCAATTTGGTAACACGTTTTTATGATGTAAACGAAGGGAGCGTTACCATTGATGGTGTGGATGTGAGAGACATCAGAAAGAAATCTCTACTTGACTTGATGGGCATCGTTACACAGGATTCTATTCTGTTTAATGATACCGTTGCTAATAATGTTAGATTAGGCAAGCAAAATGCCACATTGGACGAAATTCAGCATGCTTCACACATTGCTAACGCTCATGAATTTGTGAGGGATTTGCCAGAGGAATACAACACAAATATTGGAGACGGCGGGAATAAACTCTCTGGCGGACAAAAACAGCGACTTTCAATAGCAAGAGCTGTTTTGAAAAATCCACCTATCATGGTTTTAGATGAAGCTACCTCTGCATTGGATACAGCATCAGAACAATTGGTTCAACAGGCCTTGGAAAAGATGATGGAAAATAGAACTTCTCTGGTGATTGCTCATAGATTATCCACCATTCAAAAAGCAGATAATATTGTCGTACTTCGAAAAGGCGAAATCGTAGAGCAAGGAAAGCATGAAGCATTGATGAAGAAGAAAGGAGCGTATTTTAAACTCGTTGCTATGCAAAACATGGAATAATGTTCTGGGAGAAGATCATTTTTAATTTACTCTACAAATGGAAGTATCTTTGGGCTTTTCTAAGGGCAAGATCACTTTCTACATCTACTCCCAAAGAAATTAAAACCATTACTTATGTTGCTAGAACTTCTGATCAGCACTGGATTTTTGGAGCTAAAGTAAGACGACTGGCAAAGTTTTCAACGTTAAAAGTAACAACCTACTTTCACGATCGATTGAGAAATTTGCCTGAAACTGATGGCTATTTCTTTGTCTTTCATCAGTACTTTTACAGAGCAATGCGTCACAATCCGCAGATTCTTCATAAAAGAAATATTGTTATGTACACACATCCCCATTTTACCTTTTCTTTTTCCAAAACTCATGTGATTTGGTGCTTGAACAAAGCACATAAAGTTATCTGCCTCAATTCTACCGTCCAAAAACAATTGATCGAGGCAGGACTGAAATCAGAAAAAACGGAATTGATTCATATAGCTTCAGATCCAAATTTCTTCTATCCACATCAAAGAGTGACTGGTTCAGTTGGTTTTTGCTCAGCGTATAGCGATCGAAAAAATCCAGAGATGATTTTTAATTTGGTAAAGCATATCCCAGAACGCTCGTTCTATTTGATCGGTCGCTATTGGAATCGTTATGAGAAATTTGACGAACTAATGTCTATGCCCAACTTTACCTATCTTGATCACAGAGATTATCAGCACTACCCTGATTTATACAATAAAATTGATATTTTTATTTCTCCTTCTTTTTTGGAAGGCGGACCTGTACCTATCTTAGAAGCGATGCTTTCCAATTGTTTTCCCATTGTTTCTAATACAGGCTTTGGTCCAGATATAGTTATTCATGGAGAGAATGGATTTATTTTTGATCCTTATGCTGATTACAAGGAAGTTGCTGAACTAATCCATCAGGCGGATTCAAAAACTGTTGATGTCCGGGCAACAGCAATGCAACATTCCTGGGAGAATAGTTCAATGAAATTGGATCAGCTGTTTCGTTGCGAATGAGTATAATTTGCTTATTTTTAATTATCAAAAAATGCTTTCAATGAATCAACAAACCCGAAGCTCCATTTTTTAGTTGCTTGCATCAGTTTCCTTACTTTTTACAATACATTGTTCAGCCCAGAAGTACATTTCAGATTTTGAGAAAACTATTTTTCAATCTTATCAAAAAGATTCAACAAATTTTTCCTTTATTCAAGGGCTGTTTGCCATAGACAGTGTGTCAAGTTCTTTTATTGAGCACAGCATTTCCTTGATTGATGCGGAAATTCTAAAAATGCCCACGAAGGAAAAGAAGGAAAAAAAGAAAAGAAACGTATCAAATTTATCTACGATGCCTTCCACGATACGTTCTTAAAAAAGTACAATAGTAGCATGTTTTTCTCTAAGATTTTTAAGAATGGGAATTACAATTGCGTAACTGCAACAGCACTATACTGTTATGTTTTTGAGAAGTTAGACATCCCATACAAAGTAAAAGATTTACCAACTCATGTGTATCTTGTAGCCTATCCCGATCTGTATAATATCCAGCTGGAAATAACTGTGCCAGGGGAATATGGATATTATGCGCCCAATGAAAAGAATATCAAAAGAGCTGTAGATGAATTGATCTCGATGAGACTTATTACACCAGATGAACTCAATAAAAAAGGATACAAAAATATGTATGAAAGTTACTTTTATGGAAATAATGCTCTTAAAAAAGAAAGTCTCATGATCCAAACTAGCTTTTACTCTTATATTTACTTAACAGCTGGACGCTACTTTTACGGTAAAAATAGATTTGCTGAGGCTAAGGCACTTTTTAAAAAAGGACTCAAATATGTCCCTGAAAATCAAGAATTACAGAAAATGTATCAGTGGGCTTCGGAGGATTTAAACGACAGGTAAACTCACAGTCCCAACTCTTTGCCTTTTTTCAGCATAAAATCAAAGGAAGCTTCATATTCATTAGGAATTTCTCCCTCTAGAATGGCTTCTTTAATGGCTTCTTTAATTTTTCCAATCTCTCGACAGGGTGTCAGGTTAAATGTTTTCATAATGTCTTCTCCTGTAATTGGAGGTTGGAAATTCCTGACTCTATCTCGTTCTTCAACTTCTTTGATTTTAATTCTTACCAGCTCAAAATTTTTGTGATAGCGTTTGTACTTGCGAGAGTTTTTAGTGGTAATATCTGCTTCACATAGGGTCATTAAAGCGTTGATATCATCACCAGCATCATAGATTAAACGTCTAACCGCAGAGTCGGTGACGTCTGTCGCCAGCACAATTGGTCTAGAGCTCAATAATACCATTTTCTGAACGAATTTCATTCTCTTATTCAATGGCATTTTTAATCGCTTAAAGAGCTTATATACCATTTTTGAACCTACAAATTCGTGCGAATGAAAAGTCCATCCTACTTTTTTACTAAACCGCTTGGTAGGTGCTTTTCCAATGTCATGCAGTAAGGCTGCCCAACGTAACCAAACATCATTGGTTCTTTTAGAAATATTATCAACTACTTCTAAAGTATGATAAAAATTGTCTTTATGTTTTTGACCTTCTACTTCCTCTACCCCTTTTAGAGCGATTAATTCTGGAATGATCCGATGTAACAGCTTGGTTTTCTCTAGGAGTAAAAAACCAGTAGAGGGTTTTGCAGAAGTCACTATTTTATGAAGTTCAACAACTATTCGCTCTTTTGTGATGATATCTATTCGCTCTGCATTATTTTTAATAGCTTTTAAAGACATCTCCTCTATTTCAAAATTCAGCTGTGTTGCAAATCGGATGGCACGCATCATTCGCAGTGGGTCATCGGAATAAGTGATACTTGGGTTTAGTGGTGTCTTTATCATCTTCTTCTCTAGATCAGCTATCCCATTAAACGGATCTATGAGGTCTCCAAAACATTCTTCATTTAAACTCAACGCCATTGCATTCATGGTAAAATCACGTCTGTTTTGATCGTCTTGTAAGGTTCCAGATTCTACTATTGGATTTCTACTTTCTCTGGAGTATGACTCCTTTCTAGCTCCTACAAATTCAATCTCTACATCCTTATAGCGAAGCATAGCGGTACCATATGTTTTAAAAACTTGTACCCTAGGCTTGCTAGGTAGTAAGTTCGACACCTTTCTTGCCAGAGCTATTCCATTACCAACTGCGACAATATCAATATCTTTGGCAGAGCCACGTTTAAGAATATAATCGCGTACGAAACCACCAATCACATAACTTTTTATTGTAAGTTCCTTAGATGCACTAGAAATGATGGAGAAAATTTCTGATGAAATTGCTTCTTTGTAATTAGTCTTTTGCATGTTAAACTCGTATCACCTGAACCTCATTATCTTTTAACTTTAAAATGGTTGATGATTTTTCTGTGATTTTATCACGCTCCAAATTTACCACATAATCTACACCATCCAAAATAGCTTGATCAATTTTACTGAAAGATTTAGGTGTTGGATTACCACTCATATTAGCTGAAGTAGAAACAATGGGTTTCCCTAAAGCTCTGATGAGCTTCAGACAAAATTGATGGTTGGGGATTCGGATAGCTACCGTATTATCTGACGCAACGGTATTTTGTGCCAATCCTTTTGGATTACTGTAAATAATGGTTGTGGGTTTGTTTGTTTCTTTTAAAATCTTCAATGCACCATCAGGAATCTCAGGAATGTACTGATGTAACATCTCTAAGGAGCTTATCAGTATTACGAGACTTTTACTTTCTTCCCTATGCTTTAGTTGATAGATTTTTCTAACAGCTTCATCGCTTGTGGCATCACATCCCAAGCCCCAGACAGTATCTGTAGGATATAAAATAATTTTACGCTGTAGCAGAACGTGTAAGGATTTAGTAATTTCTTCTTTCATTATTGGTTTTTCTTCTTAGCAACAGTGGCAAACTGCATATAAAAAACATCGAGTTGACTGAGCAGAAGTACCATATTTAGTAGTATTGCAAACGGAACATAGGCAAAGGATTTTGTTCTGTTGATCCCTTTAATACGTTGAATTGTATATCCGTTGTCTTCCCATAATCTTTTAATGCTTTTCTTAGTGAAAAATCGGTAGTGGGTAACGTCTAAAATACGATCGTCTGTGTATTTCCAGTCTCTTTTGAAGAGAACATGAAATAGGTTTTTGGCATATCGAACATTGGGAATAGAAGAGACAAATACCCCAGTATCTTTTAGCTTATTTTTTAACTTTTTGATATCATCCCAAGGTTCAGTGAGGTGTTCTATAACATCATTCATCACAATCACATCAAAGAAGTGATCTGGAACTTCAGACAGCTTTTCATCTATAGATCCTTGCAATACTTTATAAACGCTTTTGGAGGCTATCTCTGCCGATTGTTGATCTGGCTCTATCACCCAAGTCTCTCTCCCTTGCTCTGTTAGAATAGAAGAAAATTTACCTTCTCCACAGCCCACTTCTAAGACTTTTTTTGCATCTTTTGGAATAAACTGAAGCATTTCAGTTCTAGCATTGGCGTAATAGGTCTTGTCTTTTGTATGATTTGCCATTTATTCTTTACTATAATTCATTGAATTTGGACTCAACCAAGTGCCTTTTGCCAAACTATTTAGGTAGTATTTGATTGTTTTCATCAACAAATATACATTTAATCTCATTTTGGGAATAAAGAAGAATAGGATTCCAATGCTTGCTAATAGAAGTTTGGATATAAGATTGTAAATGACCAAGATCACTAGTGAAATTAGCTTTTCAACTCCCTGGAAATGGGTATGAATGTACACATGCTTGGAGATAAGCAGCTCAGTCTTAGTTTCTGAGGCAGTTCTCATATTAATTCTTGAAGATCCACCGTGGTTGTGAATTAGCTCAGATGAGGTTAAAAGCACAATCTTACCATTGTTTTTTTGCACTCTCATACAGAAATCTACATCCTCATAATACATCCAGTAATCTTCATTAAATCCACCAATGATAGAAAACCACTCTTTACTAATGAATATGACAGATCCTGACACCCAATCTGTGAAGAGTTTTTTGTCTTGTGAGGCGTCCTCTGTCTTGTACAATACACCGTATATCGCACGAGTCAAACCAAATAATCTAAATACGTTGGGAAATTTGCGAACTTTTTTTTCGTATCTGCTATTAGGCTTCTTTTGGAGACAGGAGACAATACCTACAGAGGGATTTTTCTTAGCAAACTGCCACATATTGTGTATTGCAGCCTGATTAGCTAGAGTATCTGGATTTAAAAACAGAATATAGTTTCCCACAGAAAATTGTACTCCAAGATTACAAGCATTGGCAAAGCCATTATTGCCAGAATTCTGAATGCATTTTACATGTGAAAATTCTTGTTGAAAGTCTTTAAAGCAGCCATCATTTGAATGGTTGTCAACAACCACAATTTCAAAATAGAAATCTGTAGTTTTAAAGCCAAGTGAATTGATACAATTTCTTAGGTCCTTCCAATTTTTATAATTGACAATGACAATGGAAATATCTATATTAACGGTCTGATTTATCATTTTTACGATGCCTTTGTTTTAAATTCCAAAGCTTGATATAGCGGACTAAAACTCCATATGAAAGTGCAAATGAAATGATAAGGCCATAAAAACCATCTAAAAACCCTAGTTTAATAATGTAATGTTTTACAAATCGAGCTATTGGTTTTACGATGATATGAAATGGGGTTATTAGAATTCCTTTTTCAAATAATTCTTCTGCTTTGAGTGCTGAATGTTGATTGAGCTTCACAATGTACCGATCAAAGCTAATGTATGAGTAATGTAAAATCTTATTTTTCAAAAATCCTAGCTTCCCAGCTGCCCTAATTTTTTCGTGAACTTTTCCCTCGTATTTACAGAACTTACGATTAAAAACTCGAATGAGCTTATCATTTTGGGTTCCTGTAAACCGCATTTTTTTTCCTTTAAAAAAGAACACTCTGTAAATATAAAATCCTACAAAATCCTCGGTACTGGCAATTACTCTCTTGATTTCTTCTTGTAACTCTGCGGTTAAAACTTCGTCAGCATCAATCCATATGATCCAATCGTAAGATGCATGGTCTATGGCATAATTTTTCTGAGAGGAAAAGTCATCAAATTTCCGTTGTAATAGAATGGCATCTGATTTTTTCACCAATTCCACGGTACGGTCTGTACTGTAAGAATCAATCACGATGACCTCATCTGCAAATGCTGCTGATTTTAAAGAGTTCTGTATGCGTTCTTCTTCGTTTAATGTAGGAATAATTGCAGTAATCTTCATCATACGTACCTAGTGTTTAAACTGCAACGTCATATTCTCGTAATGCATTATTTAAAGATGTCTTTTTATTGGTACTTTCTTTTCTTTTTCCAATAATTAAAGCGCATGGAACATTGTAATCTCCTGCTGGAAATGTTTTGGTAAAGCTTCCTGGAATCACTACAGAACGTTCTGGAACGTAGCCTTTCATCTCAAGCGGTTTATTTCCAGTAACATCAATAATTTTAGTGCTCATGGTTAAAACTACATTGGCACCCAGCACAGCCTCTTTGCCTACGCGAACTCCTTCTACAACAATACACCGTGATCCGATAAAAGCACCATCTTCAATAATCACGGGAGAAGCTTGAAGCGGTTCCAAAACACCACCTATTCCCACACCTCCTGAAAGGTGAACGCCTTTTCCAATCTGAGCACAGCTACCAACAGTTGCCCAAGTATCTACCATGGGTCCTTCATCAACATAGGCACCTATGTTGACGTAGCTTGGCATTAAAATGGTTCCAGATGAAATATAGGCTCCATGCCTAGCTACGGCATTGGGAACAATCCGAATTCCCTTTTCTTGATAATTTCTTTTTAGAGGAATCTTATCATGGTACTCAAAAATTCCAGCTTCTAGGGTTTCCATTTTCTGGATTGGAAAATATAATACAACTGCTTTTTTAACCCATTCATTAATCTTCCACTGGTTGTCGATGGGTTCCGCAACTCTTAGCAATCCCTGGTCTAAAAAGTCTATGACAGCTCTTACTGCTTTAATGGTTTCTTCCTCTTTTAATAGGGATCTATCGTCCCAAGCGCGCTCTATAATCTCTTGTAGAGAGTTCATATTTTATTCGATATTAAGTTTGATGCATCGATCTTAAAATAGATAGAAAGATATTCCTTTTACTACTATTTTGGTTGCGAAGATACATTTTTAAACTGATAAAAATACGTGTTTAAAATCCTTAAAAGATGGACTCGTACGCTTAATTTTGATACAGAATTTTTTTACTGAATCAATAATCATTGAGAAGGCATCCTAGCCATATTTTATTCATTTCGTTCTAGAAATAATAAAAAACTAGAATAGTGTGCTTTAAATCCTAAAATTAATTAGGAACTAAATTGTTAAATGAAATTCTGAGTTGGTAGCTCCTAACAAATCTGTTCTCCATTCACCGCTGTTTTTGATACCTGTAGCAGCACAACATCACCTTCACTATGATACACACCTAAAACCAAGCATTCACTCATAAAATTCGCAATTTGCCTAGGTGAGAAATTAACAATTGCCATGATTTGACGATTTAGTAAATCTTCCTTCGTGTAAAGATCAGTGATTTGAGCACTTGATTTTTTGACTCCTAAATCTCCAAAGTCAATTTTGAGTTGATAAGCAGATTTTCTTGCTTTAGGAAAGTCATTTACCTCGATGATTGTCCCGATGCGGATATCAACTTTTTGAAAGTCTTCAAAAGAGATTTCTTTTATCATCAACTAAGTTTTTTGACTACCCACAAAGGACCGATCAACAAAAATTGCAAATCTTTAAGAAAGGATGGTTTTTGTCCCTCTATTTGATGTCCCCAAAACTGACCGACCCAGGCAGCTATAAATATGATGGCAGATGCCAAAAGTAGATTTACATTGTTTCCCAGCCAAAAATTTCCTCCAATGGCTAACAAAATAAAAAAAAGCATTTGTAGGAAGTACCAAAAGCCCATACGCAAGTAAAAGATAGAAATGAAAAATGTGACTACCATTGCCCAATTTTCAATCAATGGATTGTACAATTCGAATATGTTTTCCAGAGGTTCTGAAGGGATGCTCATGAGCAATCCAATCACACTAAAAAAAATAAGAGGAACACAGATATAATGAATGAGTTGGTTGGTTGGATGCTGATGACTTATCGCATAGTCATCAAACCAATCTTCTGCAGTTTTCATATAAAAATGACTTTGATACTTTAAAGATAAAAATAATTTCTATTTGTAGAAAATGAATCGCTTAGTTGGAATGAATCAACTTACCTAAATAATCATTGATCATAGTTATTTCGATAGTTCTGTGAAGTATTTGTAGAAAAGAGGAATTGTTTCAATACCTTTTAGATAATTAAAAATACCAAAGTGTTCGTTGGGGGAGTGAATGGCATCGCTATCCAATCCAAAGCCCATTAAAATTGTTTTGCTCTTTAACTCATCTTCAAACAAAGAGACTATGGGAATACTTCCACCACTCCTTTGTGGGATCGGAATCACACCAAAAGTATCTTTATAGGCTTTGGCAGCTGCTTTGTAGCCAACGCTATTTATTGGTGTAACATATCCTTGTCCACCATGATGTGGACTTACCTTGACCTCCACCGAATCGGGAGCAATACTTTTAAAATGCTGGGTGAAAAGTGCTGTGATTTCATGCCAATCTTGATTGGGAACTAAACGCATGGATATCTTTGCATATGCCTTAGAGGGTATGACTGTTTTCGCTCCCTCACCAGTATAACCTCCCCAAATGCCATTAACGTCTAATGTTGGTCGAATAGAATTTCGTTCATTTGTCGTATATCCTTTTTCACCGTAGATGTCATTAATGTCTAATGCCGACTTGTATGCCACTAGTGAAAAAGGTGCTTTTGCCGTTTCAGCTCTTTCTTCGACGGACAACTCTTCAACCTTGTCATAAAAATCAGGAATGGCTATACGATTGTTTTTATCATGTAAAGAAGCTAACATTTTAGTGAGAATGTTAATAGGGTTTGCCACGGCACCGCCATACAAGCCAGAATGCAGATCACGATTGGGACCTGTAATTTCGACCTCTACATAACTCAGCCCCCGAAGCCCTGTTGTGATCGATGGCTGGGTATTGCTAATCATTCCTGTATCAGAAATCAAAATCACGTCATTGGCTAATTTTTCCTGATTCCGTTGAACAAACCACCCTAAACTTTCTGAACCAACTTCTTCCTCACCTTCAATCATCAATTTTACATTACAAGGAAGGTTTCCTGTAGAAGTCATGTATTCCAATGCTTTGATATGCATGTACATTTGTCCTTTATCATCACAGGCACCTCG
>CAXRAW010000003.1:0-4970 GCA_964228785.1 Flavobacteriaceae bacterium
ATTATGTCTTTAAAAAAATTAGTGTAATGTTTTATAGTTTTACATTACTGAAAACCGAAATTAATACCAATGAATTTTAATACAAAAACAATACACGGAGGTCAAGAGCATGAAGAAGCCACGGGTTCAGTTATGCCTCCTATTTTCCAAACTTCAACATACGCACAATCTAGTCCAGGACAACATAAAGGCTATGAATATTCTAGAGCTGCAAATCCCACTAGAACAGCTTTAGAAAATAACTTTGCTGCCATAGAAAATGGCACACATGGTTTTGCTTTTTCCTCGGGACTATCTGCTATTGATTGTGTGCTTAAAATGTTAAACCCTGGGGATGAGATTATTGCAGGTGACGATCTTTACGGTGGAACTTACAGAATGTTCACACGGATGTTTGAAAAATACGGATTAAACTTTCAGTTTATAGACACAAACGAGGTGACAAATGTAATCAACGCCGTTTCACAATCTACAAAGTTAGTTTGGCTAGAAACTCCAACCAACCCATTGATGAAGATTGCAGATATTGAAAAAATTTCAGAGGCTGTAAAGGCTAAAGACCCTAACATTTTGATTGCTGTTGACAATACTTTTGCAACTCCTTACTTACAACAGCCTTTAAATTTAGGTGCCGATATCGTGATGCATTCAGCAACAAAATACCTAGGAGGACATTCAGATTTAGTGATGGGAGCTCTAATGGTCAAGGATAAGAATCTAGCAGAGAAATTACACTTCATACAATTTGCTGGAGGCGCTATAGCTGGTCCCATGGATGCTTTTCTGGCATTAAGGGGAATCAAGACACTGCATGTACGAATGCAACGTCATTGTGAGAATGGTAGAGCTATAGCAGAATTTTTAAAAAATCATCCCAAAGTGGGAGAGGTATATTATCCTGGATTTAAAGACCACCCAAATCATGAAGTTGCTAAAAAGCAGATGAGAGATTTTGGAGGGATGGTCTCATTTCGATTATCAAACAAAAGTAGAGAGGCGGCTTTTAAGTTCCTAAAGAACACTAAAGTTTTTACACTCGCTGAATCACTAGGTGGTGTTGAGAGTTTAGTCAATCATCCAGCAACAATGACACATGCTTCTATTCCCGAAACAGAGCGGATCAAAATCGGAGTCACAGATTCATTAATTCGATTGAGTGTAGGGATCGAAGATATCAACGATTTGATTGATGACTTAAAACGTACTTTAGCTTCATAGTGTAGAGCAAATTAGTAAATTTTTAACCCCATTAAAAAAGACGCAAAGGTCTCGAAAAGTTTAAATGATAAATAATGCCAAACTGGGCACTAGCTAAAAAATCATTAAACCTATTTTCAGTTGATGGAGCATTTAATCCATCAACAGAGTCAGAGAAAAAATATTTTAAACTTAGTTGAAAGTTAAGATCTAGGTCATCGGAAAACTTGTAACGAGTTCCAAAGCCTAAGGTGGTAGAAAGAGTACTGCCAGAACCTATATCTAACGCACCTGAGGTCTGCCATTTGTCAGGAATCACGCTAATATCTTGTTGCCAGTCTCCTAAGCTAGAGGTCAGATCGTTATTATACATATTGTACTGAATTCCAGCAAGAAAGTATGGATTTAGTTTAATATCAGATGATTTGTGGAGATAATCATTTAAAGGTTTTACAAAATATTCCAACTGAAAACCAAAACTTGTCAAATTTAAACTCCCAGTCATGGCTCCCAACTTAATTCCCTGTTCAGAATTTTGTGTAACATACCTCCCTTGGTGCTCAAGGCTTATGCCAGAAACAATATGTAACTCACTGCAAAGAGCTATGTGGTCCCACAAAAAATGATTTGCATTCCAACGAAGGTTCCGGTTAAAAAAGTGCATCGTATGTGTCAAACTAACAGACATACCACTAACTCTAGTAATGCTATTCAAGTCATAGCTAGTTTGATAATCACTTTGAATGATGGCAGAGCCTGCATGCAACCCAATTTCGTGAGTCAAGTGTTGACCACTAACAGCATTGTGAACAAGTGTTACAAGAAGTAATAGTTTGAGACATTTTCTCAATTGCGGGGGACTTTATTAAAAAACAAATATAACTAAATTGTAAACATACTGGATGATATTTTTTGTTTTTTGACAGAAAAAATCATGTTAATCAACCGTCATTTTTGTTGATTTATCGAAATTGTTGGGTTGAGGCTCCAGTTGGGGCGCACTTTTTGTGTTTCTGGATAATATTCAACAAATTCTGGTTGAATTTTTTCCAAAAAATTACCAGAATCCCATTTGCCATTTTTATTTGTGTCATATATGATCCGAATTTTATACTCTTGGGGTTTGAGGTAAGGAAAAACAATAGTTTCACTTTTATTAGTCGCTTGTTGCTTTATTGTTTTGTCTTTGGTATCCGTAAGCTGAATAATAATGGACAGATTTTTAGGGTTTTGAATGATTGTTGTAACATCTCCGTAATCCTCAAGAGACCTAGTTCTGAAGTTTAGCTTAGTAGAATCATTCATTTGTCCAAAAATATCTTCAAAAGCCATTGGATAGATATCTAACGAATATTTTTTTTTGGGCTTCTTCTCAAAAAGAAAACCCACACTACTCTTTTCAGAAGAGATAAAAGATCGATAGGGCACTCTAATAGTATCCTTATCAACAAACAGAATTTTGGAAGTATCCACCTTTACGATGGGGTTGTTGGTATCAAAAAATAGCGTATCATTAAATTCTAAGTAACTTCTTACTGTAGAATTAATCACCAGAGAATCCAACTTCTTTTTCTTTAAACGCACAATAGAAGTGTCTATATGTTTGTCTTTGGTAACCTTAAATACCAGTGAATCTCTTTCAATGGGAGAGTGCCAAACATTTAAGGTATCTCTTCCCTGTTCAAAAAAAGAGACCATCTTAAAATTTTCTGGGACCTTAGAGAGCAATGTAACCGTCATCCCCCTAGCAACACCTTCGTAACTAAAGACGAGCTTCCCTCTGCGCTCCTCCTTTCCTCTTTTAAATTGATAGGGTAGCGCTTCTTTGAAAAGAGATATTGTTTTACAAACAATACTGTCCTTAGGCAGAAAGACAGTATCTCGCTTAAATCCAATTTCGTCTACTTTTGGATCAAATAAGTAGTCGCTAGAGACATCTTTTAGCGCCATCAGAAAGTACTTCCCCTTTCTCAAATTCGTAAACTGATAGTTTGACGTATCCAAAGAGCTCGTAACATAACTAGGTTTTGTTTTATAGATTGTAGAATCTGTGTATGAACTGTCTAATCTGTATAAAAGCAGCTTAACATTTTTAATGTCATCGGAGGAATACGAATTTTTCACCTTCCCTTTCAAAGTCAAGGAGTCAATATAGTTTCCAGTAGAGAAAACATATTTAAACCGTTCCAGCTGATTAGACTCATTATTATCCTCTACACTATTCCCAAAGTCAAAGATATACGTTGTATTTTTTTTAAGTGTGTCAAGTATCTTTATAGAGATATATTCGCTGGGGCTCCCCTGAGGTGTTATCAAAGAAGGATTTTTAGGATTAAGAGGAGGGGAAACGATTAACTGTTTGTTTAGATCTCTTAATTTGATGAATTCATTAAAGTGAATTCGTATTTCATCCGTATCAAAATTTGTAGATTCATAAGGCGGATTGGCAACTACAAACAAGGGAGCATCTTCATCTTTGGGACCTCCACTAGGTCTCCCTTTCTTGGCACAATGGAATAAAAAAAAAGTAAAAATAAGCAGTGCTGGGTATGGTACGAGTACTTTATTCAATCTTTTAATTTTACTACAAATAAACAATATATTTTAAAATTTAGATACAAGAGTTTTGTTAATTTATTTGGTGATAGCCATGGTTAAAATACTAATTTTAACCCTATCTGCCTTCATTAGTTCTTTGCAGCATGCCTCTAGAGTAGCCCCCGTTGTAACAACATCATCAATCAATAAGATGTGTTTATTTCTGAGAAAATTAGACTTTTCCAATACAAACTTAGCATGTGTGTTTTGGAACCTATCCAATCGTTTTTTTTTCGTCTGTGTGTTAGTAAAAGAGACCCTTTTTAAGAGATCTTCTCTATAATCAATTGCTAACAATGTCCCAAGTTGTCTGCCAAATACAGTAAGTTGATTGTACCCTCTTTTCTTAAATTTCCTCTTGTGCAGAGGCACAGGAATAATGCAGTCAAAACCTTGAAACTTCCTAGATTTAATGAGTTGATTTCCAAACCAACAAGCAAGGAAAAAGCCTATCTTTTGATTGTTTTTATATTTCAGTTCATGAATCAACTGCTTCGTCTTTCCTTTCTCTTGATAGTACATAAAAGAAGCTCCTTTTTCAACAAGAACTCGACCCTCAAAAATTTTTGTCACTGCATTTAAATGATAATCACCATTATCTACAAGTGGTAGGTCAAATCTACAATCAAGACACATCAATTCCTCCTGATCTAACAGAACCTCCTCACAACAAACACAGGTTCTTGGATAAAATAAGTTAAAAAAACAAGACAAACTCTTCTTCATAACGATCATCACGGCATTTCCATAAAAATAATTTTTATGTATTTAATCTTGATTTGAGGTGATTTTTGTAGCAAAAATTAATTCTATAAGAAGGAAAATCAAATTTAACATCACAATTTGAATCGAAAAATGGTGCTTTTTTCATTTAAAAAATTTTATAAACATGCCGTGTAACGATCATACCAAAAGTAAAGAAATGAAAATACAATCACAAGTATTCTGTCATTTCAGACAGAGAAACTCCTATATTATTACTTAGGGCGTTCCCTTTCAGGTCGCGCTATCCGCTCTATCTTTTTTGCCTTATTAGGACAAAAAAGGATGCCGCTTTTATCGCTTCTATGTTGTAATCCTAGAAAAAGTTCAATAATTTCTTTCCTCTGGTTTCTAATTTACTGTTCATCAGTATTTTTTTATCTTCTTTATTTTAAAACTAGCCATGATGACGA
>CAXRAW010000004.1:0-11547 GCA_964228785.1 Flavobacteriaceae bacterium
ATATAGTTACTAAAGTAACGCAGTAGTCTATGCTGTCTTTCTACTTTCTCTAATAAAACTATGGCTCCGTCTGAACTAATTTCTTCGGCAGAAAAATCAACTGAAACTGCTGTGTTTCCTCGATAAAATATTGTAGATTTATCACTCATTTTTGGGTGTAGTTTTTAGCGTTATGTTTATCTCTTTACATCAATAAAGATAGCGCTTTACACCCTTTTTTTATCAGTAGGCAATGAATTTTTCGGGTTAATTGTTTTCTTTTGTTAAGGTATGGGTCTTTATGTGACCAATACCTTTTGTAGGGGTTTCATATATGTTATATGAATGCAGGGGTAAGTTAACAACTTAAAATTGAAGAAGGTCAAATTTTAATCTAAAAGAATTCCTCAGCTTTGCCTTTAGATGTCCTTTGAGAATATCACTATCACTCTTCCTCAAGGCTCTTTTATTTTAAGAAATGCTTTGTTTGGATTATTGAACATCATACACGGTGTTAGATGATATTGAGAGGTTTTGAGAAAAAATTAATTGATGAGTTTTCTATACTAGCAATCTAGTGCTAATCGATTATCTTTGACTGATATAAATTTTAAACGTAGAAAAGATGAGAACCGTACTGAAAATGAGTATTCTATTTGTTTTGATCACCGCTTGTAAGGCTGAAAAAAAAGATAGAAAAATCATAAAGAACAAAGCTGAAGTCGCCATTTATGCGTCTTTTGGTGAAAAGATCACCGATGAGGGGTACATTTCTGCGGTTGATGTTATGACTAAATACACCAATCTAAAAGTAGGGGATACTTTAAACCTGAAGTTTGAGTCATCTATCAGTGATCTGTGCTCAAAAAAAGGATGTTGGATGAAATTACCAGCAGGACAAGGAGAGGAGACTATTATGGTGAATTTCAAAGATTACGGATTTTTTATGCCACTAGACGCCAAAGGAAAGGAAGTAATTGTAGAGGGGAAAGCTTTTGTAAAGGAAACCTCTGTAGATGAGTTAAGACATTATGCAGAAGACGCAGGCGAGAGTGAAGAAGAAATTGCCAAGATTACCGAGCCCAAGCGAACACTATCTTTTGAGGCTTCTGGAGTTTTGATGAAAAAGTAATTGAAAGTGAAATCAACTGGTGATGGATCACCAAAAAGAGAAATAATCATCACTTCTGATGGTTCTACAACCATTTATATTCCTGAGTGGAATGAGCAGTATCACTCCAAACACGGTGCTATTCAAGAGGCTTACCATGTTTTTATAAAACATGGTTTAGAAGCCTGTAAAACCTCGGAAGTTTCGATTTTAGAAATGGGCTTCGGAACAGGCCTCAATGCTTTCATAAGCTTTTTGGAAGCTGAGAAGAACTCTATGAAAATATCTTATCACGGTATTGAAGCTTATCCTGTAGACTTCAACGAACTTAGACAGTTGAACTATGTAGCAGAGCTTCGTGCGGAACAGTTTGGAGAGACGTTTCGTCTGATGCACGACATTCCATGGGAGGAAAAAAGAAAATTATCAAAAAACTTTGAGATCATTAAACGTCAGCAGTCGTTCCATGAGATTAAGGATGAAAATCGGTTTGACCTCGTTTACTTTGATGCTTTTGGTGCCAGAGTTCAGCCAGACTTATGGACTGTGGAGCTATTTGCTTTGATGTTTAGAGCGATGAAGATCAACGGAATTCTAGTCACTTATTCTGCCAAGGGTTCGGTACGTAGAGCCTTGCAGACTGTTGGGTTTGATGTGGAACGTTTAGCAGGTCCTCCCGGAAAGCGAGAAATGTTACGTGCCACCAAAATCAACTACCTCGGGGAAAGCCCATGAAGTATTCAAAGGAAACTATTTTAATCATTTCCAGACAAGCCTCGGAGAATTAAACCCTTGGCTATCGCCCTGCGATTAAAAAATGGATGGTAGCTAATTGAGGGAGTAGTTGTATACAAATGTGGTTCGTGGCGAGGAAAAAAATATTCAAAGATGAGCCATTAGAGGTAAGCATGAGTTGATCGCTGGCGGAAATTGATGACGAATGGCATAATTTAAACGAGTTAGAGTACCTCATTATTTTTAGATGACTTTACATTCTATTTTGTTTAAGCAACCATGAACTACCTTGTAAGTTAATGAATAAGAGCTATATTTGAAAAAACCAACCATTTTATGAAGAAATTATCCTTATTATTTTTTGTATTTGTCATTCAGTTTACTGCGGCTCAAATTTTATCAGAGAGAGATCGAGCATTGCTAAAAGACGAACTTTTAGAAGATCGTTTTCAACAGGTATTACCTCAACTAATGGATGAAGCCAATATAGACATGTGGCTGATTATTTCTAGAGAATACAATGAAGACCCTGTTATGAAAACCATGCTGCCAGCCACATGGTTAAACGCCAGAAGAAGAACGATGATTGTATTTTATAGAGATAAGAAAAATAATACTTTAGAACGATTGGCAATTGCTAGGTATGATATTGGGAAAAGTATAAAATCAGCATGGCAAAAGGAAAAGCAGCCCGATCAATGGAAAGCACTAGTAGACATAATCGCAGAACGCAATCCCAAAACCATTGGGATTAATTATTCTGCACACTTCCCGCTTGCGGATGGATTGGTAAAAACAGCACACGAGGAACTTATAAAGCATGTGCCAGATTCTTTAAAAGCACGTTTGGTTTCAGCAGAAAAACTAGCAGTAGGATGGATTGAAACTCGTACACAGAAGGAAATGGAACTTTTCAAAGATTTGGTAAAAATAACACACGACATTATCGACGAGGCTTTCTCCGAGAAAGTCATTGTCCCTGGTGTCACAACTACTGACGACATCGTCTGGTGGATGCGGCAAAAAGTAACTGATTTAGGCCTAGAAACATGGTTTCATCCAACAGTGGACATCCAACGAACCGACGAAGCTTTGAAATCTCATATTTATTCATTTACAAGAAGAGAAAAAGAGCAAGTCATCCAAAAAGGTGATTTGTTACACTGCGACTTTGGGATTACCTATATCGGACTGAATACAGACTGCCAGCAGCACGCATACGTCTTGCACGACGACGAGACTCAAGTCCCTGAATGTTTAAGAATAGTCTTTAAAAAAGGAAATCGGTTGCAAGATATCCTTACTTCAAACATGAAAAAAGGAAGAACGGGGAATCAAATTTTAAAAAATTCTTTACAACAAGCCAAACAGGAAGGATTGATACCTTCCATCTACACGCATCCTCTGGGAAAGTACGGACACAGTGCTGGTACTACCATTGGAATGTGGGATGCGCAAGGAGGTGTCCCTTTCCGAGGCGATTATCCACTACACGAGAACACAACGTATGCCATAGAACTAAACGTAACTGTAAATATCCCACAATGGAAAAAAAATATCAGAATTATGCTCGAAGAAGGAGGGTTTTTTGGCGACAATTATTTTGAATACATCAACAAAAGACAAACTGCAATCAAGCCAATCAAGGTAAATTAATGCGCTCTATCCCCAAATACGATTTACTGCGTATTTTTAAGATATTCATTCGAAGAATTGGACTGCTATTCTTATTTGTGATAGCCCTATATTTTGATGGAACCCATTTCGCTTCTCTCTTTCCACATGCACAATTGATGACCAATATTTTTATGGTCATAGCCTTTGCTATTTTATATATCCGTTCCAATAAGAGAACTCGTGAATTGATGGTTTATGCGGTAATTATTGGGTTTGGTGGAGAATACCTATTTTCTATTGGATTGAATATGTACACCTATCGATTGGAAAACGTCCCCTGGTACATCGCTTTTGGGCATGCCGCAGTTTATGCGAGAGTCTATATGTTTTCCAAAGCACCTATCATACAGAAATACAGCAGAGAAATTACGCAATTTTTATACCTGCTCATCTCTATCGTTGCTTTTGTTTATTGGATAGCGTTTAACGATGTTTTTGGACTGGTCATGACACTTGGTGTCTTTTTAATGCTGATGAAACGTCCAAGAGACAGACTCTTTTTCTTGACAATGTATATGGTTGTGGCCGTTCTAGAGATCGGAGGAACAGCCTACTCAACTTGGATGTGGCCAGACATTGCCTTTGGGGTTTTTCCATTGTTACCCAGTAACAATCCCCCTAGTGGGATTAGTTTGTTCTACTTCTTATTGGATATTGGCTGCTTTGTGATGTATATCTTAATCAACAGAAAATCATGGAATCGGTTTAGAAATATTCAGAAATATCAATTGAAAAATAGACACAATGACAAAGAAAGTTAAAGATCCAGGACTGGGATACCGTACATCTAAAAATGCAAAAAAGCTTATAAACCATGATGGTACTTCAAACGTCATTCATCTCAACCGAACATTTGGAGTGTACGATCTGTATTCCTATCTCATAGAGGTATCGTAGAGAAAGTTTTTCCTGTTCGTAATTGCAACATATATCCTTGCGAATATCTTTTTTGCCATTGTTTATTATCTTATTGGGATAGAACAAATTACTTCAACAACAGGAAATACACTGAGCGATCTATTAAATGGATTCTTTTTTAGTGCTCAGACCATCACAACCGTAGGTTATGGAGGAATTTCTCCACAAGGTACTGCGGCGAATATGATCGCATCTTTTGAGGCTATGATCGGATTATTAGGATTTTCATTTGTTACAGGATTGGATGACAAAATTAATGACTATCAGCGAAAGTTCTATCAACTAAAATTGGAAAGAGATCAGATGATGTACTTACCTGCCATGTGGACTATTGTACACGAATTGGATCAAGAAAGTCCGTTGTCTATATTCAGTGACACAGAACTACAAGACCTCAATGCAGAGCTTTATATTTTACTTGAGTATCACACGATGAAGCTTTTTCTCAAAAACTTTTTAAAATACATTCCTGTGAGTTCACCCAGTTAAAGATAAACCAGCAGTTTGTACCTTCTTTACTGTTTGATAAAGGCGGAAATACTCTCTTGGATCACCACCATACGTTGAATCAGTTAAAAGAGTACCGAAGTTAGATGCCTGAAACCCATGAAAAGAACAATAGCAATTGTTCCGTAGAGCGCTACTTTTTTGGCAGCATTTTTATAATAAGCCTCGTGATTTTTTGCGTCTTTGCTATAAGAAATAACCATAAGAATGACAAAAACAACAGCAAAAATAATGGCAAAAGCAATACGTCCCGGAGTAAACATAAAGTTGTATTTTTAGCAAAATTAGGAATTATACAGTTAGATAGGTTAAAAAGTCTTAAAATAAAATAGATTCAAGCTTCTGTTAGCTTTATTAGTCCGTCATTTAAAAATCACCATTACAAGATGAAGACAGCCATTGTTTTTGGAGCAAACTCGGGAATAGGAAGGGCGTTAACTGAAATTTTAATCTAAGAAGGATATCAGGTGGCCATTACAGGAAGGAGGCTTGAAAAGCTAGAGGAGATAAAAGATCAATATCCAAATCAAGTAGTGATCTATCAGAATGATATTCAACAAACCGAAAAGGTAGCAGAGGTTTTTGGACAGATCGTAAAGAAATTTGAAAAAAACGAGTAGCATACATCTCCAAACGCTGGAGTCTAATTGCTTTTGTATTAAAAATCTTACCAGCGTGGTTGCTAAAAAAAATCCTTTGAGCGTTGAAAAAAAAGCACCTCATTGTTTTTGACATAGACGACACACTTACTAAGAGTGAGTACCAGTACCAGAAAGCCTATGTAAAAACGATGAAAGAGATGGGAATCTGTGAGATCAACGACCAATGGGAGACCTACCAACATGTAACTGATAGCTATATACTTAAAGAACATTATGAAGCGTATTTTAAGAAGAAATTCGATCTCTCACTGATCCCTGAATTTGAAAAAAGATGACCAGAGCAATGCTAGAATTACCGGAAACGAAGGCCATATAAGGAGCGAAGGAAGCAGTGCACTTCTTCCTCAGAGATACCGACTATGCTATTTGCTTCGCGACAGGCTCATTATTAGCCCCAGCAGCGCTAAAGTTAGTACAAGCTGGGATTTATTGAAGACTTCCAATACCATTTACACCAGAGAAAGTATTGTAAAAACAGTCATCAAAAAAGCGGAAAATTATTTTTAAGTGACTACTTTTGAAAATATTATCTCGGTTGGTGACGGTATATGGGATGTAAAAATAGCCAAGAATCTAGGAATTTATTTTTTGGGAATTCGAGATAAAAATTTAAAAGAATTTCAACAATTAGGGATCAAAAGTCACATTCAAGATTGGGATGATTTTGACTTTGAAAGAGTAAAAGTAGAATTAGGAATTAACTGAGATATATGAAAAAATACACGGACGCAGTACGCGAATTTCACACAGCATTTGGATTGGGGATCAATGACAAACCAACAGCCAACATTGGAGAGGATAGAAATTTACTCCGCTTTAATTTGATGAAAGAAGAAAATGAAGAATATATAGAAGCTGCAAATCGTGGTGATTTGGTGGAGGTGGCAGATGCTCTTGGTGATATGCTATACATTCTAGCAGGAACCATCATAGAACACGGAATGCAGTACAAGATTTCGGAAGTCTTTGATGAAATTCAGCGCAGCAATATGAGCAAGCTAGGCGAGGATGGAAAACCCATTTATCGAGAGGACGGTAAAGTGCTGAAAGGGCCTCATTATTTTAAACCTAATATCCAAGAGATTTTAGAAAAGTAGTTTACATGTGGTAAACATCCCCTTCCGAGGCCGCTCGAAAGCCTTTTCCTTCTATGAATGCTCTTTCCTTTGAATCGGGTTGAAGAACGGGGTTGGTGTGATTAAAATGAACAAATATGACTCTGTTTTTCAGTTCTTCAGATTCATTTTCAAACAGTTGCATGGTTTCCTCGATAAACGGATGTGGGACTTCACTCATCGGACGGTTGATTTCTCCATCTTTCAAAAAAGTGGCATCTAAAAAGGCATAATCGACCTGTTTTACTTCCTCTACGATATTTTTTTCCCAGAGTTGCCATTTGTTAATATCTGGAATAAATAAAGCTGATCTGTTTTTCCCTTTGATTTTAAACCCTACCGTTTCAGAAAATTCGTCTCGATGGGGAACCAAAAATGGCGTCACATCTAATGATTTGGTAATTGCAACGGTACTGTCTGCTTTTAAATGTGAAAAGATGATATTTTCTAGAGTGACTAATTGACTCCACGGCCCGTTGTTCTGAAGAAATGCCCTCATCTTAGGCATTGCATACACGGTGATATCTTTTTTCCCCAATGCTTCACGACCAAAATACATCAACCCCGCATAATGGCCGATATGAGCATGTGTAAGAAAAACACCGTCGATCACACGTTGTGATTTTAAATGATTTCTCTCTAAATCATCCAATTGTGTAGTCATATCAGGTGTTGCCTCAAAGAGAAATTTCATGTCAGCCTCTTTGTCTACCAAGCCCAAAGAAATTACTTTCTGCTTGCGGAAGATGCCTTCATAAAAATTGGTGCAACACTGTCGCTGACAGCCAATGTGTGGGAAGCCACCATCTTGAGCTGTACCTAAGATGACAATATATTGATTTGAAGTTGAGCTAGAAACGCGATTTTTAACATCTTCCTCACAAGAAATACAAAAAAGAAGCATAAGGATGGAAAGAAGCTGTTTCAACATATTTACTGTATCATTTCAATTTCTATAGTGTTGCTTTTTAACTCAAAGTGTGGTACCTCAGCGAATAGTTTTTTGATTGCTTTTTTACTGGTACCATTGTCATCTCCGGAGTAAGTACATATCAATATGCTTAATACTCTTAGACTCATAAATGTATTATTTTTATAGCCTTAGATTATAGTGATTGATATATTTAAAGTGTTGAATACTGGTGTGATTTAACGAGTCCGTATGATCCGCCAACAAGGCTATAGCACCTTTACTCTCCATCCATAAGGATCTTTACTTTTATTTGTTTGAATATCGGTGATTTGTTTTTTTAATTGAGCTGCATAGCTACCTTCTAGCTCTGGTAGGTCATAGTCTATGCCTTTATGTCCAAATCCCGCAATAGGAGAAATGACAGCAGCAGTTCCTGCTCCAAACATTTCTTTTAAGGTATTGGCTTGGGCAGCGGCTACAACTTCTCGTACTGAGATCTTTCTCACTTCAACTGGGATGCCACGATCTTGTGCTATTTGGATGATACTTTTGCGTGTAACACCATCTAAAATCCGATCGCTGGTAGGGCTAGTGATAAGGGTATTATTGATGCGAATAAAAACATTCATTGCGCCCGCTTCTTCAATATATTCGTGGGAGTGATCATCTGTCCAGATAACTTGTTGGTAACCCTGATCAATGGCTAGTTGAGTGGGGTAGAACTGTGCGGCATAATTTCCGCCAGCTTTAGCAAAACCAACACCACCGTTGGCTGCTCTTGCGTATTTTTCTTCAATAGATACCTTTACCTTTCCAGAGAAATAAGCACCAGAAGGAGCCGTAGCGATTACCAGTGTATAGGCGTCGGCGGGCGAGGCATGAAACCCTTCACCAGAGGCAAACATAAAAGGTCGAATATAAAGGGAGCTTCCGTCGTTTGTTGGAATCCAATGTTGATCTGTTTCTAGGAGCTTGGCCAGTCCGTCCATAAAAATTTCTTGTGGAACCTCTGGCATCATTAATCGTTTTGCCGACCTGTTTAAACGCTTCCAATTTTCATAGGGACGGAACAGGAGTACGCTCCCCTGAGTATCTTTATAGGCTTTCATTCCTTCAAAAATAGATTGCCCGTAATGGAAAATTTTAGCAGATGGATTCAAACAAATAGGACCGTAGGGTTTTATGGAAAAATCCTGCCATATACCATCTTTATATTGACAAACAAACATGTGATCTGAAAAGACAGATCCAAAAGATAAATGATCAAAATCTACAGCGTCAATTCTAGAATTTTTGGTGTATTCTAAAGAAATTTCTAGAGGCATAGGGTATGCGTTTTTTCGAGTAGTCAAAGGTATAAAAATTTGTGCTTGTTTTATTGAAAAGAGACTACTTCTTTGTACGCTATAAAACATATAAGACAAAGAGTATTCAATGCGTTTTAATGCAATTTTATATGTTGGGAATTACTATAAAGCAACATTCTGATGGATGAAACCACTGTATGTGTTCCTAGGTGAAATGTCTAGTAAGCATTTAGGCGAAATGACTGGTAGAGCCAATGAACGTAAGGTGGTATGAGAGGCGCGCTCCATTAGTTATAGATGGAGCTGTTTACTTGATTAGCAGCTATTTTTTCTATATTTGTCATTAATTTGTAAATTATTTACGTTTATTTGTTTAATTTAGCATTATGTTATTAGAAATAAAAGTTAAAAACTTCCGATCAATTAAAGATTGGCAGACTTTCTCGATGTTAGCAGAGAGTAAAGTGAAAGAAATGAAAGAGTCTGTAGTTAAATCTGCAAATTTAAATATTTTAAATTCTGCAATTTTATATGGGAGAAATGCTTCAGGTAAGAGTAATATTTTAAATTCTTTTAAAGCTTTACAATACTTAGTTGTCCGTTCTGCTGAATATAAAGTTGATGAAGATATTGAATCTTACGAACCATTTAAATTATGTCCAGTTAGCAATAAAAATCCTACTGAATTTTCTATTGATTTTCTTGCTAAAAATGGCTTAAGATATATTTATTCTATTGGTTTTAGTAAAAAAGAAATTGAATATGAAAATTTGATTTTTTACCCTAAATCTCAACCAGCAACTTTATTCGATAGAAAAAAAGGAAAAAAAACTAAATATGGAGAGTATTTAACTGGCAAAAAAAAGGAAATAGAAAATTTATTATATCCAAATCAACTCTTCTTGTCTAAAGTTGGAACTGAAAAAAATGAACAATTAAAAGACGCCTATAAATTCTTTTCTAATTATTTATTCACAAGCACAATTCATGATACACATTATGATGAAGCTTTGATTCGATTTTTCTCAAACAAAATGGGGAAAGATGATATTCCGTTTTTTAAGGAGAATGTAAATCAGCTCATGAGAGTTGCAGATACGGGAATTGAGGAAATTAAGATTAAGGAAGAAGATTTGGATAGAACCATTTTTCCAAAAGATATGAGCGATGATGAAAAAGATGAAATTGTTGAGAGATTTAAATACAATTTAAGAACAGTTCATAAGATTTTTGAAGATGGAGAAGAGAAAGGAAAAATAGAATTTAAAATACATGAAGAATCTACAGGTACAATAAAACTTTTAGTTGTTGGAGGATTGATACTTGAAGCTCTTGCTGATGGACAGGTATTAGTTATTGATGAGTTAGATAAGAGTTTACATCCTAAATTGACTAGAGCTTTAATAAACATATTCAGAAGCAAGATTAATAATCCGAAAAATGCGCAATTAATCTTTGCTACGCATGATGTTTCATTATTAGATAACGAACTTTTTAGAAGAGACCAAGTTTGGTTTGCAGAAAAAGAATATGAAGGTTACAGTAAATATTATGCGATTTCTGATATCCCAGGTGTTAGGCAAGGAGTACCATTTGATAAGTGGTATATGACAGGGAGATTCGGAGCTACGCCAGTTATAAATGAATTAGATTTTAACTTTCAATTGTAAATGGCTAGAGGAGGCAGTAAATATAGGCAGTCAAAGGTTAAGTTTTCTGCTTTAAAACGTGGGTTGATTTTATGTGAGGGAGAGACTGAAGAAAAATATTTTAAAGGGTTAGTATCTCAAGAAAAATATAGGAGAAAATTTTCTTCTATTGATGTTGATATATACACACCAAAAGATAATTCTCCACAAGGGTTAGTTAACAAAACTAAAGAAAAGATTCGAGAGGCAAAAAGAGAAAAAAACAAATTTGATTTTGTTTGGGTTATTTTCGATAAAGATGGACATACAAAAATTCCTGAAGCTTTCGAAAATGCTCGAATGTCTAATCCGGTTATTAAAATAGCTTTTACAATCCCATGTTTTGAATATTATGTATTGTTACATTTTGAGAAAACGACTAAACCATTTACAAAGTGTGATGATGTTATTTCTCAAATAAAGTCAAAAGGGTACATTGTTGATTATGAAAAAGCAAATAATATTTTTGATATTCTCTTACCTAACATGTCAAAAGGTTTGGCTCACAGTAAATGGGTTATTAATAGGTTTCGTGATGATTTAGAATTGGGAGAAAAAATCTATAATCTTTCTGCATATTCGAACATCCATGAATTAGTTCAGTATTTGTATTCTCTCATTGAGGATTAATTTATAAATAACAGTTTACAGCAGCTAAACTTTAGTGTGGTTGATATTCAATTTGTCAGTCATATACTTCACATTCATACGATCAAGTATTTTGGCTTTAAAAAAGGGAGTCCAAAGAACACCTCATTTTTACAGGAGATGTATCATTCACAGCAGCAACATTGCTATTGATTTCCGCTTTACAATGTACTAAAAATTAGCGGATAAAAGATAACGGACGGAAAATATGTCAGGGCAAAAGCACTATAAAATATTAGGTTTTGTCAAAAAAAGTATTCGTTTTAGAGATGTTATTTAAATTAAAA
>CAXRAW010000005.1:0-4978 GCA_964228785.1 Flavobacteriaceae bacterium
TAATACAGGAACGGTGGTAGGAGTGAGTGCTAATATCTACGGAAGTGGATACCCAAGGAATTTTATTCCTTCGTTTAGTTGGGGTGGCCCTTCTGGGCTGACAACGTATCAACTAAAAAAAGTTTTTCAAGTTGCTGAAGCGGTTATGAAACGTAGAGATAAAGTATTGTCTGTAAATGATCAAAATATCTTGACAGCTGTTTTTGAGCTTACCAAAAAATACAGAAACACCTAGATAAAACTAGTTTTAAAACCAAATAGTCGAAGGATAGATTTAATTTAAAGCTGGGCTCCATCGGTTTAAAAACAACAATCATCTGCACTCAAATCTCTATCTTTATCTCAGCTTATGAATAAACAAATCTACCTACGAGATCTTGGATCTAGAGATTATAAAGAAGCTTGGGACTACCAGACAGAGCTCTTAGACGACATCATTGCTATCAAGAGAAACAATAGAGTTTCTGAGGTAAAAGAGGTAACACCCAATCACTTTTTATTTGTTGAACATCCTCATGTATATACTTTAGGAAAGAGCGGTGATCAGAATAACTTGTTAATTAATGAAAAACAGCTAAAAGAGCGTGGAGCCACTTATTATAGGATTAATAGAGGTGGCGATATCACATATCACGGTCCTGGCCAGGTTGTGGGGTATCCTATCTTAGACCTAGAAAATTTCTTTACTGATATTCACAAGTACCTGCGTTTGTTAGAAGAAGTGATCATAAAAACGATTGCTGAATACGGTTTAAAGGGTGAACGTAGCAAGGGAGAGACAGGTGTTTGGTTAGATGTAGGAACTCCTTTTGTGAGAAAAATATGTGCTATGGGAATTCGTAGTAGTCGATGGGTGACGATGCATGGTTTTGCTTTAAATGTGAATACCAACCTAGGTTATTTTGATCATATCATTCCTTGTGGCATTCGTGGAAAAGCAGTTACTTCGTTAGAGGCAGAATTGAATCGGAGTGTAGATTTAGGGGAAGTTAAAGAGAAAATTATCAAATATTTTCAAGTAGAGTTCGATGTTACGGAGTTTTTATTGTAAGTCGAGTCTTAGTTGGCTAGGTAACAGTTTAAATGATTTTCTGTGATACTCAGTTACTCCGAATTTTGCAATGGCTGCACGGTGTTCTTGGGTAGGATATCCTTTATTTTTTTTCCAATGATAACAAGGAAATTTTTGGTGGATCTTTTCCATAAAGTCATCTCTGTAGGTTTTTGCCAAAACAGAAGCAGCTGCGATACTTTTATACTTGGCATCTCCTTTGATAACGGTTTTAAACGGAATCTCTTTATAGGGTTTAAATTGATTCCCATCGACAATGATAAATTCTGGAACTAAGCGCATCAGGTCGATAGCTCGATGCATTCCCGTTAGTGATGCTTGCAGTACATTGAGCCGATCTACTTCTTGGTTGTGGATAAATGCAACGCCGTAGGCTAGGGCTTGCGTTTCTATAATAGGTCTTAAAATCTTTCGTTTTTTCTCAGAGATCTGCTTGGAATCGTTTAAAAGGTCATGATGAAAATCTCTTGGTAATATGACGGCTGCCGCGACAACAGGTCCTGAGAGACAACCTCTTCCTGCTTCATCTGTTCCAACCTCTAGTTGAACACCACTAAAATTACTTTTGAGCATGCAGCCAAATTAACATTTTTTCAGCATAATTATTTGATTTCATTTGCATTTAAAAGTTTACTTTTGCTCGCGTAACACGTTTTGTATGAAGAGAATCTTTTGTTTCTTACTACTCATTTTTGTATCTCAACAAGGGTTTTCACAAATTAGCAAAGAGGAGAAATTCAAACAGTTAAGAAAGATTCGACCTCCCAATGACTCGTTACCATCGGTAGATAACGGCAGTACAACAGTTGTCATTAATGGAAAGACAAAATATACCGATTTTAAAGTGATCTCTCTGTCTAAAGACACCACTTACATTGACACGACGCTGAACATACAAAAACACTATATGTTCAATTTTAGGAGAAAGGATCACTTTGAGTTGTTACCATTTCACAATATAGGACAAACATTTAATTCGTTGGCATATCGCTTCGATCGTGTAAAATTACAGCCCGATTTAGGTTTTAGAGCCAAACAGTTCTTTTATTTGGATGTGGATGAGATTGATTATTATGATGTACCCACTCCCACATCCGAGGTCATGTTTATGACCACTCTAGAACAGGGACAGTTTTTAGAGTCGTTTTTTACATTAAATTTCTCAAAGCGATTGAATGCTTCAATTGCATATACAGGATTGCGATCTTTAGGGAAATACAGGCAATCTTTGGTGAGTCAGGGGAATTTTAGAACTACATTTCGATACGAATCTAAAGAAGGACAATACACATTAAAAGGTCATATTGCTTCGCAAGATCTGCTCAATGAAGAAAGTGGAGGTTTGACAGCTGCTTCCTTGGAGGCTTTTGAAACTAATGATGAGAACTTTACAGATAGAGCACGTATGGATGTTAACTTAGACAATACGGAGAGCTCCTTAAAAGGCACTAGAGTGTATGTTCGGCACGATTATAAGTTACTTGCTTCTAAAGATACTTCTCATCAGAAAAATTTTTCAAATTTAAAAATGGGTCATGTTTTTCTTACCGAGAAGAAGGTTTATGAATTCAGACAAGATCATACCACAATATTTTTAGGGACTCCAAACATTTCAGGGGCTGTAAACGACGGTGTGGAAAGTTCTTTTGTAAAAAATCAGTTTTTTCTTGAGTTTAACTCTAACTACGTCTTGGGAACTTTTCGTGTTAAGTCCAGTCTTATGAATTACCGCTATGGCTACAATGAAATTTTCAATCAGAATAACGATATTACAACAACAAAATTAAAGGGAAGTGGGATGTCACTGGGAGCTGACTGGAAAGCTAAAGTCAAAAATATGACTCTTGATGCTACTGGAGAGATGACCCCTGGAAACGGTCGTCTTTCTGGAACGCATCTCAACGGAAATCTTTCCTTTAAAAAGGACAGTATTTTTACGATAAAAGCGAGTCTCTTACTACAATCTAAATCTCCAAATTTTAATTTTTTATTGCATCAAAGTACTTATCAGACCTACAACTGGCTGAATGACTTTAAAAATGAGAAAACCCAAGACTTGGGTTTTCAGCTTCAGTCTAAATGGTTGAATGCAACGTTAAATCTCACGAATATAGAGAACTATGCTTACTTTGGTGAAGATAATTTGCCTGCTCAAGCTACCGAAAATATTACGTATGTAAAGGTGAAGGCTTCTAAAGAATTTAGATACAAAAAGTTTGCATTAGATAATACCGTTATGTATCAAAATGTGAGTAGTGGAAATACTGTGTTTAGAGTTCCAGACTTGGTTTCTAGAAACACCCTATACTACTCAGACTACTGGTTCCAAGGAAAACCCGTTTATGTTCAGATTGGGGCTACACTTAAATACTTTACTAAGTACAAAGCCAATGCTTACAATCCTTTGTTGGCCGAGTTTACTATTCAGAATACTGATGAAATTGGTTATCCAACCTTAGATGTATTTTTTAATGCTCAGGTCCGCAGAACGCGAATTTATTTCAGAATCGATAACCTTTCTTCTACGTTTCTCGAAAAAAACTATTTCTCTGCTCCTAGCTATCCTTACAGGGATGCAGTGGTTCGATTTGGACTGGTATGGAATTGGTTTATTTAATCGCAGGACGATAGCCAAGGATTTAATTCCCTGAGGCTTGCCTCGAAATAATTAAAATCGTTTTCTTTGAATACTTCGTGGGCTTGCCCGAGGTAGTTGATTGACAAGGTAATAGAAGAGATCATCCTGTATTGATACCATCTTCTACTTTTAAATAGTTCGATCTTGGGGGAAACTGACAATCAAAAAAGTCATAAAAAAACCCGCTCTAAATTGAGCGGGAAAAATTGCTATGAAAAAGAAAAAGTGTTATGAATAATACATAACGATGTAAAATTAAGAATTTAATTATGATAAATTCAAAATATTTTGAATTTTTTTTAATGTAATTTTTTGATACCAAACAATGGCATTTCGTTTTTACCCACAAAAGCTAAAATAAAGCGAGTAAAATTCGGCAATGACCTTAACTAGTCATGGTTTGAGATAAGTACACCAAATAACAACCAAAAAAATAAGGATAGCCAATTTGTATAGTTTTCTTAAAAGTTTCTGGTGATTGACTGTGTTCTATCTTCTAGATTGATAATAAACCTGTTCCCTACTGGATTGTAATATATTGATCCTGTTTTTTTAGCTCAATGATTTCCCAATCGTTGAAGTCACAACGTCATTATATAGATCATCGCAGGTTGTTTAGTCAGAGAAGTATAAGTACGAGAGACCATCTCACACCAACTAGGGCATTCAGAGCTGAGTGCAAGCCCATCAACAATCACCTTGAAATTTGCTCAGATAAGAACATCACAATAAGCTGTTGTTTTATGAGAATATGATTACCTTTGTGCAGCTGGCTGATGAAACTGAACTCATCATCCGTTACTGAGAAATTCTTAGAGTAATATTCCATCGTATGGGATAGTCAAGGGTTTAATTCCCAGAGGCTTGCTTCTAGATGATTCAAATAGTTTCCTTTGAATACCTCGGGCTTGTCCCGAGGTTGTTGATTATCTCAAAAAAATAAGTGATTAAACACCAAATAGTTATTATAAATTTAAACATTTGAAACTACTTTTCTTGACTTTAGGACTGCTTGCCTTAGCAGTTGCGGGCATCGCCATTAAAATCTGGGCAAAGAAAGATGGTAAATTTGCTGGTACCTGTGCCAGTCAAAACCCCATGCTTAACCAATCTGGAGAGGCTTGCGGATTTTGTGGGAAGACTCCAGACCAGTTTGATCGCTGTACAGAAAAATTGCATCAATAGACCTATTTGATGGAATATACTGTGTTTGCCTCTTTTTTTGTGATGGTTACAGGAATCCAAATTGCATATCTCTGTTCTTTCTT
>CAXRAW010000006.1:0-6569 GCA_964228785.1 Flavobacteriaceae bacterium
TCTTTGATGAAACTAACTTAAGAAATAAAGATCAACATGCAAGGTTAGAGACCAATTTAGTGTAAACCCTAATCTTTAACTTGTGTAAAGCATGTGTCTTAACGAACTATCCGCTCCGCTCATTTGGAAATCCAGCACAAATACTGTACATTTTTTTGTACAAAATACTGTACACTTAAATTCAATCATTATGAGAGCAATAACAATTTCCACTCTACGAAAGAATATCAAAAAACATTTTGACTATGTTTCAAAGTCAATGGAAGTGATCATTGTACCTCGAACTAAAGGGGAGGATGCAGTTGTTATAATGTCTATTAACGAATACAATTCATTGAAAGAAACAGAGCATGTATTATCTACAAAGGCTAATAGAAATAGACTAATGGAATCAATCGAGCAAATCGACAATGGAGATTTAGTTGAATACAAAGAAGATGAAACTGAACTTGACCTTTAATGAATATAGATTTTACTGCACACGGATGGGAAGATTTTAGTTATTGGATAGATACTGACAACGACACTGCAATTAAAATTAAAGCACTTATAAAATCAATCCAGCAGAATCCATTCAAAGGTTTAGGCAAACCAGAACCATTGAAACACGGATTGAAAGGATTTTGGTCAAGAAGAATAACAGGAGAACATAGATTAGTTTATAGAGTATCAGGGGAAAAAGGTGTTGACCAAAAATGTATTATTATACAATGCAGATTCCATTATGATGACAAATAAAAGACAGTTGCCAACAATGGCTAATAGTAATTGCTTGTTCTCGCCTACTTCTGAAAATCCTCGCGGACTTTCAGTTTGATGTGTACTTGTAAAGTCAAGTGCTAAACCAACTACTCATAGCCAAGACCGTTGGAGATTATTTCAAAAAAATACTTTTTGACAAACATTTATTCACACCAAACACCTTTGTCTATCATTTTATTGAATATATGATCCACAAACAATTTTAATGCACATCCGTGTACGTCAAAACATTTACATGATCAAAATAAGACTATTTTGATAGTCAAAGTAGATTATCAATCATTTTTTTCACTATATTTACATCAAATTAAAATGATGAATTATGGATTTTGATAATGCTGTACAATATCATTACGAAAAATTTCCACCTTCAAAACTTGACTTTGGCCAAATAGTACACCCTTTAATTAAAGCCACTGATGCCTTAGCTAGATATGACCAAATGCTAAAGAATATGCATAATAGTGAAATCTTGCTAGCTCCGTTAAGAAATCAAGAAGCAGTAATTTCATCACGAATGGAAGGTACCATAAGCACGATGGATGAAATACTTACGTTTGAAGCTGATAGCGAGAATGATACAGAGGGAGCTAAGAATGTTAGGTCTGAGATTTTTGAGACAATTTTATACCAAAGAGCTTTAATAAATGCTCAGAAAGCGATGAACGATGGGTTTCCTCTATCACAACATGTAGTAAGGACGATACATCAACAATTACTTTCATTTGGAAGAGGAGCACAAAAATCACCTGGTCAATTTAAAATTGAACAGAATTACCTAGCTGACAAAATAAAACAGAAAGTTTTATTTGTCCCAATAAGCCCCGAAAAGCTCAATGATGGTTTGGAAAAACTATTTGATTATATAAATAATAGTGATGATCCAATATTAATTAAGACTGCTTTGATGCATTTAGAGTTTGAAGCGTTACATCCCTTTCAAGACGGTAACGGAAGAATAGGAAGGATGCTAATTACCCTACTACTTTGGTCTACAAAAACAATTTCAGAACCTCATTTTTATATAAGTGGATATATGGAAGAAAACAAAGAAGAATATATTAACACAATGAGGAATGTTTCAGAAAATAATGATTGGGAAAAATGGTGTGTGTTCTTTTTAAATGCAGTAGAAAAACAAGCGATTAGAAACCTAGAAATAGCCGAAAACATTAAAAACTTATATGAAGAAATGAAGCATATCTTTTTTGATACTTTATCTTCTAAATGGGGCGTTAATGCGCTAGACTATATTTTTACAAATCCAATATTTAGAAATAATCGATTTACATCAAAAAGTGGAATCCCTAGACCTACAGCGGCAAGGTTCACTAGAATGTTATTGGAAAAAGAACTTATTAGAACTCTAGAGGAAGCCTCTGGAAGAAGACCAGCTCTATATGCTTTTGAACCATTATTGAAATTAGTGAGAGTATAAAAAACAGTGTCTAATTTGTGAAATGAAAATATTCCCAACCAAAGAACTGAATTTTAAGCTAATAGATGATCCGTCTGAAACGCTGGATCGACTAAATAGAAGAACGGAAAAGTCTGAAAATTTGACTTCTCAATATACCGACAAATCATTTCGCGGAATTATAAACGGAAATGAATTTAAAATTATATCGTCAGCAATTGGAAAAGGAGCATTTTGCGTAATGACTGGAGTAATAGAATCTGATAATGGAAACGTGAAAGTGGAAATCCATAAAGTTTTTCGCATGTTATTAAGCATGATTTTACTATTTCCAATAATCGGACTTTTTGCAATGGTTTTGACTAAAGCTCAAGAATTTACATCCATTCTGATTTTAGTAACGATTGGACAAATTTTAGTAGTTAGATACATATTTATTGGGCTTGCGTTTAAGTTTTTGTCGAGAGTAAGTCTGAATAGATTACGTGACGTACTTGACTTGGAATGGAAAAACACACTATCAAACAATGAATAACCGCAATTATGGTGGATTCGACAATACCCGAATCCACTCAGAATTGCTAAAGTCCTACCCGCATAGGCGGGAATCTAGATGCTTAAACAAATAGCCCTGAATAAAAAGATGATTTTTTACCGCATGATTATGCATATGTTGAAGCTTACCAATAAATTACTTTTATTCAGTTTATCCTTATAAATGAGTAGGGTAAAATGAACAACACGTATAGATACAATAGGGATAAAGTGAACTCAGTTCAGTTTACCATTTTGTTGGAGAAGAATTCGCTCCGCTCATCTTCTCCAACGTGCCGGGCTAAGTTCAGGAGTTGCGTAGCAACTCATCCCAACCCTCACTAAATTCAATAGGTAAAACCAACTGAACTTAGCCCGGCACGTTAGCAACAAGTGAAATGAAACTTTATCAAAAACTTGAAAATACTATTGATTGGAATAAATCTGTTGAGCAGCAATTGGATCGCTTAGGTGAATTTGATGATATCACTGATGAAGAGATTAGAGAATTAGCCCAGACCTGCCATAAGTCAACAGAGGCAGGAATCCTTCTTGAATATTTAGGGTATGAAAGATTGAAACCATACTTGAATCTGTTCCTTGAGTTCCTTCAAGATATGAATTGGCCTGCTGCTGGAGGTGCTTCGCGAATGTTATCGAAAGCTGGAAAAGAAATTATTCTAGAAATAAGAAGAGTTTTTGAAGAAGAGAAAAATGACCAAATATGGCACTATTGGATATTACTTGGAGTAGTTCAAGATTTTGACAAAGAATTGATTTCTGAATTGAAAGATGATTTAATCAAATTGGTCAATAGAAGAGACAAAGAAGGTGCCTCAATTCAAGCTTTGCGAATTTTAAAGGAAAGTCAAATAATATCTGAAATTGAAGTAGAAAAGCATTATCAGGATCTTCTTGACGAGTATAGAGGAGACGAATATTTGACTAATGATTTAAATGAAGAAATAAAACCAGTTGCTAACAATACCTAAACTGCATTAAAACGCAGCTTAGCCAAAACGTTGGTGGCAATCAAAAATGATTACGATAAATAAATTTCTACTCTTAACTCTGACAATTTTAATCATGACTGGTTGCAGACATGGTTATAAAGTTGAGGGCGACAAAGTTTACTATGAATATTGGAATGAAGGTAGCGGACAAAATAAACGATTGCTTGAGCAAGCGGATGCCAATAGTTTTGAGCCAATTAGTTTTGACTGCGATTGTAGTTTCGAGTTTGGACGAGACAAAAACCACTTATTTATCAATGGATCTATAATTGAAAATATTGATCCACTAACATTTGATTTCATAGGTAATTACATATTTCGGGATAAAGACTCAGCGTATTTTTTTGGGTTTTATAACGACCTGAATAACTGTGTCATTAGCGGAATTGACCCAAACAAAATCGAATTAATAGAATATCCTTGGGCAAAGGCTAACAAGACGTTGCTACATGGAGGAGACATATTATTTCTCGAAGACATTGACAGTTTTAAACCACTTGAAAAGGATTGGGGAAAAACTAATAATTACATAATTTATAAAAACAAAATTGTCCATGGAGTTGACGTTGAATCGTTTGAAATTTTGAATAGTTATACTGGCAAAAACAATAGGTTTAAATATGAATGGGGAGATATTTCAAAGGAGAGTTGGACAAAAGCAAGCTTCAAAAACTTTGACTTCGACCAATCTGATTATTCTGCCATTACTCCTACTGAGTTCACTGATATTTATGACCAAGCACTAGCCTATAAAAAGGATGAAAGTACGGAGTTGGAAGTCGTTAAGGTTCTTACAGCAAAAGGGTTTGAAGTTCGGAATATCACCCAAAGAAAATCGGGTGAGCATTTTGTCATAAGTGTTACCCTTTCCAATAATTCATGTAATTGCTATGTTGATAAACAATACAAATTCAATTACTCAACCCAATCAGATTTATTTGAAGTAACTGAAAGAATTCAATGTAGAAAAATGAAATGACACCATTTACAATCATAGTTAGTTTAGTTCTCTTAAGTCTGACAGGACTATGTCTTTGGTTGCCACTCAAGAACGGATATAAGAAGTTAGGTCTATTTGTAAGTCTACTTCTAGGACTGATAATTATTTGGACGTTAATTGGTGAGTTAGATTTCCTTGTAATTTTCATTTATCCAATAATCTTTGCACTTCAAATTATCTTCCTGACGTATTGGATACTTAGAAATTTTGGAAAACAAAAAATAGGAATAGTCTCAGCAACTATCTTAACAGTTATGTTCTTGCTTCTCGGAATGCAACCTTGGATTGTAGATTGGACATTTAATGAAAAGGATGCAAGAGAAATTCTGTCATGGCAAGACATTGAACTCAAAGACGACTTTGAAGTCATTGACAATGAAAGTGGTGGTTTTAGAGACTATGCTCAATCATTCACCTTAAAAATTTCCCAGTCAGACTTTGACCGAATTGCAAAAGACATAAGATCGTCCAAAAACTTTCGGTGGATAAACACAGACTCGATAAATCAATTTCCTTCAGCAGACTACAAATCCAAAGACACTGTGAACTACGAGACTGAAAACCTTATAAAAAGGGAATATTACTTAGACGAAAAAAAAGAAGATGGAACATTTCACTTTTATCTTCAACTTTCGAAAAAGGAAAGAGAATTAAATTACTTTGGAATAAATGAATAAAAAAACTGCTGCTATAGCCAGGATTTGTTAGTGGCAATTAAAGCAAAATGAAAATACCTAAGATTATAGGAATAATAGACAGAAGAATTCTAATCAATTATCAAGTTGATAAGGAAGTCTTGGAAAACTATTTACCTGAGCCATTTCAACCTAAATTAATCAAAGGCAAAGGAATTGCAGGTATTTGCTTAATAAGGTTAAAAGAAATAAGGCCTAAAGGACTTCCAAAACAAATCGGAATATCATCTGAAAACGGGGCTCATAGAATTGCTGTGGAATGGATTGAAGATGGTGAACTAAAAGAGGGTGTTTATATCCCAAGAAGAGATACATCTTCAAAATTAAACTCATTGGCAGGAGGAACTCTTTTCCCTGGAGTTCACCATCTGGCTAAGTTTTCGGTTAATGAATCAGATGGAAACTATAAAGTTGCGTTTGTAAGTGACGATGAAACCTCACTGTCAATTGAGGCTAACGAGACTAATAATTGGAACAACGAAAGTGTTTTTGAAAGTTTAGACTGTGTTTCTGATTTTTTTGAAAATGGCTCGGTTGGTTATTCCCCCAATAAAAATGATTTTGAGGGGCTAGAGCTCAAAGCGTACAACTGGAAAGTGTCTCTTTTAGATGTAAAGAATGTCCAATCTAGTTTTTTTGAAAATCAAAATTTTTTCCCCCAAGGATCAGTTAAGTTTGATAATGCTTTGTTGATGAAGGATATTGATCATGAATGGATTGGTTTAAAAGAAATAAAAAAAACTAAGCCCAACAAAACATAAACTGCATTAAAACCCAGCTTACCCAAACCATTGGAAAAAAATTCGCTCCCCTTCTCGGCTTCTACTTGCTCATAAGATTCTATATATGGATTCCTTTAGTTAGCTATTTCAGCCCTTAAATAATTGAGATACAGTTAATTAAACTTCCAGAACCTACAATAACGCGGCCATATTAATCGCCGCATTATTGATCAACCGCACACTTTTGTATTTCTGCTACTCTTCATTTAGTGGAGCGGGATATACATTGTTCGATTTATCGATATCTGCCAATCGCTGACTTGGATCGATTTCTACTCGTACAATTTCATCACTAGATACTGGAAGTTTGAACGAATAATCAGGATTTACCCAGTGCCAGTCATCCAATATGGTTCTTTTTAGATC
>CAXRAW010000007.1:0-2567 GCA_964228785.1 Flavobacteriaceae bacterium
TGACTTTGCTGGTGCGACAGTATTATCAACTGCTATCCACTGATCTAATATTGTAGGGTTGTAATCATCTTGGAAAGTGGCTATGAACTGATGATAGTTTCCAACTGAAAAGTTTAAGTATCTATCCTCTGTCAAAAGATATTTCATTCCAAAGCGACGGTCTGGGAATATTGAATCGCTGTACACATAGTAAAGATTTAATCTAAATCCAGGTTCTAAAATGATTTTTTCCGATGGAGAGTATTTTAGCTTCGCGTAACTAGCAAACTCCTTGGGTTTTGTATTGATCTCAAACTGAAGAGAATCATTAAAGGAATTAGTATACAGAAATCCTAAATTTTTTATTTGAGCACCAAACTTAACTGTACTTGAAGAGGACTTAAACCAAGAAAAGTTAGCTGCTATCGTTGCATCATCAATTTGATTGTCACTGTTAAGTCCATTAGAACCACCAAGGCCAAACTCTGTAAAAAATAAACTATTAGCTAAAAGAAAATTACCTATAAGCTTTTCAGAAAAAACTCTACGGTACTGGGCGCTTAATGTTCTGTTGCCCCATCTCCCTGATAGACCAAATGTGTCAAAAACTAAATCATCAACTCCATTATAAAAACTTAGTGAAACGCGATCTTTAGGAGACAAGTCTGAATACACATGACTTTGAACATCATAAAAGTAGTAAGGTGGAATACTTGGAACATTCTGAAAAATTTTATCAAAATATGTTCTTCTTCCTGAAAATACCCAAGCTCCCTTGTAAAATGGGCCTTCTAATGTTGCTTGAGCAGACAAAAGAGACAAATTAGCTTTCCCCTCAAACTTTTTTTGATTTCCTTCTCTGCTAATTATATTCAAGACCGCGGATAATCTGCCACCATATTCAGCATTGTAGGCTCCCTTAATTAATTCGGCCTCTTTTACACCATCGACGATGAAATTCGAAAATATCCCTCCCAAGTGAGATGGGTTGTATACGGTGACGCCATCAAGTAAAATCAAATTTTGATCTGTATTCCCACCTCTTATAACCAATCCTGTACTAAACTCAGATGTAGTGAGAACACCTGGAAGCGCCTGTATTGTCCTGAAAAGATCAGGCTCTGCTAGTGCAGGTGCAGATCTTAACATTCGTGGGGATAAATTAACTGTACTAGGCTGGATATTATTTTTTCTTTTGATTTTTTCAGCGGTAACCTCAACTTCGCTGAAAGAGACAACTTCTTCTGTCAGAACTAAATCTAGTTTTACTGACTGCCCATCAGAAATATCAATTTTTTGTCTAAGAATTTTATAACCAACATAGGATACAGAAACTTCATATGAACCCTGAGGAATTTCTTGAAGTACGTAATAGCCATTTACATCAGTTGCCATTCCCAAGGCTAGGTCCGTAATAAAAACGTTCGCTCCAATCAATGCCTCACCGTTCGAGCTATCCGTTACAAACCCATAAACAGAACCATTATTTTGAGAAAAACTAAAGTTCAGTTGATAGAGCAGTATTAATGCTGATTTAACTAGTAAGGTCTTTAAGAATCGTTTCTGCATGTGTGTTGATATTCACTTTCTTATATATTTTTTCAATCTTTCCATATTCGTCAATGACAAAAGTCATCCTTTTAGGAGTAAACATTCCATTTGCGCCAAAACGTTTTGCCACTTCCTTATCTTTGTCGGAAAGAAAATTAAAGGGCAAATTATATTTAGTTTTAAACTTTTTTAACGCCTCAGAATTATTATAACTAATTCCAAATACTGTTATGTTATTTTTTTCAAATTCTTCGTAAATGTTGCGGAACCCACAAGCCTCTTTCGTTCATCCAGGAGTATCAGCATATGGAAAGAAGTAGACGACGAGCTTCTTCCCTAAAAAATTTTTTGATAATAACAACTTTTCATCTTGATCAAAAAGCTCAAAACTTGGAGCAATCTCACCTTCCATAAGTGAGATTTTTTCAGTAAAAATTGAATTTATAGTTGTTGCAAACATAATTGCTAAAATCGAACCAATTAAATATTTCAATTTTAATCTTTACCTAAATAGGAAAGATTTTCCTCAGAGAAAGGTATTGGATTTATATTGTTTTCTTTAAAGTATTTAGTTGAATCACACGTATTACCCTCAACGAGCATCGTCAATTGATCGGCAGTAACAGGGAACCATGGGAATCTATCTAGAGCTTTGGCTACTGATTTCACAGCTATTACTGGGGCAGGAACCATAAATTTTTTTTTCCCTGAAGCAGAGCCTATTATTTGTATGATTTCTTTCCATGTAAAATCTTGCCCGCCAAGTTCAATTGTCTTTAATTCGGTTTTTTCGTTTTGCAAAGAACCAACAAAACTTGTTGCGACATCTTTAATATGCACAGGTGACATAGAAAAATTACCAGCATCAAATGGCAATAATCCCTCATGAAAAAGTGGTGCTGGAAAAGGCAGATTGATTAAATCTTTTTTTAATTGAGAACAAAATTCAGGTCGCCCATTCCCTCTTGGGTCACCAAATATTGTTGAAGGTCTAAAAATAGTCCATTTTAGATCTGTGTTCCTTAAATATTGTTCTG
>CAXRAW010000008.1:0-15874 GCA_964228785.1 Flavobacteriaceae bacterium
TTATTTTGAGATCAACCTCCATGGAATTGCCTCTTTGGCAAGCATTCTGCGGTGAAAAAAGTGTATTTTTACATTTAAATTTGACTGTTTTTGTCCAAAAAAATAAATAGCACTCTTCGCGAAAAGGATGGGGTTTCTCAACCACCAACCACCAATAAGGTGTCTGTACAACACATTAAAAAGCACCGGAACAATCAGCCATCTATTCAGGAGTTTATTGATGGAATTTTGGCAGGGAATATTTCGCTATTGAGCCGGGCCATTACTCTTGTGGAGAGCACCAGTGCTAGGCATCAGAAGAAAGCGAATGCTATTTTGGAGGCATGTTTGCCGCATGCCAGTGAGTCTGTAAGGATAGGAATTACTGGGGTTCCTGGTGTTGGGAAGAGTACTTTTATTGAGGCTTTTGGGAAGCTTTTGACGGGTATGGGGAAAAAAGTGGCTGTTTTGGCTGTGGATCCTAGTAGCTCTTTGAATAGCGGAAGTATTTTAGGGGATAAAACGAGAATGGAACGGTTGGTCACAGACAGTAATGCGTTTATACGTCCCTCTCCTTCTGGAAATTCTCTGGGAGGTGTCGCTCAAAAGACAAGGGAGAGCATTACGCTTTGTGAGGCTGCTGGATTTGATACGATTGTTATAGAAACGGTGGGTGTGGGGCAGAGTGAGACCATGGTTCATTCTATGGTTGATTTCTTTTTACTGCTGAAAATTGCTGGTGCAGGTGACGAGTTACAGGGGGTTAAACGTGGGATTATAGAAATGGCAGATGCCATAGTGATGAATAAATCGGATGGAAAAAATATTAAAAATGCAAAGGTTGCCAAGCTGGCGTTTGAGAGGGCGTTGCATTTGTATCCTCCTAAGGATAGCGGTTGGAAACCAAGAGTGCTCACAGCTAGTGCGATAGAGGGAAAGGGGATTGAAGATATAGTTGGGATGATTAAAGAGTATGTTGACTTTACCAAGGATTGCCATTTTTTTGATCACAAAAGAAATGAGCAAAACAAGTTTTGGTTGCTTTCTACTATTGAGCGAAACCTCAAGGATTCTTTTTTTAAAAATGGTGCGATTGCAAGTGCTTTAGAGCAAGAGATAAGCCATATAAAACAGGGTATTTCAACTCCCTTTGCGTCGGCACAAAAATTACTAGATTTTTATCATACATCATTGTTGGGAAAGTCTGAGATTACAAATGCCACACTTGATGATAAGGAGTAGTGAGGTTTTTATTTGCAAATGATCTAAAATTTTCACAGAGGGGTTGGCATGGTAAAAGTCAATATTTCAACAAGATGAAATGTTTTAAATATCTGAAGGGTCGTATTAATTGAAATGTATGGAGTATGAATAATATTAGCAAGTCAAATCTCTTATTGTTTGCTGTTCTTTGTATTGTATTTGTAATCAATATCATTCAGGGTGGGGTTACAGAGCTTTTAGCAGATGAGGCTTACTACTGGGTATATAAAGAACATCTAGATTGGGGGTTTTTTGATCATCCTCCTGCCGTGGCTGTCTGGATTTATTTTAGTGATCTCTTTTTCTCTGGTGAAATGGGAGTTCGGTTTTTTTCGGCAATTTCGTATAGCGCAACTCTGTTATTTGTCTGGAAGGCGATAGATCATCCTAAAAAGCAGGCTCATACTTGGCTGTTTCTTATGGTTTTTCTTTCTTCGGTTTTGTTAAGCGTCTATGGTTTTATTACCACTCCTGATACTCCTTTGATGTTGTTTTATGCGATTTTTATATATGCTTATCAGCAATATCTAAAACATCAAAGTGTGCTGAGTTATCTGTTGCTTTCTGTGTCGATTGCTGGGATGATGTACAGTAAGTATCAAGGGAGTTTGATTGTATTTTTTGTGATGCTATCAAATTTAAAATTAATTAGGGATCCTAAGTTATGGCTTAGTTAGTTGTTTGCTATTATCTTATATACTCCTCATCTGTATTGGCTTTGGGCAAATGATTTCCCTTCGATTAAATACCATTTGGTAGAACGGGGAAATAGGGTGTATAAATTTGAACATACCTTGCTGCATTTTGTGAATGTCATCGCGATCGTTGGGATGACTTTTCCTATAGTTTACAGAGCTTTTTTTTCATCTCAGAATACAAAGAATGTATTTGCTAGGGCTTTAAATTTTATTGTTTGGGGATTTATCATTTTCTTCTTTTTATCTACGTTTAAAGGTCATGTTCAGGCACAGTGGGTGCTTGCTATTGCCATTCCCTTGGGAATTCTTACTTTTTGGTATTTAATTGACAATCCTCAGAGCAAAACATGGTTTATTGCTCTTGCCTGTGTTAATTTTTTATTTATGATTGTGGCAAGAGTACAATTGGTTACTCCTGTTCTTCCGTTGAACATGGAGACGCATGGAAATGAGAAGTGGACTCATGCATTAAAACTAAAAACCGAAGGTCAGCAAAAAGTATTTGTCAATTCCTACAGACATACTGCTGCATACTGGTTTTATACGGGAGAACCTGCGTTTTACCTTAGAAACTATTCTGGGAGGAATAATCATTTTCAGCTACTACAAAAGAATACAGACCTTTCTTCAAAGGAAGTAGCTTTGGTTAGAAAAGTTCGAGAAAACTCTACCGATATAGGTGTACAGACGAGGCAAAGGGACTCGGTATTTGCTGAAATTGTCTATAACTTTAAAGATTTAGCTCATATTACGATCACGCTATCCAGCGATGATATTTTATTGAAAAAAGGGAGCAATACCTTCCCAATTCAGATTGAGAGTTCTTTTCATCGGGCTGTAAGTTTGGATGAATTTGAGGTTGTCATTGGGTTTGAGGGTCTTGACAAGAGTCAGCGCTATGAAATTGAATCGACCATTGTTTCTGAGCAAAAGTCCCTGCAAAAAAATAAACCACTTACAGCATTGATCACTTTTGATACTGCTAAAATCAGAGATCCAGAGATGTATCCGTTTCTAGGGATTGGTCTTCGCAATTCCGATCAGGTAGATTTGGTACTGGCCAGTCATAAGCATCGTTACAGGTTAGAAGGTTCGTTTGAATCATTTAAAACAAATCCCAATGAACCTGAACCTGGTTTGTAGTTTTAGATGTTTTAAAATAGGATATATATATCCCTAAAAATAGGGTGCCACAAACTCATACAGATGAGTCAATAGGGGGATATGGATGGTTTAGTGGTGTAATAGATGTTTGGTTGTTGTTGTGCGCACAGTGCTTTCTGTTTTTGAATTATGTCAGATTATAAAAATTCAGATAATTTCAACTATGCTAAATATCTTAAAAAAATAGGTACGACACTTAAAGAAAACGAAACTTTAATGGTTTATAAAAAACCTTTTATAACTCATATTACTAACTGTAAACACCAAGATTCCTTAACTGAATAATTATATCCTTAGAAAATTTTTCTATATTTTTTTTGTGAAATATACTTTTTATATTCAGCTCACTTGATTTATGTTTATTAAAATATTTCTCGTGTGCTAACACTCCATTTTTTAGATATTCAGCTATATAAATTTCATCAGTTATATAGTTATTTATTATCATTTTAGCTTTCCATTCAGAATCATAAACTAAAACCTTTTTGTTCTTATTTTTATTTGTTACTAATGTGTTAAATATCACCCCATAATCAAAAATACTGTTATTCTTTTCATTATTTGGGTAAAACTTAAATTTATTAAAAGTTGTAGTAATTAATCCATCAGAATTTTTAAATTCATTTTCGATAAATTCAAACTTTAAAACAGTTAATTTTTCATTATATATCTCCATTTTAAACTTCTTTAGATAATATGAATATATAAGCACTTAAAGGGTTTCTTGCATTAAAACCCTCTCCTGATTCAAAGATTGTTTGTTCTAAATTCCATCCTTTTTCAATGCAATAATTTAATGCGTGAACTTGTGTGTTAAATTGAATTATTGTCTCATTTTCATCTCTTATTAAATCTTTGGATGTACCATTGTGATTTCTTTCTAGTGAATTTCTTTCACCAATATTCAATCTTGCAGGACTTGGCTCGTTTGGAGCAGAACCTTTAGCCATTCCTTCTCCTAGGTAACTTAAAATTGCGTATTTTTTCATTTTCTATATTTTATCATTCATTCCTCTTTCATTCTTTAGTGTTGTTTTGGGGGATTGCGCACAACGACCTTGTATATGAAAAGTGGCGGATTTTACTCACTAAGTTTTTGGATTATAATAGACCTTTAATTTATTCACTTTCTATTGATTAAGCGATTAAACCGCTATTTTTTTATATACACTGTGTGTGCTCAGCACGGGCACCTTTAATTTGTTGCAAGATAGATTATATAACTAGAGGGTGCAAGACCCTTATAGGCATTTTATGGTTGATTTAGTATGAGAGGTGCACTCCGTTAGGTATTAACGGAGCCGACTACTTGTTTAGATAGCGTCATATTCTATCCATTCCTGCCAGTCATTATGGTCTTCTTTAAATCCTTTTAAGGAATTATTGGTCAGTCCAGGATTCGAATTTAGAATAGATTGTTCAGTCATTTTTGTTAACTCAAAATTATTTTGACCTATTTCGTAGAATTGCCAAATAGTTAATTCTGGAGTCTTATCACTCAGATAAGTTTCAGAAATGATATCTAAACTCCAGATCATAGGGTTATATCCTGCAGCAAGTTCATATCCTTTTCCACCACATATAAGAAGATTCCATGAACTAAATTTTGCAGCTGCATCACTATCAATTATTTCGTCATCAGATCCTTCTGCATAAACAGTATTCTCGTCTGTACTCAGATTCATTATGGCTCTGTTTATATGTTCAATATCCCCAACAATTTTATGATTAGCGGAATTATATTTTGTAACGAATCGCCCAAATAATTCAGTCCATGGCTCACTTGTAAATAAAAAGTCATATACGGCCATTTGACCAAAGACTTTTCCATTCCATATTTCTGAATTATTCAATAGCTTTAATTCCCATAGGTGAAAGTTTAGATTTTCATCTATCTCAATAATATCAATCTCGAAATCAGGCATTCCAAACTCTTTGTATTTTGTATATTTTCCAATTGAGTATCGCATTGGCAATTTTGGGACAAATGTTGACGTAGTTTTTTTTGTTCCAATAAATTCTAAAAACCTATCCTGAAAATTATCTTCACTCATTTAAATTTTTTCTTGATGCTATCTAATGGCTCGCGTGTATGATTTGTTAAGGACGAAGTTAGCGGAAAATTAGCAAAAAATCACAGATCATTGAAGTTGTCCGATGATTTTTCCCTGTTAGCTTTCCCAAAAATAGGTCATCGTAAATCAGCAAAGATCAGTCAACAGAGTGTATATGGTTGGTTTAGCGGTGCAATAGACGCTTGGTTATTGTGTGTGGTGTTTTTTAGTTCAGTTTATCTGGGTTTTTACCAAGTGTTTTTGGTTCAGAATTCACTCTTCTTTCAAGTTTTTTGATATCTTCTTCAGATGGTAATTCTTCAGGTTTTATACTTCGCTTTAAAAGAATATTTCTCACTCCTCGATTATTAGTAATATGTTCAGCAGAAATTTGTCTTTCGGTCGAGAGTCCTTTTTCCTTTGTGTTAAAAACTGTGATCTCAGTAGCAAAGTCTTTTGCTTTTATTGTTATAGTAGGTAAAAAATCAGCAAGTACTCGTCCTTTTGGAACTCCCAACTTCTTTTTCATTTGCTGAGTAGTTTTTCCGAATAGTGCTTAGTCACCTTTACTTCTGATTAATCCAAAATTCCTGTCGTTACCAGTTTGTTCATAAATTAGCTCGGAAAGCTCTTTTTCAGACAGAGTTAGTTTTTGTCTTGCTTGAAGTCTTTCCCAATCTTTTATTCTCTTTTCAACTTCCTCAAACTTTCGAGTTTGGATTGCAAAGTAATTTTGTGCAAAAGCTATTTGTTCTTTTCTTGGGTCACCATTTTGAGCTATTAAATAACAAGCATATCTTGTCAACATAATATCTTCAATTTCTCTTTCACTTCCTGACCCGAGTTTGACCATTTTGTTGACGTCAACAAAATGGTCTAAAATTTCATTTCCAGTCGCCTCACAAGAAGTTTTTGCTTTAAGGATTACTTTTTGAAAATTTCTCCATTCAGAATAGCCAAGTAAGTGCTGTATGTCTCTAGCAAACCAAAATTCAATTCCATTTTCCGTTGTTTGAGAATGGTCTTGAAATGTATTAGATAATGATTTTATTATTTCTGATTTCATTTTGTTAAAATACGAATTTTAAATCTGATTTTAAGAGTTCTATTACATTATACTATAACGTTACAATGTTTCGGCTAAGCTGCGTTTTAATGTAGTTTAGGTTTTGTATATGCCCAGCACGGGCGTTTTTAATCTATTGCAAGATAGATTATTAACTAGAGGGTGCAAGCCCCCTATGGGGTTGGGGTAACGACCGTAACTATTGGCAAGTTGCAAGGTAAGTGCCGGACTGTTTCTTTTCTACTCTGAGGAATGCCTTGGGACGAACATAAGGAACCTAAATGGACTATGCAATCCAATTTCGCACTACCCAATTTTTCAGAATAAAAACTAAATACCCTATAAATAATGAGTTTGTTACTCTGAAAATACTTAAAATACGTCTCAAAATGTCAAACTCAAGAGCAATTTCAATTAAAGACTCTAAAATAGTATACATTATACTGCCTTTATCTAAAAAATCACACTAGTTGAACATCAAAAAAAATACAGGTTAAAATATTGATAACCAATAGCTTAATCGTATTTGTAAAATTCTGAGTTTAAGGAGGTTAAAAAATACATAGGTGCGCTGTAAAACCTAACAATTAATTTAGAATTCTATAAAGCTGTAACAGGTAAATAACAGATGATCGAGCTAAACAAACACAGCAAAAGATTGACGCAAGATGCCTCTCAACCTGCATCTCAAGCAATGCTATATGCAGTAGGCTTGACTGATGAGGACATGAGTAAAGCCCAAGTAGGCATTGCAAGCACAGGATATGACGGAAATCCGTGTAACATGCACCTCAACCAACTCAAAGAAGAAGTAAAAGTAGAATGCAAGATTGCCAATATGGTAGGTTTGGGTTTTAATACCATTGGTGTTTCGGATGGAATTTCAATGGGCACCTCAGGAATGAACTATTCGTTAGTCTCAAGAGATATTATTGCCGATTCTATTGAAACTGTTATGAACGCACAAAGTTACGATGCGCTGATTGCTATTGTGGGTTGCGATAAAAATATGCCTGGAGCTGTAATGGCCATGCTGCGCTTAAACAGACCTTCTATTATGATGTATGGTGGAACCATCGCTTCAGGAAATTACAAAGGAAGAAAGTTAAATATTGTTTCTGCGTTTGAGGCCTTAGGTCAAAAAGTTGCAGGAGACATCGAAGAAGAAGAATACAAGGAAATTATCAAAAGAGCCATTCCAGGAGCTGGAGCCTGTGGCGGAATGTACACTGCAAACACGATGGCCTCAGCCATCGAATGTATGGGATTTGCATTACCCTACAACTCGTCCATCCCCGCTGAGAATCCCAGTAAGCCATCCGAAGCAGAGCGTCATGCAACTGCCATAAAAAACCTACTGGAGAAAGATATAAAACCCCTAGACATCATCTCCAAAAGATCTATTGAAAATGCCATAGCCTTGGTAAATGCCTTGGGCGGATCTACCAATGCAGTACTTCATTTTTTAGCCATTGCACATGCCGCTGATATCGAATTTACGTTGGAAGATTTTCAACGTGTAAGCGATAGAACACCTTTAATAGCCGATTTAAAACCCTCAGGAAAGTATCTCATGGAAGATGTTCACGGAATCGGAGGTACACCAGCCATTATGAAATACCTACTAGAAGGTGGATACCTTCATGGCGATTGTATCACCGTAACAGGAAAAACCCTTGCAGAAAACTTGGCGAATATACAAGCCATGGAATTTGAAGAGCAAGATGTCATTTTCCCTACCGATAAAGCCCTAAAGACCTCAGGGAACATTCAAGTCTTATATGGAAATTTAGCTACCGAAGGCGCCGTGGCCAAGATCTCCGGAAAAGAAGGACTGTTGTTTGAAGGTAAAGCAGTAGTATTCGATGGAGAACAAGCGGCAAATAGCGGAATTTCTGAAGGTGAAGTCAACAAAGGGGATGTCGTTGTTATCCGATACGTAGGCCCAAAAGGTGGACCGGGAATGCCAGAAATGTTAAAACCTACCTCCCTGATTATGGGAGCTGGATTGGGAAAATCTGTTGCATTAATCACAGATGGGCGTTTCTCTGGTGGTACACACGGTTTTGTAGTGGGTCATATTACCCCAGAAGCTCAGTCTGGTGGAACAATTGGATTGATTAAAACTGGTGATAAGATTAGAATTAGTGCGCAAGACAATTCAATTAACGTGTTGCTCACTGAAGAAGAGCTAGCACAAAGAAGAGCTGCATGGTCGGCTCCAGAGCCCAAACACAAAAAAGGAATTCTATATAAGTATTCAAAAATGGTAGCATCAGCATCACGCGGATGTGTAACTGACGGATTTTAATTATCATCTAAGTGTAAAAAATAAAAAATATAAAACCTTCGTCAAGGAATTGGTTAAATAGGAGAAAATGCCTCAACAAAAAGAAGTAGCTAAATATCAAATGATGAGTATAAATTTAAACAAGTGAAAACAGTAACAAATACATTAGAAAAAAAAGGAATCGAAACCAAAAAACGCATTACAGGGAGTGAAGCAGTGATCAAATGTTTGTTAGCTGAGGGTGTTGATACTTTGTATGGTTATCCCGGTGGAGCCATTATGCCTGTCTATGACGAGCTGTACAAATATCAAGATCAACTTCACCATGTCCTAACCAGACACGAGCAGGGTGCTACACATTCTGCCCAAGGATACGCAAGAATCTCAGGAAAAGTGGGAGTTGCAATAGCGACTTCTGGACCAGGAGCGACTAATTTAATTACTGGAATAGCAGATGCTCAAATCGATTCTACACCTATGGTATGTATCACAGGTCAAGTTCCATCTCACTTGCTGGGGAGCGATGCTTTTCAAGAGACCGATATTGTGGGGATCTCAACACCCGTAACCAAGTGGAACTATCAAATCACCCAAGCTGAAGAAATTCCCGAAGTCTTTGCCAAAGCATTTTACATTGCAAAAAGCGGAAGACCAGGACCAGTTTTGATTGATATTACCAAAGATGCACAGTTTGGCGAACTGGAATTTAAGTACAAGAAATGTACAGGAATTAGAAGCTATACACCTGTACCTAGAGTAGATTCCAGCAAGGTAGCAGAGGCTGCCAAATGCATCAACAATGCCAAAAAACCACTTATTGTTTGGGGGCAAGGAGTCATTTTGGGAGAAGCTGAAGAAGGATTAAAACAAGTCATTGAGAAAGCGGGAATTCCGGCTGCGTGGACAATTCTTGGTGCTTCGGCAATTCCAACTTCTCACCCGTTAAACGTGGGCATGGTGGGAATGCATGGAAATTATGCTCCTAACAAACTAACCAACGAATGTGATCTCTTAATTGCCATCGGAATGCGTTTTGATGACCGTGTCACAGGCAATCTAGAAAGTTATGCAAAGCAAGCGAAGATCATTCACTTTGAGATTGACCCTGCAGAGGTCGATAAAAATGTAAAGTCTGATGTGGCTGTTCTAGGAGATGCCAAAGAAAGCTTAAAACAGTTAATTCCGTTGTTAGACAACAAAAGTCATTCAGACTGGCATCAGCAATTTAAAAATCTCTATGAGATAGAATATACAAAAGTAATCAAGAACGACTTACATCCAACTAAAGAAGGATTAACGATGGGTGAAGTGTTAAAGGAGATCAATATCCAAAGCAAAGGAAAGGCAGCTATCGTATCCGATGTTGGTCAACATCAAATGATTGCATGTCGTTATGCCAACTTTAATTTAACCAGGAGTAATATTACCTCAGGAGGATTAGGAACCATGGGATTTGCCCTGCCAGCCGCTATTGGAGCAAAAATGGCAGCACCCGAGAGAGAGGTCATTGCCGTTATTGGTGATGGTGGATATCAAATGACCATACAAGAGCTTGGAACAATTTTTCAGACGCAAGTGCCTGTAAAGGTCGTAGTATTAAACAACGATTTTTTAGGAATGGTACGTCAGTGGCAACAACTCTTTTTTGATAGGAGATATGCATCTACAGAATTGGTAAATCCAGATTTTGTGACCATTGCCAAAGGATACCATATCGAAGCAAAACGAGTAACAAAACGTTCTGAACTCAAGGATATTATCAAAGAAATGATAGAGTCTAAAGAAGCCTACTTCCTAGAAGTCTGCGTAGAAAAAGAAGACAATGTGTTTCCAATGATTCCATCAGGTGCCTCTGTATCGGATATAAGATTAGAATAAAAAACAGTAAAAGTCAAGAGCTCAAAGCTTTTTATCATGGAAGAAAAACAATTATATACCGTTTCAATTTACACAGAGAACAATATTGGTTTGCTCAATAGAATCTCAGCGATCTTTCAACGAAGGCATATCAATGTTGAGAGTATCAATACTTCAGCATCTGAAATTGAAGGAGTCTCTAGATTTACCTTGGTGGTGAATATCACCCAAACACAGGTCAAGAAAATTATTGGTCAACTTGAAAAGCAAGTAGAGGTGATTAAAGCATATTACCACACCGATGATGAAACGATTTATCAAGAATCTGCGTTGTTTAAGATAAAATCAGACTTATTATTTGAAGAACGTCAGATTCAAAACATCATTAAAGAAAGCAATGCAAGAATTGTTACTGTCAACAAAGAGTTTTTTGTTCTTGAGAAATCAGGGAGAAAAAGCGAAGTCGAATTATTATATCGAGAATTAAGTGTTTTTGGGATCATGCAATTTGTGAGATCTGGACGAATAGCTGTAACCAAAGACGAAATGAAAATATCAGAAATGCTAGCCGCATTTAACTATTAAAAATATCAACATGGCAAATTATTTTAACACCCTTAGTTTAAGAGACCAATTAGCACAATTAGGAAAATGTAGATTTATGGAGTCTTCTGAATTTGAGGAAGGTGTAGAAGCGTTAAAAGGAAAGAAAATTGTAATTGTAGGATGTGGAGCGCAAGGATTAAACCAAGGTCTGAACATGAGAGATTCTGGACTGGATATCTCGTATGCACTTCGTGAGGCTGCTATCAAAGAACAGAGAAACTCCTTTAAAAATGCTACCTCCAATGGTTTTACGGTAGGCACATATTCAGAGTTGATTCCAACTGCTGATTTGGTATTAAACCTAACGCCCGATAAACAACATAGCAATGTGGTGAACAAAGTTATGCCACTTATGAAAAAGGGAGCAACCCTGTCTTATTCTCACGGATTTAATATCGTTGAGGAAGGCATGAAAGTTCGTGAGGACATCACCGTGATTATGGTGGCACCCAAATGCCCAGGGACAGAAGTGCGTGAAGAATACCTTCGTGGATTTGGAGTGCCAACACTCATCGCTGTACACCCCGAAAACGATCCAGAAAGGAAAGGATGGGCACAAGCAAAAGCCTATGCTGCTGCAACAGGCGGACATAGAGCAGGGGTGTTAGAATCTTCCTTTGTAGCCGAGGTAAAATCTGATCTTATGGGAGAACAAACCATTTTATGTGGAGTACTACAAACAGGATCAATCTTGTGTTTTAACAAGATGATTGAGAAGGAAATAAATCCCAATTACGCTGCTAAATTAATTCAGTACGGTTGGGAAACCATCACTGAGGCATTAAAACACGGTGGAATTACCAATATGATGGATCGCCTTTCAAATCCAGCGAAAATCAAAACATATGAATTGTCAGAAGAATTAAAAGAAATTTTGACACCATTATTCGAAAAGCATATGGATGATATTATCTCTGGTCACTTTTCTAACACCATGATGGAAGACTGGGCTTCTGATGATATCAATTTACTCACGTGGAGGGCAGCAACAGGAGAGACAGCTTTTGAGAAAACGCCATTAACAACAGATGCAATTCCAGAGCAAACATATTTTGATCACGGAGTTCTGATGGTGGCATTCGTTAAAGCAGGTGTAGAACTAGCTTTTGAGACGATGGTAAGTGCGGGAATCATTGAAGATTCTGCCTACTACGAATCACTACACGAATTACCGCTGATTGCAAATACCATTGCAAGAAAGAAATTGTATGAAATGAACCGTGTCATTTCTGATACCGCTGAGTATGGTTGTTATTTATTTGATCATGCAGCAAAACCATTGTTAGTTGATTTTATGAAGTCAGTTGATAAAACCATCATAGGAACGTCCTATTCAGACTCAAATGAGGTAGATAATGCCCAATTAATCGCTGTTAATGAAGCGATAAGAAGTCATAAAATTGAAGCGGTAGGAAAGCGCTTACGAGGAGCTATGACAGCTATGAAAGCAATTAAAACAGAAAAAAAGCAAGAATCAGTATCTGTTTAAATGAGTGTAAAGGTTTCATATCAACCCACTATTCAAGCCGTACAAAAAGCATCGAAAAACCTGACCAACGTGGCTTTAAAAACCCCTTTGATCAAAAATGATCGATATTCTAGAGAATACGATGCCAATATCTTTTTTAAAAGAGAGGATCTGCAACTGGTACGTTCTTATAAGATTCGTGGAGCCTATCACAAGATTTCTTCACTATCTGAGGAGCAACGTTTAAGAGGAATTGTTTGTGCTAGTGCAGGAAACCACGCACAGGGAGTTGCTTTGTCATGCAAGCTGCTCCAAATTCAAGGAGTCATCTATATGCCCTCTCCAACTCCCAAACAAAAAATTGATCAGGTGAAAATGTTTGGGGAGGATTTTATAGAAGTGGTTCTTATTGGTGATTCTTTTGATGACGCTTCTTACGCTGCTAAGCTTCACTGCGAACAATTGCAAAAAACGTTTATTCCACCGTTTGATGATGAAAAAATCATAGAAGGTCAAGCGACAGTCGGACTCGAAATTATGGCTCAGTCTCATGTAGCAATAGACTATATATTTGTTCCAGTTGGTGGGGGCGGACTGTCAGCTGGATTGTCAGCCTATGTCAAACAAATTTCTCCGCAAATAAGAATTATTGGCGTAGAACCCCATGGTGCTCCTTCCATGTCAACCTCTATCAAAATCGGAAAAAACACCACCCTTGAAGCCATTGATAACTTTGTGGATGGTGCTGCAGTAAAACGAGTTGGAGATCTCAATTTTGCACTATGCAATCAGTTTTTAGACGATATGGTTACAGTACCCGAAGGAAAGATTTGTCAAGTCATTTTAGACCTGTACAACAGAGACGCGACTGTATTAGAACCAGCTGGTGCTCTGAGTATTTCGGTGTTGGACGATTTTAGAGAGGAGATCAAAGGAAAAAATATAGTTTGTGTAATTAGTGGAAGTAACAACGATATCACGAGAACCGCAGAGATTAAAGAGCGCGCCTTATTACATGCCAATTTAAAGCATTATTTCATTATCAAGTTCCCGCAAAGAGCGGGTGCTCTGCGTGAGTTTGTTGCTGATATTTTAGGCCCCGATGATGATATTACCCATTTCGAATACACAAAAAAAACCAACAGAGAAAATGGAGCTGCAGTCGTAGGTTTGGAACTGAAATCTTCTGACGATCTTCAACCGTTAATCTCAAGAATGAAACGCCACAATTTTTTTGGCGATTATTTAAATGATAAGCCTGATTTATTTCAGTTTTTAGTTTGATGTTACCTTTATGTCTAGCTCGTGCCATTTCAAGCAATGAATAAAGGGCTATAAACTAATTATTAGATATCCAATATCAGATGTTTTTTCTTCACTAACTTTACATCACAAACCAAAATGACGATGAAAACAACAAAGCAAACACCTAAAATTCCAGTATCTTACAGAATTTCAGAAACCATTCAGCAATCCACATACCTCGTTAATGGGGTGTTAAAACCTTGGAATGGAGCAACTTCTGATATATTTTCGACAATTTCGTCTACATCAGAATATCAAAAAACTTATCTGGGAACTATTCCTCAATTGGGAGAGACAGAAGCCATAGAGGCACTAGATGCAGCCTGTGATGCCTATGACAGAGGTAAAGGTTTATGGCCTACAATGAAAGTGGTAGATCGCATTGCTTGTATGGAGAAATTTGTAGCACAAATGAAAACCAAAAGAGAGGAAGTTGTTAAATTATTGATGTGGGAGATTGGAAAAACGCTGACCGACTCCCAGAAAGAGTTTGATAGAACCGCTGACTATATCTATGATACTATAGAGGACTATAAGCAAATGGATCGCAATAGTGCTAAGTTCCACAAGCAGGGCGGCGTTCATGCACACATCAGACGAGGACCTATTGGCGTTGTACTATGTCTAGGTCCTTATAATTACCCCTTAAATGAAACTTTCTGCCTGCTTGTTCCTGCGTTAATCATGGGGAACACAGCTGTCTTTAAACCTGCTAAGTTGGGAGTTTTGCTGATGTCTCCTTTGTTAGAAGCCTTTCAAAACAGCTTCCCTAAGGGAGTTGTAAACATCATCTATGGAAGAGGTAGAGCTTTGGCAACACCGATTGTAAAGTCGGGACGAATTGATGTCCTAGCCTTAATAGGTCATAGTTCATCGGCGAAGGCTTTGCAAGTTTTACATCCAAAAAGCAACCGCCTGCGTTTGGTTTTAGGTTTGGAAGCCAACAACCCTGCTATTGTCTTGCCCGATGCTGATCTGGATTTAACGATTCAAGAATGTATAGCGGGCACCTTATCGTTTAACGGACAACGTTGTACAGCACTCAAACTACTCTATGTCAATGAGGCAATTATAGACGAATTTAATGAGCGTTTTACCGAGGCTGTTGATCGTTTGGTATTTGGAAACCCTTGGGATGAAGGTGTAAAGCTAACACCACTTCCCGAGCCTCATAAACCTGCATATATTCAAGGGTTAATAGATGACGCTCTTGAGAAAGGCGCAGCGATCATTAATACGAGAGGTGGTGAAACCACAGAAAATTTTATCTTTCCAGCAGTGCTTTATCCTGTTGATAAGCGAATGGAGGTATTTCACGAGGAGCAGTTTGGCCCTGTGATTCCCATTATTCCGTTCAGAGATATTGAAGAACCATTAAATGATATGGCAGATTCCAATTATGGACAACAAGTGAGTTTGTTTGGAAAAGATATCGAAACATTATCCCCACTGATTGATAGTTTGGCCAACTTGGTATGTCGTGTGAATTTGAATAGCTCGTGTCAACGAGGTCCAGATGTGTATCCATTTACAGGAAGAAAAGACTCAGCTGTAAGCACGCTAAGTGTTCGTGATGCCTTACGCTCATTTTCAATACGAACCTTTGTAGCTTCTAAGGATAATCCCTATAACAATGCCATCCTTGAAGATTTACTAGAAAAGAAATCGTCTAACTTTATTAGTACAGATTATATTTTGTAGAGAGTCTTTCTTCAAGAATCTTAGACAAAATAAAGAATTTCTTGAAGCAGACTATCTCGGGTGAACAACAAATTGCCCTTTTTGTTAATAATGCGAATCAAGGGTTAAAATTTTAAATGAAATTGATTTACAACTTTTTACGATTTTTAGTTATTGAAATAACTCGTAACTATTCAGTGAAATTGGGGATAAAAGTCTTTTTATTGAAACTATTTTGAATAGCTAGCAATACGGGTTTGTTATTTTTCTTCACATTAGAGATATACCCTCTAATTCGAGCAAAATATTGAGCATGGTTTTGAGACCTAAAACAACCCGATACTTTTTGCTTTACCTTTATCATCCTTAAATCTCTTTCTGCTTGATTATTATCAAAAGGTATTGCAGGTTGTTTTAGAAATTTAAGTAAAAGATATTTATGTT
>CAXRAW010000009.1:0-19798 GCA_964228785.1 Flavobacteriaceae bacterium
TCCAATACCACAGAAATAAGCGAATGAATTTGGTGTTGAAGAGTCTATTTCTTCAAAAACAATCTTGTATTTAGCCTTATCATCTTTACTCAATTTAGCACCCCAAGGCGGATTGCCAACAACAATATCAAATTCCTTAACACCATACATCCAATAAGGGTCAAACCACGTATTACTTTCGTTGCCAAACGGTTTCCACGATGCTAATTGTAATGCTCGTTTGTTTTGTACATCACTAGCTATTTCCTGTTTGAAAATTCTATTTTGGACTTCTTCAAAATCTTTTTTAAGTTTTGCTTTAGTGTCTCCATATGCCTGTAAATATTGATTCCGTATAGATTTAAGTTGATCTTGCAGTTCATCTGTTTGTCCAAAATCAAAAGCACCTTGGGCTTGCTGTTTTTCCTCTAATCCAATCAACGTATTCGCAGTTACAAACTTAAATTCTAAGTTAGGTAAAGGCCATATTCCTCGATTAATTGCATTATCATCAATAGTTTCATCAATCACTAAACTTAAAAAGCTACGTAATTTTGAGATTTCAGAAGCAATGGGTTGTATATCTACACCATAAATAGAGTTTTGTATCACACCTAATTTTCGTGCATAATCACTATTAGAAGTATTAAACTTTTCTTTTAAATATTGCTTTACAATAGCATTCTTTGCAGTATCTATTTGTTTTTGTTTCCACCAAGACGCATCTGGGTCTAGCTTTTGTAAGGCAATGATGATTTTATGTAAAGCTCCCATAGGGAACGCACCAGAACCACAAGCTGGGTCTAATATTTTTACATTGCTTAAAGTTTCTAATATTTTCTTGGTTTCAGTTGGCTCAAACGTATTTGAGCCACCTTCTTTAAAGAGTTCTAAAAGTTGTTCTTCGTTTTCAATAGAAACTTTATTTTTTAAGTATTGCACCAAAGATTGCTCCACCATATAATCTACAATCTCTCTTGGTGTATAAAAACTACCTGTGGCTTTTCTGGCACTCTTTTCGGTATCTGGGTCTATTTCTGCTAATAAGTTTTCAAAAATGGTTCCGAGCATTTCTGGGTCAATGCTTACTTCTGCATCATAAATACTATTTTCATCAATGGTGAAATTGTATTGCTCTAAAACTTCAAAAAGCTCAATAAACCATTGGTTTGGAATTTTTAAGTCAAATGAAATTTGATGAATGCCTTTGCCATTGGTAGGGAAGAAGTCATCGGTTTGTGCTTCAAAAAGTCCACCATTTAAAAATGGAATGAGTTCGTGGTCGTTTGGTAGTTCATAATCTTTTCGGTCGTTTTGCTTTTTATTGAGCACCAAAAAGAATAATTTTTCTAAAACTGAGTGATAATAGTTATGCTGTTGGTTGTTGACTTTTACAACGGTTTCTGAGGATAGCCAACTTTTAGGAACTAATGGAATGCTGTTTTCAGATTTCTTGCTTTTTAGAAACCAACAGAAAATCGTTCTACCAATTAAGCGTACTGCAAATTCTTGATACACTTTTCTATTGGTATCAGCTGGTGTTGATGGTAATTTTAATGAGGTATCAAATGTTACATTTCTACTGCCAATTTTCACTTTTCTGCCAATAAGTCCGTAGAATGATTTTGCAATGTCTTGGTAGAATTGTTTGTTAAGCGGTTCAACACTAAAGGCTTGAATAATTTCATTTAGTGAATTGAAATTGCAACTACCAACTTGTTTGATAAATGTTTTGTTGGTTTGGCTTGGTGTTATAAAATAGGTGTAACGCTTAAAGTCTGTAAAGTCTCTTTTTGTTCCTAAATAATTTGCTTTAACAAAACTGAATCGGAAATTTCCTTCGTCATCGTAAAACACAAAAAGTGAAGCGTCTTTCACTTCGTGTTTTAGAATTGTTTTTGCGATTTCGTACTGATTCCTCTTTCCAGTTCGCTCGGTTAGTGGTTCGTTTGTTTTTGAAGCAATAACAATAAGGTCATCATTATCAATTATAGCTTCTCCAATTTTGACAATCGATTCGTATTTGTCGTAAATGTCTTCGGGAAATAAATGGTCTAATTCATTATCTTCTGGTTTGAAGGATGGAATAGAACCTCTCAAAAAAGCAATGAGATTGTTGGTTGAAAAATTATTTATAAGTGTATTTATCTTGTTCATATTGTTGCTGGTAGCTATTCTTTGTTATTTTTATAACGAGCATCAAGATAAATATTTTCAATCTATTTAATTTATTTCTTTGCCCACAAGATACAATATTAGAAGAAAACATGCTGCGCCATACGAAAAGTATTGGCATGTGCTTCTACAATTGTCTTGATGTCTTTTGAATAGCCACCACCCATACTACACATCACAGGGATTTCAAAATCTTTGCAGCTTTGCAAGACATATCGATCACGTTCCTTGCACCCCTCTATTGTTAAAGACAGTTTTCCTAGCTTGTCTGATGCTATTACGTCAACCCCACATAAATAGTAGATAAAATTGGGTTCCTGTTCCAGAATCAATTTAGGAAGCGTTTCTTTTAAAATAGACAAGTATTCTTCATCATCCGTTTCATTTTTAAGCGGAATGTCCAAGTCGCTTTTTTCTTTGATAAACGGATAATTGGTTTTTCCATGCATAGAAAAGGTAAACACATTAGGCTCATCTCGAAAGATCTCTGCCGTTCCATTTCCTTGATGTACGTCTAGGTCAATGATTAAGATCTTTGAAGCTAGATGATGCTCTAATAAATACCTTGATCCAATGGCCTGATCGTTGAACATACAAAAGCCCTCACCTCTATTTGTGAATGCATGATGCGTTCCACCTGCAATGTTCATGGCGATGCCATTTTGTAGCGCATATTCACTAGCTTTTATGGTACCATCAGAGATGACCAATTCGCGTTCAATCAACAATTCACTCAATGGAAATCCAATCTTACGTGCTTCCTTGTGCGGTAAAGTAAGGTTTAATAAATTGGAGACATATTCTGCCTCATGCGTCAGGAAGATGTATTTGTTATTTGGGATTTCAGGCTCAAAGAAATTCTCTTTTTCACAAGTACCTTCATACAGTAACTGCTGAGGAAGCAGTTCATATTTCGGCATAGGAAAACGATGGCCTTCTGGCAAAGGATGACGGTAAATAGGGTGATACGCTATTTTAAGCATTAGCTAATCTGCTGTCCGTTTTGTACTTCTCTCTCTGGTTCTACAAAGGCTAGTTTTCCATCAGGAGTATCAGTCATCAAAATCATACCTTGACTCTCAACACCGCGAATTTTCCTCGGGGCTAAGTTGGTTAACACAGTTACTTGCTGTCCGATAATATCATCTGGTGAAAAACTTTCTGCAATCCCTGAAACAATAGTTCTTACATCAATTCCAACATCAACTTTTAGTTGTAGCAACTTCTTAGTTTTGGCAACTTTTTCTGCCTCCAAAATAGTTCCAACTCGAATATCTAACTTGTTAAAGTCTTCAAATTCGATGGTTTCTTTTTGAGGTTTCACAGTTTTATTGGCTTGTTCATTTACCAATTTCGTGGCTGCTAGTTTTTCTAGTTGCGTTGCAATTGTTTTGTCATCAATTCGAGGGAATAAAATGTCACCTCTAGTTATTTCATGACCAGACGGAATTAAGATTTCTTTTTCAGAAACATCATTCCAGCTCAAAGGATCTAAAGCATCAAGTCTGAGGTAATCTTTTAATTTTTTCGAAGAAAAAGGCAGAAATGGTTCAGAAATGATCGCCAATGCAGCAGTAATTTGAGCGGCAACATACATGATCGTTTTCACTCGCTCTGGATCAGTTTTGGATTTCTTCCAAGGCTCTTCGTCGGCCAAATATTTATTGCCTAACCTTGCTAAATTCATCATTTCTTGCGAGGCTCCCCTGAAGCGATAGCGTTCTATGGATTTCCCAATAGAAGATGGGAAGTTTTTGATACTTTCCAATGTGTCATTATCCCTTTTGCTTAGTTCAGCAGGTATCGGAGTGATGCCTTCATAATACTTTGATGTAAGTACGAGAACTCTGTTAATAAAGTTCCCTAAGACATCTGCTAATTCACTATTATTTTTCGCTTGAAAATCTTTCCAAGTAAAATCATTGTCTTTGGTTTCCGGTGCATTTGCGGTTAGGGTATATCGCAAAACATCCTGCTGATTTGGGAATTCTTCCAAATACTCGTGTAACCAAACCGCCCAATTTTTAGAGGTAGATAATTTGTTGCCTTCTAAATTTAAGAACTCATTGGCAGGAACATTGTCTGGAAGAATATAATTGCCGTGTACTTTCAGCATAGTAGGGAAAATGACACAGTGAAAAACAATATTATCTTTTCCAATAAAATGCACCAATTTGGTGTTTTCGCCCTTCCAGTAATCTTCCCAGTTCTTTCCTTCTCTTTCTGCCCATTCTTTGGTGGCAGAGATGTATCCGATAGGCGCATCAAACCAAACATACAATACTTTGCCGTCGCCACCTTCTACGGGGACGGGAATTCCCCAATCCAAATCACGAGTCACGGCTCTAGGTCTCAATCCAACATCTACCCAAGATTTTACTTGCCCGTAAACATTAGGTTTCCAGTCATTTTTATGACCTTCTAAGATCCATTCACGCAAGAAATCTTCATGTTTGTCTAGTGGTAAAAACCAGTGCTTGGTTTGCTTTAAGGTGGGTTTATTACCTGTGATTGCTGATTTTGGATTGATCAGGTCCGTTGCATTATGACTGGTTCCGCAGTTTTCACATTGATCTCCATAGCTTTCTTCAAAACCACAATTCGGACAAGTCCCAATGACAAAACGATCGGCTAAGAATTGATTTGCCTGCTCATCATATAATTGTTCGGTGACTTCTTCAATAAACTCACCTTTTTCATGCAAACTCACAAAGAAATCCGAAGCTGTTTTATGATGTATCTCAGCCGAAGTGCGAGAATAGTTATCAAATGAAATACCGAAATCTTTAAAAGACTGCTTGATAATTTCGTGGTATTTATCGATGATCTCTTGCGGACTTACACCTTCCTTTTGTGCTTTCATAGGAATGGCAACTCCGTGCTCATCAGACCCACAGATGTAGGCAACATCATTTCCTGTGATTCGTAAATATCTGGCATAGATATCTGCAGGAACATAGACCCCTGCTAGATGCCCAATATGAATGGGTCCATTCGTGTAAGGAAGCGCAGCGGTAATCGTATATCTCTTGGACATCGTTTTCTTTTGAGCGCGTAAAATTACGGATTTAGAATGAGTTTCTCTCGGTTAGCGAACAATAATTGATCGACTGTAATGAGAGCCTCCTGCTGAGATTCTATAAATATATTGCCCTTGATATAATCTTGTATTTGCTGTGTTTTTTACGTTGATAGTATGCACTTCCGCAAATAGTATTTCATTTTTTAATGTAGCAATCTCCTGACCAAGAATATTAAACAGTTTCACAACAGTGTGCTGGGTGTTCACACTAGTAATTCTGATTGATACCTGATCGTTGTCATATAAAGGAGTATGCGAAAATATAGCTATTGGACTAGGGTTATCAATGCCCAGTAAAGAGCAACTAAATCCTAAATCTACCAAATCGAAAGTCTCTCCAAGCAGTGCTTGATTTACGGTCGTAGGATTAATGCACAACCATTCTTGCATCACGGTAGCATATATTTGCCGAAAGTCGATGTGATGAGTTAAACTACTGTTAGCATTCAGTGCATTTAAGTCGGGATGCGTTCCCACAAAACTGTGATCTTCAAGTGCAGGATCAAAAAAGAGGATAGGAGTAGCAGCCCCATGATCTGTTGCGAACCGTTTTCGAAGGCTCTTCTTACAAACTCACCAAAAGTCATCGCTAGTACATCTTGGTCTTGTCCTGTTGCTCCTAGATCATCAAAGAAAAGTTTTACAGCACTAGACAAACTGTTTAGTAAGATTTGGTGCTCCTCTTCTTGATTGGCATGAGTGTCAAAACCTCCTAGTGTAACTATATATACCTTGGGTCCTAAGTTTTCCTTGATCATTCTTGCCACTATAGCCAGCTGCCGACTAAGTTCATCGTCAGTATACTGAACGGCATTACTCAAATTTTCTGGAGCTAAGTCCTTGTCATGATAAGCCTTGGCGTATATTTTCATTGGATTCTTGAGATGTATTTTCAAACCCATTAAGATATATAAGCATGGCTTCATTTAGTCCCATTTCTCTGACAAACTCTTTGAAATCACCGAGGCAATGAGTCTGTAAAAGATGATAATAGCTGTAGAGATAACTAGAGCAGTAATAACTTTCTAATTCAGTTACAAAATGATTATGCCAAAAAAGTGTAATCCGTCCTCTTAAACCATCGTTTGACAGATCGTTTAACGTTTGTAATTTCCACTCTTGTTGATTGTTTTCGGTTTCTACATTAAAATCCAATCCATTATCAATGTAATCAGAATACGTCATGTTTACCCAGCTTGGAGCAGGTGTTGGAGGCATATTGATTGCTTGATCTATGAACGAATCAATAAGATCTTCTGGCGTGCTTTCAAGCGCAGTGCGAATACCATTCATATTCACACCAAAGCCCAATCGCCTAAATAGGTGATTTACACGTCTCATGTTCTAAGGCTTACTGCTACTTGGGGTGTAGGTCGCTAAAGAATCGGTATTGCAAGGGTTTGTAGTCATTTAAAATGATGTTACAATCACATTTAGGGCTTACATTATACTAATTTTGGGTTGATTGAAAACCAAAAAAAGATCAGAGGACTTCTATTGAAGTTGCTCTGCGGATATTGTCCCTTTTCTAAGCTTAATCGTCTATAGTTGTTCCGCACGTTTAAATTCATACGAATTATCTGATCAATGAGAGAATATTGATCGAGACTTGAACAGTCGTTGTGCGAGGGCTTAATTTGCCTAGACTCATTTTACGGTAATTAACGTCATTAAATCAGACCTCATTTTTTGTTAAAGGTTTAAAAGAATTTTTCAAGGTGCCACTTTAAAGTTTCTTTTGAACCTGTTCTCCCGAATTCATTCAAGAGTTTAGGATTCGTTAGTCTATATAGTTTCTGTGAATTTTCAAATAAAAAAAATCGTGTACATTTACCCAAAGGAATCGTATGCCCTTTTTAAGAAAACAATATGTTGTACTCTTGCTTTTAGCAGCAGTAAATTTCATCACTTTTGCACAGCAACTAGATAATGCTATTCCTTCAATAAAAATGAAATTAAAAACGCCAAAATATCTGCAATCTGGAGATTCGATTGCCATTGTAGCTCCAGCTGGAATCTTGAAAGATAAAGAAGAGCTGATTCATCAGGCAAAACAACTGGCAGAGCAATGGGGTTTAAAGGTCATTGTAGGAAAACATGTGTTCAACCAACACCATCATTTTGCAGGGTCTGATCAAGAGAGAACGAATGATTTTCAGGCAGCATTAGACAATCCAAATATCAAAGCAATATGGGCAGCTAGAGGCGGTTATGGTTCGGTAAGAATCATAGACCGTTTAGATTTTAAAGTGTTTAAGCAGTCTCCGAAATGGATTATTGGATATTCTGATATTACTGCTCTACATAGCCATGTTTCTAATTTAGGTGTGGAGAGCATTCATGCGATAATGGGAGCCAGTATGCTTTTTGATGTTGAGGAAGCAGCAAAAAGCAAAGAAACACTCAGGAAAGTACTTTTTGGTGAAGAATTACACTATGAAATCCCCTCATCTGCTTACAATATTACGGGGAATGCAAAGGGGCAATTGGTAGGTGGAAACCTTTCTATTTTGGCTTCTATGTTAGGAAGCGAAAGTCAGCTGGACACTAAAAATAAGATTCTATTTATTGAAGAAATTGGAGAATATAAATACGCGATAGATAGAATGCTCCAGAGCTTGAAAAGAGCGGGCTATTTTCAACATTTACAGGGACTTGTTATTGGTGATATCAGCAATATTAAAGTAAATACTACCCAATGGGGAAGTCCCATTGAGCAATTGATTTTGGATGCAACTTCTGATTATAATTTCCCTATTGTATTCGGTTTTCCTGCAGGTCACGAACCTGACAACAGAGCGCTCATTATGGGAAGAACTGTTGAGCTGAATGTTACAAAAACGGTATCAAAAGTTTTTTTTGAATGATTTTTATTGAAGATCTCATCAAAGATTTTGCTTCTTTTGTCTGGGGACTTCCACTCCTCATTTTATTAATTGGTGGCGGGTTGTACCTGTTATTTCGCTCCCAATTTCTTCCCTTTAGATTTTTTGGTCATGCCATTCAAGTGCTCAGAGGAACCTATGATAACCCTAATGACCCAGGACAAATTAGCCACTTTCAAGCGCTAACCACAGCATTGTCTGCAACAGTTGGAATGGGAAATATTTCGGGTGTGGCTGTGGCCATTGCAGCGGGAGGTCCAGGAGCTATCTTTTGGATGTGGGTAAGTGCTATTGTAGGAATGGCTACCAAATTTTTTACATCAACTTTGGCAGTACTTTATCGAGGTAAAGACAGTGCCGGAGAATTGCAAGGAGGTCCTATGTACTTTATTACTGAGGGACTGGGAGACAAATGGAAGCCACTTGCAATTTTTTTTAGTTTATGTGCGATGATTGGTGCCTTGCCTGTTTTTAACGTAAATCAACTAACCCAAGCGGTCAACGATATTCTACTAATCCCCAATAATATTGAGGTACATCTATGGACCAATTTGGCATTTGGTCTCTTTTTGGTGATCGTTACGTCTTTTGTTATTCTTGGAGGACTGAAGCGCATTGGGAAGGTAACTGCAAAGCTGGTTCCTTCTATGGTATTATTGTACTTTATGTTAGTTAGCGTGGTGCTTTTTGTATATGCGGATAGAGTTCCAAAGTATTTGGGAATGATTTTTACTGATGCTTTTCTTGGAGACTATATGAATCCCGATAAAGAAGCATTGTTTGGCGGAGTTTTAGGAGCCTTAATTATTACAGGAATTAAACGCGGAGCATTTTCTAATGAAGCGGGAATAGGAACAGCTCCCATGGCACACGGAGCAGCAAAGACAGCTGAGCCTGTTAGAGAGGGATTAGTAGCCATGCTGGGACCTTTTATAGATACCATTGTTGTTTGTACCCTAACGGCTTTAACGATTTTAGTCACCGGCGTTTGGGAAACAAGAGGGAGTGACGGGGTTACCTTAACCGCCAATGCATTTTCAGAAGCGATTCCTGGTGTTGGACAATATATTTTGATGGTCTGTATTGCTGTTTTTAGTATTTCTTCTTTGTTTTCATATTCCTACTATGGCACAAAATCTCTGTCGTTTATAGTGGGAGTGAAATACAAATATCTCTATAACTATTTGTTCATATTGAGTATTGTTTTAGGGGCGACTTCAGACTTAAAAACAATGATTAGCTTAATCGATGGTGCTTTTGCATTGATGGCGATTCCCACGATGCTGGCAACCGTAATTTTGGCACCAAAAGTGGTCAAAGAAATTAGGCTGTACAAGGAAAGATTACAAAAAGAGCGGAATTAAATTACCTTCTTGATAAAAGGGTTGAAAACGCGCAAATAACTCTTCTGAATACCACCCTAATTCACGGGTTTTTTTTACCATTTCTGCGTGTTTTGGATTTTGATAAGCGTAATTCATCATGGCTTTTGCATTGGGCCACAGCGAATATGTTGCCTGCATTAGCAAGGGAAACTCACCGATGCCCTTCGAAAAAAGTAATGCATCATATCCTTCCATTGATTTTGAAACTGAAGGCACATTTCTCCAAAATTTATAGGCGAGTTTTGGTCGTATTGTTGCTCTAGTAATAACGGCTATGGGTTTGGAAAGCTCAAATTTTACGGAGGATTTAAAGGGTTCTTGTTTGCTCCACTGACCATGACTTTTGGTGGTATGCATTAGAACATGACTGTATGCTGTTGCTGTTTTGGTATAGACTTGTATTACAGGTGTTTTAAGAAATGCTCTCGCCAGTTCTTCAGTATTAAAGACAGCGACAAATCCATAAGTGGAAAAATCTGGTTTGATCGAAAACCCGTTGCCACTTCCTGTGCCTAAGGGTTTAAAAAACGACAGACCTGCCACTTCTTTTTGAACAATTGGAGGTCTGCCCATCCTCCCAAAAGCATCCCATCGATTCTTGAAACCAGTGTATTTAAAAAAAGAAATTAATGTGGTCTGCGGCATCAGGCTGTATTGTATGTTAAAATCAGATCAAATCAGTGATATCACAAACATACAAAATCAGAACAAACTCAATGTCAATGGGTTTATCTTATTCATTCTTCACAGCTAGGCATATGCTTGGAGTCACAGAAGAATGAGTGGTTGGGCAGTTGCACAAAGCACCATTCTGATGGATTGAACCGCCGTATATGTTCTTGGGAAGAAATGTCTAGTAGACATCTAGGCAAAAGAACTGGCAAAGCCGATGTACATAGGGTGGGCACTCAATTATTGACGGAGTTGTTTACTCGATTCTCTGCTGACTTTTCTCATTCCGCTTATCAGTCAGCGTTGGCTTTTCTTTTCGTTTATCAATAATTTCAATTCCTCTTTTGTTGGCAAAACTGTTTGATATTTACTCGCAAAAATCTGTTCATTATTTTCAGGCAAGGTATATTCCACAACCGATTCACTTTTGTCCTTGCATAATACTATTCCGATTGTTTTATTTTCTTCTTCTAGTCTAACTTCACGGTCGTAATAGTTAACATACATTTGCATTTGTCCAAGGTCTTGATGCTTGATTTCCCCAATTTTTAAGTCAATCAAAATAAAGCATTTCAAAATTCGGTTGTAAAAAACCAAGTCAATTCTAAAATGTTTGTCATCAAACGATATTCGTTTTTGCCTTGCTACAAATGTAAATCCATTGCCAAGTTCCATTAAGAAGTATTCAAGTTTATCTATTAATTTTTGTTCAAGGTCATTTTCTGAATAAGAAGAGTGTTCAGGAAGTCCGATAAATTCAAGGGTGTAAGGGTCTTTTATTGCATCTTTTGGCTTTTCAAACATAAGTCCTTTTTCTGAAAGCTCTTTCACTTTGTCTTTATCTCTGCTTAAAACTAATCTCGTGTATGGTGCCGAATCAAATTGACGTTGTAATTCCCTTACACTCCAATTGTTTTTATGAGACTCTATCTCATCGAATTTTCTTTCGCTTTCATCATTAATTCGCATTAATTTGAGATAATGAGACCAATCCAAAGTAAAATTCCGAGACGTTGTTTCGGAAATCTCATTGTCAGAAATCCGAGACGTTGTTTCGGATTTTCTATAAGCAAGATAAAACCGCCTCATATTTTCTAGGTTATCAACCGAAAAGCCTTTACCAAATTCTTTGCTCAAGACTTTTGAAAGTTCCTTTAAAATTTGTTTTCCATAATCAGCTCGTTCTTTGCCATCTTGTTCTTCTTCTACAATCATTCACCCAATTTCAAAGTAGGTAAGAACCATTGTTTGGTTAACACTTTGCTTCTTGCTGATTGTAATAAACCAACAATTCGTGAGAAGAACTCTGTATTTGAGGGTTTGTTTGTCATACTTCAATTAGATCTCCCATAAAATGTTTAGTACTTTCTTTGATTAAGTCATAAGTTAAAACTGATTTTCCATTTAATCTTTGGTTGTTTTCAAAAGGATTTACATCAGAAAGTATTACAATTCTATCAGTTGCTGTAGCCTTACCTTTGGTTTCCTCCCAAATTCTTGTGGTTTTATCTACTCCTTGAATGTAGTCTGAAAATATCCAAACATTCTTAAATAGTTTATTTTCTTTTACCATTAAGGCAAAATCCCTTGAATGGTATAACGCTATTTTTAGGTTTAGAAACATCTCCAATCACAAAGACAGCAACACCATTAGGTTTTAGCATTTTCTTAAACTCGGGTAGTGTTTTTTTTGAGAATTGAACCCATTGATTGATATTTAAATCATCATCAAGTTTTCCAGATATTTCATAATAGTTGCCTACATATGAATATATTGAATTAAATATATCCATCAAAAACAATGATAAAAAAGTGAACTCACATCATTACTAGGCGAATAAATAGAAAAAGAACTGTGTATTTTGTATATCGTAGCAAAACAACACAGATCAGTCAACAGAGCGTATATCGCTGGCCTATCGGCACAACATACGCTTAGTTATTGTGCTTTCGTGCTTTTAATTTAATAACTCATTAATTTTTTCAAACCACCCTTTAACTTCATTATTTGGATCACGCTCTTCAATCATTTCTGCTGTCATATTTGGAAATGCTCGCTCGGCTAAAAACTTCTTTGCTTTAGTATCTTTTATTGGATTTGGAAGTCCAACTTTTAGAGAGTACGCTTCTGCGAAAATTCGTGGTGTTGCTTTACCATTAGCATTTAACTGGTCAGGAACTTCGATTTCTATATTGAATCCTACATTAACAGCATCTTTATGTAAATAGCTCTCTATTTCTAGCTTTTGAGTAAGTTGTCCACAAGAGTTGTCGCCTCTTTGGTTTACTTGGTCGATTGACTGTTGATATGTACTAACATCATTATCGTACAAGTGGAACTCAGGCTTTCCAAGTCCTTTTAAGTAATTCTGATTAACCCAATGTTTTAAAGTAGAACCGCCCATTAAGATAAATGCTACTCTTTGGTCATTGGTTAAGTCTGGCAGTTCAGGATATTTATTATTCAAAGCCTTGCTTAAGGAGCAGAGTGCATCAACATCAGTAGGACCTTCCACGCAAAATAAAACCTTAACTCTACTGTCAGGAGTTACTCCTAAAGTTTGAGCAATTTTTGGGAAAACATCTTCTCCTTGTTCAATTTTTAAGTTACCCGAATCGTGATAGACAAATCTTAAACTTTCTATTGGAAGTTCTGATGCTAAACCTGGACTATGTGTTGTAAGAATGATTTGGCAATCGCTTTCATTTGCCAAGGATTTAAATGATTCTATTAACACCTTTTGATTATTTGGATGTTGAGCTGTTTCTGGTTCTTCTATTGCATAGATTATATTTTGCTTAGACGAAGACTTTAAACGTCTTTCTGCTTCTGCTTTGAAGAAACTAACAAGAATCATTCTTCTAACTCCACTTCCTCTCTTGTTTAAGGGAATTCCATCATCTGTATCAAGTTGAATGGAAAACAAACCATTCCATTTTGCTGGTGTAGGTGGGTTAAATTTAGGATCCAATTTGCTTGCTAAACTTTCATCGATCTCTTTTAATGCATTATGAGTATTATTAGCAATTTCTTCTGCTTTTTCCCTTACCTTTTGCTGAATGTCATTTATTTCTTTTTGAACTTCAGACATTGCAGTAGCAATTGCTGCTTTCATTGGGTCTTGTACTTCACTATCTGAATCACTGCTACTTCTGTCACTTTGAAATAAGGCGAAAATTGGAAGGTATCCGTCTATTTGCTCCCAAATTCTTTTAGCGTCCTCCTTTGGTTTGGAAACTGGAATTTCAACAGTTTGTAATTTCAAATCATTCACAGAATTCCAAATTGCCTTTCGCATTGTTGGATTCCCCTTTAATTTGGAGTCAAGAGATTTTGATTTAATAATTGCTTGGAGTTCTTTTTCTTTTAATTCTAATAGGTTTGATACCTCTTTTTCTGTTGGATGATTTGCTACGATGAATATTTCTACACTTGGTGTTTTCTTCCCACAATCAATTCGTTTCTTAATTACAAGAGTGTTTTCAGCCGACAATAAATATTCATCTTTCAGATTTGTTGGTGAAGAAGTGTCAATTGATAATTGTGCAGGATAGTCGGTGAATTCACATGTAATTTCAACAGTTTTTATTACAGAATGTATGTTAGCATCCGAGGAATCAATTTTTACAGTTTGATTATTGAAAAATATTTCTAAGGCCTCTAATATTGTTGATTTGCCAATATCGTTTTTCCCGATAATAGTAGTCAGTTCGTCAAATCCGATTTTCGTTTCAGATTGATAGGCTCTGAAATTTTTTATTGTCAGTGATTTTAATTTCATGGTTTGTGTTTATTCTGCATGAAGCCCAACACATAAATATATTAAATTAAATGTATCCATCAAAAAAAATGATAAAAAAGTGAACTCACATCATTACTAGGCTATTAAATAGAAAAAGAACTGTGTATTTTGTATATCATAGCAGAATAGCATCTTTGTAATATATATAATGCATACTAAATTTAGAAAATGATATACTTGCTACAGTTTAACTGAGGGAAACACAGAGAACATCATGCGGTTTGAATAAAATTTAAGCATTGATTAGAATTAAAAATGAGTGAGTAAAAGACAACGTGCAGCAACTATTTTACCTCATATAAAATTGGAGTCTGGATGCCGTGTTAGGGATGGCAGCGGCATCCTTTTTTGTCTTGAAAAGCAAAAAAGATATAGCGGAGAGCCCGACCCTTTGGGGAACGCCCTACAGCAACAAAATGGAATTATTTTTTGTTTGATTGTAGTTGTTTCAAAAATTCACTTCTGGTAATTTCTTTTGCTCCTAGACTTGCTAGGTGATTGTTGTACACTTGACAGTCGATTAACTGGTATTTATTTGACTGAACCAAGTGAATAAATGCTACTTTGGAGGCGTTGGAGACTTTGGAGAACATGCTTTCTCCGCAGAAAACAGTTCCCACCTCTACCCCATACAGTCCTCCTACCAATTCACCATCTAGCCATACTTCTAATGATTTTGCGTATCCCATTTGGTGTAATTTGATGTAAGCATCTTCCATATCGTCTGTGATCCAAGTGCCTTCTAATTCCTTTTCTTGTTTTCGCTGGATGTATTTGCAGTGGTGAATCACCTGTTTAAAGTATTGATTTTCTGTAACTTGAAATTTGTCTTTTTTTAAAACTTGCTTCATCGACTTAGAAATCTTTAATGCGTTGGGAAACAGTACCATTCGTTCTGGAGGGCAGTGCCAAAGAATTGGGGTCTTTTCTGAGTACCAGGGAAAGATCCCTTTTTTATATGCATACACCAATCGCTCTGGAGACAAGTCTCCACCAATAGCGATTATTCCGTTAGAGGAAATCTCCTTGTAGGAGGGAAATTCGATTTTATCGGTGAGCCATCTCATTAAAAAAAGAATAATCCCAAGATATAGATTGTACTTCCAACGACCATGGCAATGAGGGTGTAGGGTAAAATTTCTCTTGCTTTTAGTTTGGTTATTCCTAGAAGAGGCAGCGCCCAGAATGGTTGGAGCATATTGGTAATCTGATCTCCATAAGCCAGCGCCATAACAGCCTTGTTTAGAGGAACTCCCAGTTTTATAGCAGATTCAACTACAATGGGGCCTTGGACAACCCATTGACCGCCTCCACTAGGCACAAAAATATTCACTAAACCTGCGCTAAAGAAGGTATAGAGAGGGAGGGTTGTTGCATTAGAGATGGAGACAAAAAAATCTGAAATTTGAACCATCATACCTGAGTTACTCATAATACCCATAATTCCAAAATAGAGCGGAAATTGGATGAGGATTCCTGAGATGTCTGAGATGGATTCCCCAACGGCATTGACAAATCTTTTAAAATTTCCATGGAGTATAATTCCCAACCCTAACATTAGGAAGTTCATAAGGTTGGGGGTGATCTTTAGTTCTTTGATATCATTGAGATATCGGAGTGAAAAAGTAATCATGATAACCGATCCAAAAACATAAGCTAGGATTTTAGAACTGTCTAGTTGTTCTGCTCTTGTTGTTGCTTTTTCACTGGTATTTAAAGCATATTTGGGTAAATTAATTTCTGTGGGATTAGATTTTTTCCCAAGCCAAAAAAACAACCCTGATATTACCACTACTACCAGAGTAAAAATGACCATATTGGAAAGGCTAAAGATGGTTTTACTGTAATCAATGGCGTTGGGAATTTGTGCCAGCAACTCTGGTGAAGTCATATCCTTCATAATTGCTGTGATATGACCCTCTTCGCTAATTTTAATGGGAGCTGATCCTGAGATTCCTCCGTGCCATACCATCAATCCTGTATAACCTGCTGCTCCAATAATAGGGTAGTTTAGTTTGATTCCCCTGCTTTGTGCGTGCTCAGCTACCTTTCTCGCTAACAAGGCACCAAAAATTAAACCCAATCCCCAATTAAAAAAAGCAACGAGCATCGTTGTACAGGCAACAATAGCTGCACTTGTTGCTGTGTCTTTACAGTATTGTGTTATCTTCAGAATTGCCCTGCTTGCCGGCGTACTGAGGACCAATACATGACCTAGAATTAATATGAGCATCATTTGATAGGCAAACTCTAGTAGCTTGGTATTCCAAATACCATACTCCCAAAAGCGGAGTATGTCTGTAATATAGTTGATGGAAGAAGTATCTGAGGGGCTTGTAAAAACCACTGCAAGTACCATTGTTATGAGCGTTAATAAAATGGCAATAGTAAAAGGTGAGGGTAAATACTTCTGAAAAATATGTTCAACAGCTCTTGTGATCTTCATAAAGTTTGATTGAGGTACTAAAGTAAAAAGAAAAGTTAAAATTAATTTTTCTCATACCAACACAATTTTCCTTTGTAGTTTTGCATTTTTACAAAAATATATGAAGGTAAAAAGTAAAAAAAAATCCAGAACCCGTTTACTGCACCAATATTATTCATATACTGGGTTTTATGCTTTTCTAGGGAAAAGTTTAAAGAAGTCTGCTGTTCCTATTATTCTTACTGTTGGGCTGCTATTCTTTATCAATGAATATGTTTTTACTATTGACGATGGCTTAGAGTTACTCACCAATTCTTTTTCAAGGATTGGGGTTCTAATCACTTTTTTTGTTTCAGAAACATTGCTCGGTTTCATACCACCTGAAATATTTATCGGTTGGTCTAAAAAAACAGCTAATCCTATTTTTAACGTATCAGTTTTAGCGACGCTTTCATATCTGGGAGGTATGATGTCCTATTTTATAGGAAAGGCTAGCACAAAAATTCCTTCCATGAAGAATTATTTGGAGATGAAAATAGCTAAAAATTTAAAAAATATCCGCAAATGGGGTGGTTTTTTGATTCTAGTAGGAGCTTTGTTGCCACTTCCTTTTTCTATAAGTTGTATGACGGCTGGAATCATTCAATATCCTTTAAAAAATGTCGTTCTCTTTGGGCTCTTTCGTTTTGTAAGGTTCGCCCTTTACGGTTGGGCTATTTTTAATGTTGTTGCTTAACTAATCTTCTGTCTCTGAAAAATTGCCTTTAAACTCATTCACTGTTTTTTCAATTGCTTTATCAGTAGTTTCTTTTGCTGTTTCATACTGAATATCAATTGATTTATCTGGAAATTGCTCTATCATCATAGTTGTGGATGGGAATGCGAAGTCTACTCCTAATTCTTTGGCTAATTTGATGATTGCTATATGAATTTGATGTTTAAAATTTTGTACCGTTCCCCAAGCTAATGTTTTAAAATACATATTTACCATGATGTCTAAGGAGGAACCTCCAAAGGCAGTAAATTCCACATTATAAGCATCCTTTTTTGTATCTGGATGGGCCAAGATAATTTCTCTCACACCTTGAACGAAAGCCTCTATTAATTCAGGAGGAGTATCATAACGAAGTCCCAGAGTGGTACTGTATCTTCTAAATAAGCGCAAACCGCCATTTTTAATGACAATTTCGGAAAGTTTGCTATTGGGAATTTGAAATACTGAAGTGTCTGATGCACGAATTCGAGTAGATCGAAATCCTACTTCTTCTACTGTACCCACAACACCACCACCTTCAATCCAGTCACCAATGTGAAAGGGCTTATCTACAAAGATCATCACTGTACCGATGAGGTTTTTTACAGTATCTTGAGAAGCAAAGGCAATTGCTAAACCTCCAATAGATGCCCCCGCAAGCACAGTGGCAGGATCAGCTCCGAATAATACCAACAATCTAAAAGCTCCAAAAATGATGATGATCAACATTGAGAAGTTTTTTACTATTGGCACCAACTGATTGTCCAACTTTCCCTCTGTTTTGTCTGCATATCCCTGATAGAGACTAATAAGCACCTGTGCTAACTTTAGAAATACATAAATCCAAAAAACTATGGTGGCGATGTTTATTGCTAAAAATAACCACTTGTTAATTTTTAAGCTCAACTGTAGCGATGGTAAAATACGACTGATACACCACAAAGAAATAAGCAAACTAATTGGATGCGCTAGCTTTCTAAGCGAGCTATTGATGTCGGTACTTTTACTCTTGATATATCTGTATATAATTTTTTTTAAGATGAGGAAAGCCAATCGTTTAGCAACAAAAAACATAGCAACTGCGAAGACCATTAAAAGGATAAAAGCAACGATTTTCCATACTTTTATGTAAACTATTTTTTTGTAGCCTATGCCTGGGACGAGATTGTGGATTTTATCAATGTACCATGGAAAGGTGTCTTTGTAAAGACCGTTTATACGCTCAACTGTTTCTCGCGAATAATACCACGAAGTACCTATCCTCTCTACAGAGATCAATGGCATTTGATCTGGAAATAGTGTAAATTTATTTAGGCTTTCATATCCAGCAGCATCAGAGTAAGTTGAATCTGAGGGAATACGATTGAAATTTATTTCCAATCCTTTACCATCTAGTACTTTTTTAATCTTGATTGCGATGTCGATGGCTTCATTTTCTTTTTTTCCATAAATGGTCTTTGCCGATACCTCAGGATGATATGAGTCGTCTTGTAAATAGTATATATGCGTGTAAACGGTTGTTCTGGGATTTGAAAGGTCTGCTTTTGGAGCCTCCTGTGCAAAGGTACTATGAGTGATAAAGAGGACTAGGAAGAAAATTCTTTTCATGTGTTAATCAACTGTTAAATGAGACCATAAATTTAAACCTTTTATTTATTGGGCTGTCAAAATAAACGCAAAATAGATAAGTAAACCCGATGTATTGTCTTGAGGCTAAACCTCAGTGATGGGGTCGTACCAGAGGTACTAAGGGATATTTTAGAGTTGAATAATTATTGATTAAAACACATCATCTAAATGAAAAAAACAGCAAGCATTCTAGCATTAGTTTTTGTATTTACAGTAACTGCAAAAGCTCAAAAAAAAGACAGACGCACGCAAAGAGAAAAATTAACTGTTGATCAACAAGCGATCCTAGCAGTCAAAAAAATGACCTTAACATTAGAACTTACTAAGGCACAACAGCAAGAGATTCAACCAATTCTTGCAAGGCAGATTTCTAGTAAACGTGCCGAATTTGAAAAAGTAAAAACCATGCGCGAAAGCAAGAGGGAGTTAACTGCTGATGAGCGTTTTGCATATCAAAATCAGCGATTAGACCAGCAGATAGCGTATCAGAAGGAAATGAAATCCATTTTGAATGACAAGCAATATGAGAAATTTCGAAAGCAAATAGAGACTCAGAAAAGGAAGATGAGAGGAAGAATAGGTAAAAAAATGAAGCAGAGGTGGTTGAAAGAACAGAAAAAAACCAAGAAAGTGACAATTAGTTTTTGAGTTTGAAATACCCCCCCCCTCTTAATTTGATGAAATTCTGATAATCTAAATTACCATCTAAACTCTATTTCGAAATCTTAATCGTATTAGAATCTTTAATCTTTTTCGTTTCATATCTACTTCTTTTTGAAGTTGTTAAAGACAACTTCTTTAATTTTGTAACTATTCAGCAAATTTAGTTATAAACAAATCTAGTAGTTTGCTAAGGTTACTTTTTTTAAAATTTCAAAAACAAGGTGGTTTATTAACAATAGTCAACAAAAATATGATAAGCTCTTGTTGCTATTTTTTGCTGTTTGCAATTTTGTTTTGTTCTTGTAGTCAAAGATTAGGATTTGACAGATAAAGCACTCATAAAACA
>CAXRAW010000010.1:0-9392 GCA_964228785.1 Flavobacteriaceae bacterium
CTGATGAACAGTAAATTAGAAACCAAAGGAAAGAAATTATTGAACTTTTTCTAGGATTACAACATAGAGGCGATAGTAGCAGCATCCTTTTTTGTCTTGGCAAAACAAAAAAGATATAGCGGATAGCGCGACCCGCAGGGGAACGCCCAAATAATATTCGATCACTTTACATTTTTTTCCAAATCCTTATTTTTATTTAAAATAAATCTAAATAATATTTTCTAAAGACAATTTGTTGTGTATCTTTGCGGTATTAAAAATTATTTTAAATTAATCTAAATAAAAATGAAAAGAGTATATCAATGCCTATCGGCTTTAGGATTTGTATTTTTAGCATCTTGTGAAAAAGACACTGATGAAACCATCTTACCAGTTGTTGTTGAAGCACCAGAGACATATAACTTTACACGAAATGGTGCCAGTTCTGTAAGTTTTGGTGGACAAACCGCGCGTATTTTGATGGCAGAAGAGATCATTGATGCATTAAAAGATCCCACATTCACAGAGGCAGAAATAGCTGCTATGTTTGATCATACAGAAGGAGCAAACGATTTTAGTAGTTCCGATTTAAATGCATCAAGTAAGAGTGTTCGTGGAAAGACCGCTGCATCTTTTGATTTATTTTCTGCGAACGCTACGGGATCACTTGCCATTAAGGCAGACTTTGATGCTTGGATTTCTGAGCAAGCAACGGACGTATATCCAGCATGGAACGATGTAGCGGCCATAGGGGTGGCTGGAAACTTACAAGAAGCGGGTGGAGGGTCTACACGTTATATAAATGCAAAGGGGTTGGAGTTAAATCAGGCGTTTAATAAGGGGCTTATTGGTGCTTTAATGGTAGATCAAATGCTTAACAATTACATTAGTGCTGATGTACTTGATAATTTTGCCGATGACAACGACAACGAAACGCTTGTCTCTGGGAAAAACTACACAGACATGGAACATGATTGGGATGAAGCTTATGGTTATTTGTATGGTACCGCTACAAATCTTGCTGATCCTAATCCTACCGTGGGTGGAGATGATAGTTTTCTAAACAAATACCTAGGAAAAGTGAATACAGATACTGACTTTTCAGGAATTGCTGATGATATTTACAATGCTTTAAAATTGGGTAGAGCAGCTATTGTGGCTAAGGATTACAATCTGCGAAATACTCAAGCCGATATCATCAGACAAAAAGTATCTGAGGTGGTGGCCATCCGATCTGTTTATTATCTCCAACAAGCTAAGATCACCCTTGAAGCTTCTGGAGATACAGACTATGCAGCGATGTTCCACGATCTTTCTGAAGCCTACGGATTTATTTACAGTTTACAGTTTACTAGGAAGCCTAATACAACTACTGCATTCTTTTCAAGAACTGAGGTAGATGGATTTCTTAGTCAATTGTACGGATCAACAAACGGATTTTGGGATTTAACCCCAGCAGTCTTACAAAATATTTCCGAAGATATAGCCGCTAAGTTCGACTTCACCGTTGAACAAGCGGGTAGTTAGTGTGTTTTTGAATTAATATGAAAAGGTGGCTTGGAATCAAGCCACTTTTGCTTACCTTTGCGTATCTTTATTTAGAATAAATAGAAATAAAATGATTAGGAAACTCTTTTTACTACTGTTGATTTCATGTGTTATGTATGCTTGTAATACCTCAACAGATGAGCAACAGATAGACTCTATCGATAATTTTGACAGAGGTGTCCTATTAGCAGATTTGACGGATGGGATTATCATTCCTGCATATCAAGATTTTGCAGGTAAAATGACAACTCTAAAAAGTGCAGGTCAAAATTTTACAGTTTCTCCAGATGTAGTAACACTTGATGCACTCAGAACTGCTTGGTACAATGCTTACAGGACATGGCAAAAAGTAGAAATGTTTAATATTGGAAAGGCAGAAGAATTACAATATTCGTTCTACATGAATGTCTATCCACTTTCTGTAGCTGATGTGGAAAATAATGTTGAAAATGGTGGCTACAGTTTAAATGCTGTAAACAATCAAGATGCTCAAGGATTTCCTGCTCTGGATTATTTGCTCTACGGTGTGGCCGATAATGACACAGATATCCTCGCAAAATATACGACAGATGCAAAAGCAGCAGAGTATAAAGATTACATCGCAAATGTTCTTAATCAAATGGATGAGCTGACACAACAAGTCCTTAACGATTGGACAGGTTCATACCGTACCACTTTTGTTCAGAGTGCAGACAATACAATTACAAGTTCGCTAAATAAGTTGGTGAATGATTTTATTTTTTATTACGAAAAAGGGTTAAGAGCCAATAAAATAGGTATTCCAGCAGGCGTTTTTTCATCCTCACCTTTAGCTAACAAGGTAGAGGCCTTCTACAAAAGTGATATCTCTAAAGAATTGGCCACCGTAGCACTGCAAGCAACTGAAGACTTCTTTAACGGAAAACAGTATAATGGTGCTACTTCGGGAGAGAGTTTTAGATCGTATTTGAATTACTTACAAAGAGAGGACATCAGTACAGGGATTAACAATCAGCTAAATATGGCTCAAAGTCAATTGAGTGGACTAACAGATAGTTTCTACCAACAGGTCAATACAGATAATACACAGATGACATTAACATACGATGAACTACAGAAAGTAGTGATCCTCTTAAAAGTTGATATGCTACAAGCCATGAATATCAATGTAGACTATGTTGATGCTGACGGTGACTAAAAGCGATAGAAAATAAAAATGATCTATCACCTGAAGATACGCATCTAATGCCTCTTCAGGTTTTTTTATGTGGTAAAATGCATTTAAAATATCAAAACAATTATGTAAATTCCTCTCCTTTAGCGGTCTTCCGCATACTGTTTGGTTTGATGATGTTCAGTAGTATTGTCCGTTTTTGGGTCAACGGATGGATAGAGAAACTCTACCTTGAACCCTCATTCTTTTTTTCTTACTACGGGTTTGAATGGGTAAAACCCTTGGGGAATTACACCTATCTTATCTTTATTATCTGTGCAATTGCTTCTTTATTAGTAGCATTTGGCTACAAATACCAGATTGCGATCATCACCTTCTTTTTGTCCTTCACATACATAGAGCTGATGGATAAAACAACGTATCTCAATCACTACTATTTTATTAGTATTCTTAGTTTTCTGCTGATCTTTTTACCAGCCAATGCACGATGTTCATTGGATAGTTACTTTCGAAAAAAAGAATATGATCAAATTCCCAAATGGACGATTGATGCCATCAAACTCCTGTTAGGAATGGTCTATTTCTATGCAGGTTTGGCAAAGTTAAATACCGATTGGTTGTTAAGAGCACAACCACTAAAAATCTGGTTACCTTCCAAATACGACCTTCCATTTATTGGTGAACATATCATGCAACAAGACTGGTTTCACTTTCTGATGAGCTGGGGCGGTGCCCTTTATGATTTAACCATTCCTTTCTTACTGCTCCACAGAAAAACCCGATTGTTTGCCTTTTTGATGGTGCTATTCTTCCATATTTTTACACGTGTATTATTTCCCATCGGAATGTTTCCTTATATCATGATTGTGAGTTCCCTCATTTTCTTCGATGCTAAATTCCATAAAACGCTCATCTATTGGATTCAAAAATGGCTCCCTGCACGTCCAACAACCCTGCAGAGAATCAGTGGATACCAGTATCCGTCTCCAACAAAAAAAATAACAATGTCATTAGTTGCCTTTTTTCTCTTGATACAGTTGCTTCTGCCTTGGAGGTACTTACTGTATCCCGGAGAACTGTTCTGGACGGAGGAAGGCTACCGATTTTCGTGGCGTGTCATGCTGATGGAAAAAGCAGGCTACGCCAATTTTAAAATTGTCGATGGAAAAACAGGGCAATTTTTTTATGTAGATAATTCAGATTTCTTAACATCTTTTCAAGAAAAACAAATGAGCTCACAGCCCGATTTTATCCTAGAATATGCACATTACCTAGGAGATCACTTTACCCAGCAAGGACATCAAAATGTGGAGGTTTATGTGGATAGCTATGCAGCATTAAACGGTCGTCTAAGCACAAAATATATCGATCCCAAGGTTGACCTCTACAAAGAAAAAGAGTCATTTCAGCACAAACAATGGATACTTCCTTTCCAACACGAAATTAACATCAAAGGACTTTAATGATGATGAAAACGAGATTTATTTTTACATTAGGATTGTGCATTTCTTTTTTTAGCTCTTTTGCACAATACAAAGTCTCAGGAACAGTAGTTTCAGAGGCATCTAAGCCTATCAACCAAGTATTGATTTACAGTGATGATGGTAATTTATTAGCTGAGACCAACACGAAAGGAAATTTTCAGTTGACTACTGATGAACTCCAGTTGAAAATTATTTTCTTCTCAGAAAACTACAAAACAAAAGAGCTGAGCATCAATACCAAAACAGCAGCTCACCTAAAAGTTGTATTGGAGAGTTTTCAGGAAGAATTATCTGAGCTGACCATCAAAGCAAGAAGAGTACGTACGTTTAAACTAAAACGCTTAAAAGATGTAGAAGGCACAGCCATTTACGCAGGAAAGAAGACAGAAGTTGTTCTGTTAGATCAATTGCAAGCAAGTCTAGCGACCAATAATGCTCGTCAGATTTATAACCGAATAACAGGATTGAATATCTATCAAAATGACGATGCAGGAATACAGCTAAACATAGGAGGGAGGGGACTAGATCCCAACAGGACATCCAATTTTAATACCCGACAAAATGGGTATGATATTAGCGCAGATGTATTGGGTTATCCAGAAAGCTATTACACCCCTGCATCAGAAGGGTTACAAGAGGTACAAATCATTAGAGGAGCTGCATCCTTGCAATACGGAACACAGTTTGGTGGGTTGGTAAATTTTGTCACCAAAAAACCCAACCCCAACAAAGCCTTTGAACTCACCACAAGAAATACACTCGGAAGCTTCGGACTCTATACCAATTTTACCAGCGCAAGTGGCACCAAAGATCAAATAGCCTATTACGCATACCTTAACCACAAGCAGGGAGATGGTTTTCGACCTAATTCTGGGTTCGATTTTACCAATGCATTTGCTCATCTAACATACACGCCCGACGATGCCAATACCTTTTCTGTAGAATTCACCCACCTGCAATACCTAGCACAACAGGCGGGAGGTCTCACAGATGCTATGTTTGCTGCGAACCCCCTACAGAGTAATAGAGAACGCAACTGGTTTAAAGTAGATTGGCTACTTTACAATCTTAAATGGACACACGAGCTATCCGAGCAATCCATGTTTACGTTGAATTTTTTCGGTCTTCAAGCTTCGCGAAAGGCAGTAGGTTTTAGAGAAAGGCGGTTGGACTTGGCAGACCCGGGAGGAGCCAGAGAATTGCTCATAGGCGACTTTAATAATTTCGGATTTGAACAGCGTTTGCTGTCAGAATACAAGCTATTCGGCAAAAAATCAATACTCCTCCTCGGTACCAAAGTATATAAGTCCAATAACAAAGACAGACAAGGGCCTGGAACCGATGGTGCCGATGCCAATTTCTCCTCAGCAATTTCAGCATTCCCCGATTATAAGATCGTGGGAAACTTTACAAACCCCAACCTGAACATTGCAGTATTTGGAGAACATATTCTGTACCTTTCAGATCAATTTTCGATGACTCCAGGAGCTCGATTTGAGTATATTTCAACAGCCAGTAACGGATTTTCTAGAAGAACCAATCTAGACGGTGCGGGGAATCCCATAGGGAACGAGTCTGTTATTGTTGATGATATCAAAGAGCGTTCATTTGTGTTGCTCGGCCTTGGCGTTAGTCTGAAGCCCAATGATGCTCTAGAGGTATATGGGAACCTCTCCCAAAACTACCGTTCCATTACCTTTTCTGATGTGAACATCATCAACCCATCCAATGCTGTTGATCCCGAGCTAGACGATGAAAACGGATTTACCACAGACCTGGGAATACGAGGAAAATGGGACAATAAGATTTCCTATGATATCAGTGCCTTTGGGCTGTTTTATCGGAATCGTATCGGTTTTGAATATACTCAGATTCCACCAGTGAATAACCTCGGTCAGTTACGAACCAATATGGGTGATGCTAGAATTTTGGGAATCGAGTCGCTTGTAGAATTTAACATAAAAAAAATACTAGACCTCCGCCCAAACGTTCAATGTAACTATTTTATCAACACCTCTTTTATTACCTCAGAATATACAGCATCCAAGGTAAGTGGTGTAAGAGGCAATCAAGTAGAATTCATCCCAACAATGAACTTAAAAACAGGATTAGATTTTGGATATAAAAACCTGATTTCAAGTGTACAATACACCTTCCTATCACAACAATTTACCGACGCTTCCAATTCTACCAATCCCGATGTAAGCGGAATTGTAGGCGCTATACCAGCCTATGATATTTTAGATATTTCTCTAGCCTACAAATACCGGTTTTTAAAAATAGAAACAGGAGTAAATAATCTCCTTAACAACTCTTATTTTACGAGAAGGGCAACAGGATATCCGGGTCCTGGTATCATTCCTTCCGCACCAAGAAACTACTACATGACCTTAGAGCTTCAGTTCTAATAGTTTATATTCAATCTAAATAGAGTAAAGTTTTGGATGCTTCTGTAGATGTAAAATAAAAATAACTAATTGATAGTTAAATTATTATGTAGATCAACATACTAGCCTTCACTCAGCCAATATTACTGTAAAAATTTTACAAAAAACATATTATATTGTATTTTTACGATAAATCTAAATCTACGCGATGTTTGATCCAATTAATGTACAAGAGCAACTAATCAAAGAAAGAAAGAAAACGGTCAATTCCAACGAGATCATCGGTTGGGCATATTCTGTCCTAAACGATCAAACAGAAAAAACATCTGTCTTGCAGCGACTTTCCAAATCACCACTAGAGCGAGAAATCAATAACTTTGACATCGATCACGTCGTCACAGAAAATATTTTTCACATCTCACAAATCCGTAAGATTTGTATCAATTATAGGTTACGCTTTTTAGACACCAAATACTTTAAAAGCGCTTATCCTCCAGAAGTGGTAGAAAAAATTCAGAAGATAGAACAAGATCACAACACCATTCTAGATGGTTTTAAAATCATTGCTCCTTCAAAACTATTTACCCTAGACAAGGCAGACGATCCACTTTTGTTCGCTCCCATGGGCAACGGATATTATTACCTTATTCACCAATGGGGTACCGATTTGCATCCACTGCGTAGAATAAAATACTGGAGTGTTAAAAACGTGGAAAATTTGGGCATCTCACTTTTTGTTTTAAGCTTCCTACTCACTGTGCTTACCAAAGGAATCATCTACGATGAGAGTGCCAATTTCGGACACCTCTTTATGCTATTTCTGTTTTATCTCAAAGGTGCCCTAGGCATGCTCTTTTTTTACGGTGCAGCCTCTGGCAAAAATTTCAGTCAATATGCATGGCAAAGCCGATATGATAAGATCAGCTAACCTCCACACACGAGCACATTCGATCATAAAAGTATAAGTATTTGTTTTAGGGCGTTCCCACAGCCTGCACTGAGCCTGCCCGAAGTGGTCGGGCTCTCCGCTATATCTTTTTTGCTTTTAGAGAGCAAAAAAGGATGTCGCTGCCATCCCTAACGCAGCATTTAGACTCCCTTATTCAAAGAAGGTAAAATAGTTGCTGTGCGTTGTCTTTTATTCGTTAATTTTAAGTGCATTGGAGTGCAGAAATCAATAGCAACATTACTGCTGTGAATGATATATCTTTTGTAAAAATGAAGTGCATCATTTTAGCGTTTCTAAAGACATTATAAAAAAAATGTTTCTAAAATGCTAAAAAATACGCTCTAACAGCGACTGAACAACATCCCCTTTTGTTAGAATATCACTAGTGATGTACAAGCTGAAAAAACTACGTTCTAAATTAATTTTTTTTGTAAAAAAATAATGGCTGATACAGCATTTATAGCATCCGAGATATGAAAGTGGAGAAATTATTAGACAATTTTTCTTAAAGTATAAAGCCCACCTTGTAATTCTTTGGAATTTCTGCTGAATCAATACTGTTTTATTGATGATTCGTTTGCCTTAATAAAATGAGGGCTTTAACTCTTAATTAAAAAGGAATATCATTGTCTATTGTTTCAAATAAGTTATCTAATGGATTAGGAATGTTTTGAAGAGATTGTGTACTTACTTTAGTGTAAATTTCTGTAGTTCTGCTGCTTTTATGTCCAAGTAATTCTTGGATATACCGTAGACTTGTACCTCGCTCCAGTAGATGTGTAGCAAAGCTATGTCTCAACATATGTGCAGTAACTTTAGGTATTATTTTTGCACGTATGGCGCTTTTATTTATAATATTTGCAATACTAGTATTAGAATATTGCCCACCTTTTTCACCTTCAAAAAGATATTTTTTAGGACGATATAATCTATAATATTCGCGTAGGAGTTGTTTTAGGTAAGCACTTAAAGGAACTATTCTATCCTTCATCCCTTTGGCATTGACAATTAAAATCACATTCCGTTTTCCATTTATATGTTTTATTTGTAACCGTTGTATTTCGCCTCTACGCATCCCCGTAGCATATAAACATGCAATAATACTTTTATGTTTAAGGTTAGAAGTTTGAGTAATCATTTTCTTTACTTGTTGTTCCGCAATTACTTTTGGTAATGGCTTGGATTTTCTAGGATATTTCCAATCGCTTGTATTAAGATTTATAGAATTATTATAACTAGAAAATTTTTTTATCCCTGCTAAAGTTTGTCGCATTGTTGAGGCAGAATACCCATTGTCTCTTATATGTGCGAGATAGTTTAATACATCCTCTTTAGTGTAATTTAAGTTATTGACAAATGCTAAAAATTTAGTTACAAGACCTTTATAAGTTTTAATGCTTGATTCACTGTAGTTTTCAGCTTTTAAAAATTGAGCATACATATTTATTTTAGAATGAATTAATGGCTGCAGTGTATCATAATTTATTTTATTTTGAATGAGTTTATCTGTAGGAACAAAGTGAATGGATTTAAAATTTTGCTTTAGTTTAAGCTCGTTATCTTTATTGTAGGGTAAATACCATGCTCTATAAGTAGATGAATACTTTGCTCCAATTTTTTTAAATTTTAAAACTACTATGTCATTATATTGAGACAGGCACATGTAGACTAAATGCTTCCTATGTTTGACAATTTTTATTTGTATTTCAAAATGATTCATAAACACGACAAATATAGTTATAATTTACATTAATCAAAACCAAAAGTACTATATTTGTAGTGTTTAAATATAAGTGGTAAGTAATGCGAAAATCGAGCTAAAATTCAACATGTGAACTGAAAAACCAGCCGCATATTTTAGCACTTTCGGTTTTTGCCAACACAAAATTCCA
>CAXRAW010000011.1:0-4034 GCA_964228785.1 Flavobacteriaceae bacterium
TGCTAGAATATGAATAGCTCCTGCCCTAGCATAATCCTCTAACAGTGTTTCAGACACCTCCCTTCGTTGTCCTAACAACAAGGCATTAATCACCCCCAACTCATCTTTTTGAAAACCTTCACTCTTTAACGAAGTTTGAACATGCGTCCGTAATCGGGCAATCCAACTCCAAAAAGTCGATGAAGATTCCAATCGTATAAATTCAACTTGACTGATATACACTTGTTGGTGAATCCCTTGCCTAGCTAGATAACTCTTATAATTGAACTGGTAAGGGTTTGATGGTGGCTTTATTTCGGTAAAATTTGAAAGGATTACAATCCGATCACCAATATCAAAACCAATGTCAAGAGAATCGCTCTTGAAGTTTAACAATACGTTACCCACAGTTAAAACTGAATCTACCCGTATCACCTCTGCTTCATATCGATCAGCGTAAGTATTGGACTGTAATACCTTTGTGATTTCCAGTACCGATGAGTTCTGATTATTAGCATATTGCCTGTAATAATGTGCATCATTTTTATCGTTGTATTGATATGTGATGAACATTCCCAAAACAAAAAAAATCATCCCAGTAGTCACCGAAAACAGCCAATTCCCTTTTAAAAATAACAATAGAAAAAGAACACAAAACAACCAATTCAGAGAAGTACTCCACAATTCCAGATAAAACTGAATTCCAATGCCTAAAATTAGCATCATCAAAAAATGAAAAGGAAGGTAACTTAGTAACTTTTTCATAAACTAGTATTGATTCTTTTCCTCACTTTTAAATGTACACAAATTATTGTGAATCATATCACAATAAATATAAAACCGAAAATATTACGTATTTAGCCTAACGTACTCGCTGTAATTTCCTCCGCAACTTTTTCTGAAGCTCCTTTACCGCCAAGCTGACTCTCAAGTTCAACATAAGTCTCCAGTAATTTTTCTCGATAAGACAAATTCAGAATTTTAGCAAGCTCTCTTTTAAGATTTTCTCTGTTCATCTCATGCTGAATTAACTCTTTAACAACTTCCTTATCCATGATCAAATTGACCAACGAAATATAGTCTAGGGTTATCAGCCATTTTGCTATATGGTATGAAATCGCATTTGCTTTATAACAAACTACCTGAGGGACCTTGAACAAGGCAGTCTCTAGCGTTGCCGTTCCCGATGTAACCAAAGCAGCTGTTGAAATACCAAGCAGTTCATAGGTTAAATTATCAATAAAAGATACATTTTTATTTCCTATAATCTTCCTGTAAAATGCAAACTGTTGACTGGGAGCTCCTGCAATGACAAATTGATATGTTGGGAAATCATCCACCAAAGACAACATTACAGTAAGCATTTTTGTAATCTCTTGTTTTCTACTTCCTGGGAGCAGCGCTACAATCGGTTTTTCTCCAAGGCTGTGTTCTTTTCTAAATTTAACTTCATTTACGGGTTTTCTATCGGCAATCGCGTCTATCAGAGGATGTCCAACAAACGTAACATCATACTCAAATTTTTTGTAGAATGCCTTTTCAAAAGGAAGAATGACAAACATTCGGTCAATATCTCTTTTTATTTTTTCAACCCTGGATGCTCTAGAAGCCCATACTTGTGGAGAAATATAGTAATGATTGGTAAATCCCATTTTTTTTGCCCATTTGGCAATGCGCAGGTTAAACCCAGAATTATCAATATATATAAGGATGTCTGGCTGATAAGCTATAATGTCTCTTTTACAAAAAGAAATCAGGCCAAGAATCTTTCCTAGGTTCATCAATACCTCAGCAAATCCCATAAATGCCCGCTCCTTGTAATGCGTTACCAAGGTTCCACCAACAGCACTCATCAGGTCCCCGCCCCAAAATCGAATATCGGCCTTACCATCCGCTTTAAAAAGGGCTTTCATAAGGTTTGATCCGTGTAAATCTCCTGAGGCTTCACCTGAAATGATGTAGTACTTCATACAACCTATAATAAATCAGCTTAAATGCAAAGTTCCTGCGTGAGAATAAGTCACAATCACATTTAAAATGACTGTCAAAATCAACTAAATTTTAAAACAAAAGTAATTAAAGCCGTTAAAATAGATGCCATAAGCACCCCTCTAGCTCTGTAATCTTGTTGCTTTTTAATAAAAATAAAAAATATAAATAAGTTGGGAAGTGCCGCCATAGCTAGTAAAGGAGCATACAGACTTCCCTCTTGTATCATTTTCCAAGTTTGATCAAAGCCCTTCTTTGAAAGAAATTCAAGGTACAGAAAGGCTCCAGAAAACGTGGCAAAAACAGAAACTAAAAAGCCAATGACCATTTCTTTACGGATAAATTTCTTAGTTCTAACTTGAAATTTTGAGGTGATCTCTGGAGATATCTCTTTACTCATTCTAGATTTTTATTTAAATGACACATATTTGTAAACTCTTCGCTTTACAAGCTTATATTGTTACTCATTGCTTAACGATTAAGCGTTCTCTTTTAAGGTATCAACCTGTGTTTAGTACGTTCTTTTATCAGGATTTCACAGATCAAAAATCACACCCACGACCATCACCCTAGCACTAGAGTTCCCACGAATTCAGCTTTTGAATCATATGGTGAGCCGTCATATCAAACTGCACAGGAACCACAGAAATGTACCCATTATCCAAAGCCCAAACATCAGTATCTTCCCCTTTATCCTGATTGATAAACTGACCCGATAACCAATAGTATTCCTGTCCAAACGGACTCTTCCTCTTATCAAAATCCTCTCGCCAATATCCATTGGCTTGTCGGCAAATCTTTACCCCTTTAATAGCTGCTTTTTTTAATTTAGGAATATTCACATTCAGGACAACGCCTTCGGGAATTCCCTCCTTAAGTGCCGATAATGTGATGTCTCGCACATAATCTTCCGCTTGCTTAAAATCTGCATGATAATTATAATCCAATAGAGAAAAACCAATAGCAGGAACACCCTCAATTCCTGCTTCCACAGCAGCACTCATGGTTCCAGAATAAATCACATTAATAGAAGAATTAGCACCGTGATTAATTCCAGAAACACACAGATCGGGTTTTCGGTTTAAAATCTCATTAATGGCCATTTTAACACAATCTGCTGGCGTACCAGAGCAATTGTACTCAATTTGTGGCCCCTCATCAATCGTTATTGGGTTGCACTACAGCACATTATTCACCGTAATTGCATGCCCCATGCCACTCTGCGGACTATCGGGTGCCACGACCACCACATCCCCAATTTTATTCATCATTCTAATTAACGATCGAACCCCAGGTGCAGTAATCCCATCGTCGTTTGTCACTAAAATCAAAGGTCTTTTTTCAGACATTTTATAAGGCTTTTGCCACAAAAGTAATCCATTTTTTCAGCAAATTGAAAAAAGTTTGAATCACTTAAGAATGTTAGAGGAATCACATCATTTGTTTTATCAGGGCGTTTCCCTGCGGGTCGGGCTATCCGCTCTATCTTTTTTGTTTTACAAAAGCAAAAAAGGATGCCGCTGCTATCCCTAACGCAGCATTTAGACTCCAATGCTCGGAGAAGCTAAATGAATTCCCGTCCGTTGTTTTTTATTCGCTAGTTTTTACAAGCTATAAAATGGAAATAAATTGGAATATTGCTACTGTGACTATCAAATGGTGACCTTTCCATTTTGGGACATTTTGAAATGAAACAAAACATTTTTTTATCAATAGGTTGCACAAAATCAAGCGAATCTGTCAAGAGAGCGTATATCGCTGGCCTATCGGCGCAATAGACGCTTGGTTATTGGCAGTCGTTTTTCTTTTTATAAAATATCGTTAGCATCAACATCAAATCCTGTTGATTTTAACTCCTTAACAAGTCTGAATTTCCAGTTCTCAGATTCATCAATTTTTGTGTAAAGAACTCCAGACATGTCGCTGGGTAACTCAACTCCATCTTCGTATAAGGGGAGCACTTTACTTCTACCAAGTTTTGACAAAAAGTAACCTAGTTCGAAGATCACATTTTGTCTGGCACGTTTATTCTTCGTCTCTTCGTTTTTCACATTGCCATAGTCATC
>CAXRAW010000012.1:0-88320 GCA_964228785.1 Flavobacteriaceae bacterium
CAATGCACACGGAAAAGCTAAATTACTGGTGAAGGATGCTGGGACAATTGCCGGAGTTGAGTTTGCCAAGAAGGTGTTTGCGTACGTAGATGCAGGGTTGGAAGTCACCACCTTAATCCAAGATGGGGCACCCGTAAAACACGGAGATATTGTATTGTATGTCTCGGGAAAATCCCAGTCGATCCTTCAAGCCGAAAGAATTGTTCTAAATGCCATGCAAAGGATGAGTGCCATCGCCACCAAAACACGTTTTTTTGTTGATTTACTAAAAGGAACCACGACTAAAGTGCTAGATACCCGAAAAACCACTCCTGGTATTCGTGCGCTAGAAAAATGGGCTGTAAGCATAGGGGGAGGGGTAAATCACCGTTTTGCCCTTTATGATATGATGATGATTAAAGACAATCACATCGATTTTGCTGGCGGTATCACGCAAGCTATTGCCAAAGCAAAAGCCTATCTTAAAGAGAATCACCTAGACCTTAAAATTATTGTTGAAGCGAGAAGTCTAAATGAAATTGAAGAAATTTTACAAAGCGAAGGAATCCACAGAATCCTTATCGACAATGCTGATTTTAAGACAACCAAAGCAGCTGTTCAGCTAATCAATCAAAGGTGTTTGACAGAGTCTTCGGGAGGAATCAATGCAGAAACTATAAGGGCTTACGCTGAATGTGGGGTGGATTATATTTCTTGCGGCGCCTTAACCCACTCTGTTCACAATATGGATTTGAGTTTAAAAGCCATCTAATGACTGAACATTACTTTGACAACGAGGAGTTTCATAATATCGACTTCACCAAAACAGCAATTAAAAAGGGAGAATACGATCAGTGTAGGTTTACAAGTTGTAATTTTTCTGGTATTCACGCTTCCAATATTCAGTTTATTGAGTGTGAATTTATTGATTGTAATGTAAGCAATGCCATTGTAAAAAATACCGCCTTTAAAGATGTATCTTTTCTTGATTCCAAATTAATGGGCGTGCAATTTTTTGAGGTTGATGCTTTTCTGTTAAAAATGAGATTTGAGAACTGCCAATTGCGTTTTTCTTCTTTCCGAGAGTTGCACATGCAGCATACTGTATTTAAAAACTGTCAATTAGAGCAGGTTGAATTTGCTTCGACTGATCTCAAAGGAAGTGTATTTGACAATTCCAATCTAAAGCATGCGATCTTTGAAGAGACCAATCTAGAAAAGGTTGATTTTAGGTCAGCATTTTCGTTGAGCATTGACCCTGATCAAAATCGGTTGAAAGGAGCGATATTTACCAAAGATAACTGTAGCGGACTGCTTCATAAATATAAGATTCACATTGTCTAAAAGTACCAGAAATACACTAAAAACAACACTGGGAATTCATCAGTTAATTCGACTTGGAAAGCGCATAAAAGTTCCAGGATTGGAAGGAATGTCGCTCTACGATGTTATAGAAATGTATTTTATAGGCATTGTGAAAGGCGCTTTAACCACCCGTGCCAGTGGAATTGCTTATAGTTTTTTTATGGCCATTTTTCCTTTTATGCTTTTCGTATTAACGCTTATTCCTTACATCCCCATTGAAGGATTTCAGGAAAGTTTAATGCAGCTTATTGCTGAGATTTTACCACCAAAAACCTATGATGCCGTGGATTCTGTACTGGTTGATATCATTAAAAATAAACAATCTGGTCTCTTGTCGTTTGGTTTTTTAGTGGCTATTTTTTTAATGACCAATGGTGTGAATGCTATTTTTGGAGGTTTTGAGTACTCTTTTCACGTAAAGGAAGCTCGTAATTTTTTTAAAGCCTATTTTCTCTCGATGCTTACATCTTTCATCATGGCGCTTTTTTTACTGATAACGGTGGCCCTAACAGGATTTTATCAGTTAATGCTTAATGCAATGATAAAAAAACAGTGGATTGCCGATGAAACACTCTGGTTGCAAGCAGGTCGTGGTGCTATTTTTGTCTTGATGGTGTTTACCGTAGTTTCTATATTGTACCGATATGGAACTAAAAGTGTAAAGCATGTGCGATTTTTCTCTCCTGGCTCTATATTTACCACGGTACTTTCTATCCTTACATTTTACCTGTTTAGCTATTACGTAACAGAATTTGCGCAGTACAACGAGTTGTATGGCTCTATAGGTACCTTACTCATCCTGATGTTATTTATTTGGCTGAATGCGATTATTTTATTGCTTGGCTTTGAGTTAAATGCTAGTATTCATTCTCTTGCACTTCAAAATAAAACTCGATAAACGCGCGTTGAAAAAGGAGAACTCAACAAGTACCCAAGTCGAGCCGTAAGCCTCCTTGATCATTTTAATAACTAGGGTCGTTTGGTGTTGCGTTAGGGATAGCAGCGGCATCCTTTTTTGTCTTGTTAAAGCAAAAAAGATATAGCGGATAGCGCGACCCGCAGGGGAACGCCCTTAAAAATAACACATTCTTGAAGAGGACAATGCGCTATAAAAGCAAAACAAGTGGATGAAACTTCACTAGATTTTTAGATATTTGCAAGCGCAAGGATTTGTTTTGAGTGTAAAGATAGCATGGACAGTCAAAACCTTTCGTACGCAACCGATTAAACCGCTATCTATTATGAAGCCAAGTATTCCAAAAGGGACCCGAGATTTTTCGTCGAAAGAAGTTGCGTATCGCAATTACATTACAGATACGATTAAAACTACTTTTGAAACTTTTGGATTTCAACCGATTGAAACACCAAGCTTTGAGCACGCTGCTACTTTGATGGGAAAGTATGGCGAGGAAGGTGATCGCTTGATTTTTAAGATTTTAAATTCTGGTGATTACCTTAAAAAAGCGGATGAAAGGCTGCTGTTGGAAAAGAAGAGTCAGCAGCTAACGACACAGATTTCTGAAAAAGCGCTCCGCTATGATCTTACGGTGCCTTTTGCGCGCTATGTGGTGCAACACCAGCAGGAAATTCACTTTCCGTTTAAACGTTATCAGATTCAGCCAGTGTGGCGGGCAGACCGACCGCAGAAAGGGCGATTTAGAGAGTTTTATCAGTGTGATGCAGATGTTGTAGGTAGCAAGTCACTGTTGCAAGAAGTGGAGTTTATTCAGTTATACGACACGGTATTTAACTGTTTAAAGTTGCATGGAACGACTATCAAAATCAATAACAGAAAAATCCTCTCTGGAATTGCTGAGGTGATTGGGGCAAAAGACAAACTGATCGACTTTACCGTTGCACTAGACAAGCTAGATAAGATAGGGGAGGATGGCGTTGTACAAGAAATGCAATCCAAAGGCATTTCAGCATCGGCGATCGATAGGGTAAAGCCTCTTTTTCAGTTCTCTGGAAGTAATTTAGAGCAGCTTCATGTGCTTAAGACGTTACTGTCAGATTCAGAAGAAGGTTCTCAGGGAGTGAAGGATCTGGCATTTGTTATAAATACGATTCGCGAGTTAGAATTGCAATCTGCCTCCCTACAACTAGACGTAACTCTGGCGAGGGGACTGAATTATTACACGGGTGCTATTTTTGAGGTAGCTGCTCCCAAGGGAGTCAACATAGGATCTATTGGTGGTGGTGGTAGATATGATGATCTTACAGGAATTTTTGGACTCCACAATGTCAGCGGAGTGGGAATTTCCTTTGGCTTGGATCGTATTTATATGGTCTTGGAAGAACTCGGATTGTTTGATGCTGTAGAGCTGTCAAAGCCTAAAGTTCTGTTTTTAAATTTTCATCAGCACGAGCATCTAACACAGTTAAAAGCCATTAAAACCCTGAGAAAAGCAGGAATTAAATCCGATATATATCCAGATACAGCGACAAGCAGCAATCAACAGAAAAAGCAATGGAAGTACATAGAAAAAAGAGGGATTCCATTTGTAGTCTCTGGAATAAAAGACGGTCAATTCATTCTAAAAGACGTCGTTGCCAGAACCGAACGCTATTGCACCATAGATGAATTGATTGCTGAGATAAGATAGATTTATAAGTCGCAAGGAGTTTCATTCGTGATTATATTGTAAATTTGCAGTCTAAATCAACTTGTGATGATAGACCCAACTATTAAAATGAACGAAGATCGCATTGAGGAGATTGGAGATAACCATATCATGACCTCGGCTAGCACACCCATGCGAGCGGACGCATTTGACATTTCTGATGAGGAGAAAATGGATCGTATCCAAGAAAGCGTTAAAGATATTCTAATCACTTTAGGGATGGATCTAACAGATGACAGCCTTCAAGGCACGCCAAGAAGAGTAGCCAAAGCATTTGTAAAGGAGTTGTTTATGGGGTTGAATCCTAAAAATCAGCCAAAAGCAGCAACTTTTGACAATAGCTATGACTATGGCGAAATGCTCGTAGAAAAGAACATTATCGTGTATTCTACTTGCGAGCATCACCTGTTACCCATCGTCGGTCGCGCCCATGTAGCCTACATTTCAAATGGCAAGGTCATCGGCCTTTCTAAAATGAATCGTATAGTTGACTATTTTGCGAAAAGACCCCAAGTGCAAGAGCGTTTAACAATGCAAGTGGTGCAGTTTATGCAAAAAGCCCTAGGAACCGAGAATGTGGCTTGTGTGATAGACGCAAAACACCTTTGCGTGAACTCTAGAGGAATCAAAGACATAGAAAGTAGCACTGTCACCGCCGAATTTGGTGGGAAATTCAAAGACCCGCTAACTAAGCAGGAATTCCTAGACTACCTAAAAATGGATACCGACTTTCAAAGTCTATAGGGATTTGTAAGGTTATGATTGCTTCTTTTTTTAAGGGCGTTCCCCTCCAGGTCGCGCTATCCGCTGTATCTTTTTTGCACTTTTCAGGCACAAAAGGATGCTGCTGCTATCGCTAACGCAGCATGAAAGATACGCTAAAAACAAACGACCTTTGAGGCAACATCATTGCTAACTTTCGTCTTTACAGAAACCCCCAGTGAGTTTAAATTTACCCCTTGTAAACTAAAACAAGAAATAAAAATTCACCATAGATCAGGTAGGAACTCCATATCAAATATGGACTAGCAAGTTAATCTCATCAATTCAAAACAACAACACTTAACAAAATCAGCTCTTTCGAGTTCGGTGTAGCAAGTAAAAATCCGCCAGTACCAATGCTGTTAAGGCTTCAACTACCGGAACTGCTCTAGGCACTACACAGGGATCATGGCGACCTTTCCCCATAATCTCCGTGGCTTCTCCCGCAGAATTGATCGTAGGCTGGTTTTGCATAATGGTCGCCACAGGCTTAAAAGCCACACGAAAATAAACATCCATTCCGTTGCTAATCCCTCCCTGTATGCCACCAGATAGATTGGTGCGTGTAGAACCATCTTCATTAAAAATATCGTTATGCTCACTGCCTTTCATCTTAGTCCCTTCAAATCCACTTCCAAATTCAATCCCTTTTACAGCATTTAAACTCAGCATGGCCTTACCCAGATTTGCGTGTAGCTTTTGAAAGATAGGCTCTCCCCATCCTACAGGTACATCTTGAGCCACACAGGTAATGGTCCCGCCAATGGTATCTCCTTGTTTTCTGATGGATTGTATCTCATCGATCATTTTTGCTGCTGTTTCCGGATCAGGACAGCGAACGATATTAGATTCAATGGTAGAAAAATCGAGATTTGAGTAGTCCTTGTGTATTTTAATGTCTCCCACAGACGAGGTAAACGCATTGATATGAATATCAGAAATCAGCTGTTTTGCTAGAGCACCCGCTACCACCCAGTTGGCTGTTTCCCTTGCAGAAGAGCGTCCGCCACCACGATAGTCTCTAATGCCATACTTTTTCTGGTAGGTAAAATCCGCATGAGACGGTCGATATACATCAGTATTGTGTTGGTAGTCTTTCGACTTTTGATTGGTGTTTTTAATCATAAATCCGATGGGTGCACCTGTAGATTGCCCTTCAAAAATTCCGGAGAGAAACGTCACTGTATCTGGTTCTTTTCGCTGCGTAACAATGTTAGATTGTCCTGGTTTTCTTCGGTTAAGAGCTGTTTGTACAGCCTCTAAGTCCAGCTGCACACCTGCAGGAAATCCGTCTATAATACCACCTATGGCAGTACCATGAGACTCCCCAAAAGTAGTTAATCGTAAAATATTGCCAAATGAGTTAAACGCCATTGATGCTATACTAAAAAAATTGATCGACTAAGATACTATAAAAATCAGGAAACCACAGTCGGATGGCCATGGCCAGCACCATGATTACAAGGACTTTTTTAACCAGTCCATCGCCTTTTTTGACAGACCATCGACTCATGATCCAACCACCAGAGGCATTCCCAATAGAAAGAATAAGTCCATATTTCCAGTTGATAGCACCATTATAGGCAAAAATAGCCACGGTTACAATGGAGTAGATCAGCGCCACAAAAACCTTAATGGCATTGCTTTTCACTAAACTATACTGATTGATACTGGAAAGACATAGCAGGATAATAAATCCAACACCAGCTTGAATAAATCCACCGTAAATGCCTACAAAAAAGAAGGCGATGATCCCCAGCCAAAAGTGCTTTCCTGTGATGCGCTCTATCAGATGTTGCTCGGAAGCAGTTCTTCTAAAGACGATATAGCCAACAATGAGCACCATAACCACACCCAATATTCTATTAAAGGTCTCACCATCGATATCCACGGCTAGAGAAGCACCAATTACTGCGCCTACAACAGCGGAGAGCGACAGATAGATGCTATAGGGAAATGCTGTGACTCCTTTTGACTGAAACCCTTTGACAGCAAAGATATTCTGAATGATAATGGCGATTCTATTGGTGCCATTGGCAACTGTGGGTGGGAGTCCTAGGAAAATAAGCATGGGAAGCGTGAGCAAGGAGCCACCACCTGCTAGGATATTAATCACACCTGCGATAAAGCCTACCAGGACAAGAAAAAGCTCATTGACAAATGATGTCTCCATGGTGTGTAAAAGTAGCAGAAAAAGTGGAGAAAACAGGAAGAAAAAGGAGGTTTTAAAAAAGCGAAAAATGCTTTTAGAAAACGAAAAAGCTTTCTATATTTGCACCCGCCTACTCAAATACTGCGCTCTATTGAGCACTTGGTAGGGAAACAGGAGAAATGGCAGAGTGGTCGAATGCGGCAGTCTTGAAAACTGTTGACTGTAACAGGTCCGGGGGTTCGAATCCCTCTTTCTCCGCAAAAGGGAACTCACAACAAATGTTGTGGGTTTTTTGTTTTCAGAAATGTTGAAAATTTATTTTCGTAAATAACTGAAAACAAAAAACTAAACACACAAAGTGTGTTAGAGTTTCTATGCTTGCCCGGAATTTCCTGTTGGGATGCACGAAGTGAACCCCTCTTTCTCCTTAAAATTGAAACAATTTTTTGTAAAGCCCTAAACTCCCATTACTGATGGTAAGCATCTCAAAATAACCCATCGGTTGAACTGATTTTTGCTGTTTACAATTTTGTTTTGTTCTTGTAGTCAAAGATTAGGATTTGACAGATAAAGCACTCATAAAACAACTTCTTGCACAAGTAAAACAACTTACAGCCAGAGTTAAAGAACTCGAAGCTGTAAAGCTAGAGAATAAGCGCCTTAGCAAACGCGTATCAGAACTAGAGGCAGCACTTTTGAACATGATCTTTTGATACATGTCCCCTCAAAATGTGAACATCTTCTACTTTACATATTTCTCTAACCAAATCCCGTAAACTCTGAGCTACTTGACCATAAAAGACTGGCTTACGGTATTTTGTTATCCATACTATGTGAATCTTAAGATCATATCTCGTATGAGAACTACTCCTGTACTATTCCATAACAGCAAAAATACTAAAAGTCTTCGCCTTAAAGGCGAGGGATTTCACCCATCCCAGAGTGAGACATTAAAGCCTTTTTTGCACATCTCGCTTATTTGCTCGTATAACTGGGGCAGCGAAAACTCATTAATCCTTACTCGCGACTCCATTCTCTATCTTCTTGGTAAGACTTCTCTAATACTGCCTCTCTATATCTAATCCACTTCAAAGTTTCTTCCCGTTTTTTTTCTATAGCTTCAAGCAGTTTTTTAAGTTCTACTTCCTTCTTTTTGATCTGATCTTCGTTCAATTCTTCCCCAGTTCTCACATCTACTTTCTTCCCTACGGTTCCTAGATCAGAAATAATCTTCTTATTCTTTGCGGCGCCTGCTCTGTCTGCATCTGGAGCTTTTAAGAACCAATCATTATTTTTTGATGTTAGTTTTGCTTCCATTTTTCCTTTTAATGATTCCGCCCGGTCACCCGCTAAACTTCTATATAAGTCTGAGCTTAAAAATTCTTTAATATTATTAAATTCGTAAAATTGTTTAGGAGTTACTTGGTCTTTTGCTTTTTGGTGTTTTTTTGCTGTTGAAACTGTTACCCTATCTTTATATACTTCAACGATACCATGAACCATGCCTTGTTCCTTTGGATCGCCTAATTTGTTTACTAATGCAGGATATTCTTTATTAAACCAAGTGACATTTACTGTGGGTTTACTTGTAACCATTTTGATCGTAGTGTCCCAATAGTTATCAAAATTTGCAGCATGTACACACCATACGAGACCTGTTTGTTGCTCTGCAAACCTTGTAGATATACTATCCCACCATCTGCCAGAATCAAATCCTTGCAATTTTTCTTCTTCATCAATTGATATGTCGCTAAATAGTCTTAGATTGATTAGAGTCTTCGAGTTAAATAAGCCTTGCAGCTTCTTTAATTGATTCCTGAGTCCTTGAAATAATAGATGACTCTCAGCTGAATAACCGCCATCTGTCATTTCAAGAGATTTAAAATGAAAGGCACGTGCAAACTCATGTCCAGACAGCATGCTATCATACTGATACGTTTTATACTTAGCACCGGTTCCTGCATCGGGATCTCCAGTGAAAGTGTCACCAGACCAGAAGACACCTCCATCTATGTCAGTAGAAGCATTGCCATGAATTAGCATATTGTAGTGAGCCTTTAGTTCTTGCAAAGTAATGAGATCAGATCCCTTAAATTTCATGATGGACACCTCTCTTTTTCCTTGCTCATTTAAGGCTATGTTTCTATTGTATTCTGCGTCTTTTGTAAAAATATTATTAATGTAGAGATATCCCTCTAGAACTCCTCCTTTTGAATCAGAATATGGTATCCATTTATCGACAGGCATATCAATCCATATCTTTGTTCCGACTCCTATTGTTTTTCGATTCTCCAACTCTTCCTTACTCTTTAATTTTTTGGCGCTTGAGTATACATTAACTAAATTCGATTCGTTGTATTTACTTAATAAATTATCTCTAATATTCGGATTTTTCACCACCTCAGCCTCAACTTCAAACTTTGGATCTTCATCCATTGTGGTTTTAGTTAACATCCTGTTTCTCACCGTATCCCATTTGCCCTGCATCAGATCTCTACCCTTATTTTTCTTCACGTTTGTAGGGATACTCATAGTTGAACTTTCCACTCGTTCACCTACATAGGCTCGTTCTGCTATAGCGTCGGCTCTCGCTTCATTTGCCGCTGAGTAAACAATTTGGGGGTCACCGCTTCCTTGTAGTGTGGGAGTCACGTCGGTGGTATGAGCGATCTCATGATAGAGCGTTTTTTCTGCCGTTGGGCTGGGTTTCGCTTGGGTGACTTCACGATGTAGATCGGGGCGAAGGGCGATGTTGTTCCCCTGACTCGCCCCTAGTAGTTGTCCGTCACCGATATCTCCCTGCGAAAGGCCCATTCCTCCAAATCCCGATTGCAGGGACACCCTAGGTGCACTGGCGGGAAAGGCATGGGAAACCTTGGCTGCTAAGGGCTCGGATAGCTGAGGCAACAGGTCTCCTGATGCCTTGGGCTGGATAGCTTGCGGCGTTGGGGATTCCTGCAGTTTTTGCGAAAGAGCCACGCCTTCCTTTGCCTGGATCAATCCGCGTTGCTGATGCCATCTCTTATCTGCTAATGCTTGTAATTGATCATGTTTTTGATCTTCTGGACGAGCACGGGTCGCTGCAAGTTGTTTTAATTGTACCATCCTTTGTGCTGCTGGTCGCTTGTCAACATGCCTTGGTTGACTATTTGTTGGTCTTTTTGGTTCGTGTACCTGTCGTTGGTTGACAGGCGGTTTTTTTACATATGTGTGCATAATCTAAAAAAATTGTTTGTTATTGTTATCATGGAATATATCATGAGATGGACGACAAATTTCCAAAGAAGATCAATTTTTGTCAATCATGAGTATCTTTCAAATGCTAAAACAAGTTACCAACAGAAATTCACCGTGTCCTCTGGTTAATGTTCGGTTTGTAGCTTCAGTTCGAGATGTATTGTCTTGCAAAATATGTCCTACAGTGAGATAATATGTACTTTTTTCCTATTAGTGCTAAAGGGTCTGTATTCTTTATTAACAAGGCTTCGCCTATATCGGTGGTAAGGACTACCGAGGTAAAATAAGATTATCCTATGGGCTTATGGCATTCGTGGAGAATGCCGTATCTTGTAGCAAATATAAAGTAAGATCACTGATGTGTCAATCCCCAAAAATGGTGAAATTTAAAACTCCCCCATCAACCCAATAGCGAGAACTCTCAGCTTTTGATGATCAGATTGGCGATAGCAGTAGATGTTCAATTAGAAAGGAATGTAAGAGATATAATCTTGCACTATAGGGAACGGAGTTTCTCGTTTTTGACAATTAGTTAATTAACTTGAATACATCTGGCGCAATCAGTAATTTAAACATATACTTGCTAAATAGATTACATATTTTAGGAGTACATATTAGATTGTTTCTCCCAACTCTTTTAGTTTGCTGGTGTTTTCCGCTAGCATTAACTCATCAATAATTTTTTGGATATCACCATTAACGATATTAGAAAGGTCGTACAATGTAAGACCAATCCTGTGATCTGTAACCCTTCCTTGCGGATAGTTATAAGTTCTAATCTTAGCAGACCGATCTCCTGAGGTAACCATAGAACCTCGCTTGGCGGCATCAGCCTCTTGCTTTTTTGCAAGTTCCAAATCATACAAGCGAGAACGTAGTACTTTAAACGCCTTCTCTTTATTCTTGTGTTGTGACTTTTGATCCTGGCATTGAGCCACCAGCCCGGTTGGAATGTGCGTGAGACGCACTGCTGAATACGTTGTGTTTACAGATTGACCACCGGGACCGGAGGAACAGAAGTAATCAATTCGTACATCTTTTGGGTTGATTTCAACATCAAATTCTTCAGCTTCTGGAAATACCATACAGGTCGCTGCCGATGTATGGACTCGTCCTTGTGTTTCCGTTTGCGGGACTCGTTGCACACGGTGGACTCCTGCTTCAAATTTTAAGGTACCATACACATCTTCACCAGAGACTTCAAATTGAATTTCTTTAAATCCGCCACTCGTGCCTTCACTAAAATCAACAGTAGCTACTTTCCAACCTTTACTTTCACAATATTTTGTATACATTCGGAACAAATCTCCTGCAAAAATACTCGCCTCATCTCCTCCTGTTCCTGCACGAAGTTCTACTACTGCATTTTTCCCATCTTCTGGATCCTTTGGAATAAGCAAAAATTTAATCTCCTCTTCCAGTTGTGGAATCCTAGCATTCGCCTCATCCATTTCCAACCTCGCCATTTCCACCATTTCACTATCAGTCCCATCAGTAATAATTTCTTTAGCTTCAGCAACATTGGCCAACAAAGACTCATATTCTTTGGCTTTTTTCACCACCTCACCTAGATCTTTGTATTCTTTATTGAGCTGAATATATCGCTTTTGGTCGGTAATAATATCTGGTTGAATGATAAGGTCAGAGACCTCATCGTATCGTTGTTTTACAATTTGTAACTTATCTAACATTAGTTATCTTTTGTGGATGGCGAATTTACATTTTTTTGTGAGAAATTATTTAGAAACGTTTTTCGCTAGTGGTAATAAAATGTACCATACTCGCTCTTTATGGTTAATTTTTTAGTGTCAGATTTCTCTACTCGACCAACGATTTTTGCATCTACATCATAAGACTCAGAGATAGAAATTAACTCCTCTGCAATCTCTGGGTTTACATATAATTCCATTCGATGACCACAATTAAATACTTGATACATCTCCCCCCAGTCAGTTTTGGATTGCTCCTGAATTAATTTGAACAGCGGTGGAACTGTAAACATATTGTCTTTGATGATGTGTAAATCGTCAATGAAGTGAAGAATTTTCGTTTGTGCCCCTCCTGAGCAGTGAATCATACCATGTATATCGTTTGAATCATACTTTAACAGAATTTCTTTAATAATTGGCGCATAAGTTCTTGTGGGCGATAAAACCAATTTTCCAGCATCAATAGGTGAATGTTCCACATAATCTGTCAATCTTACATCACCTGAATACACCAATTCTTCAGGTACAGCAGCATCAAAACTTTCTGGGAATTTTTCAGCAAGGTATTTATGAAATACATCATGTCTTGCAGAGGTAAGACCGTTGCTTCCCATCCCGCCATTATACTCAGTTTCGTATGTAGCCTGACCAAAGGACGCCAATCCTACAATGACATCACCTGCTTTAATATTTTCATTATCAATAACATGCGAGCGTTTTATTCTCGCTGTTACCGTAGAATCTACAATGATAGTTCTTACCAAATCACCTACATCAGCCGTTTCACCACCTGTAGAGTGAATCGTAATACCATACTTCTCTAAATCTTTAATTAACTCCTCTGTTCCATGGATAATAGCCGAAATCACCTCACCTGAAATTACATTTTTATTTCTTCCTATGGTAGATGACAACATAATCTTGTCTGTTGCTCCTACACACAAAAGATCGTCAATATTCATGATTAGAGCATCTTGAGCAATTCCTTTCCAAACAGATATATCTCCTGTTTCCTTCCAATACATATATGCTAGTGATGATTTGGTTCCTGCTCCATCAGCATGCATCACAAGACAATACTCATCGTCGTTGCTTAAGTAATCTGGAACAATTTTACAGAATGCTTTAGGATATAAGCCTTTGTCTATATTTTTGATGGCATTGTGTACATCTTCTTTAGATGCAGAAACACCTCTTTGAGCATATCTCTTTGAAACCTCTTGACTCATTAAACTGTGATTTTAAACAAAAGTACGGATTGTTTTTTCTTCAAAAAGAAAAAAACAGATTTCATCAAACCTAAGGTAAAAAAAAGTTGAAATACTTGTTTCAAAATTCTTAAAATGGCAGCTTTTTTTGAGAAAATAACAAATGTGAATAATTTCTTGATAAAAACCCATAAATGAGTGTCATTTTTTACTTGAAAAACAGGAATTAAATTATATTTGTTTACATTATTAATTTCATAAAACAATACAATGAGTAAGTCTAAATTAGAGTATATTTGGTTGGATGGTTACTTTCCTACTCAAAACATGAGAAGCAAGACAAAGATCGAGTCAGATTTTAGTGGAAAATTAGAAGATTGCCCAATTTGGTCTTTTGATGGTTCATCTACAAAACAAGCAGAAGGTGGTTCTTCAGATTGTTTACTAAAGCCTGTGGCTATCTTCCCAGATCCAGCTCGGAGAGATGGATACTTGGTCATGACAGAGGTACTAAACGCCGATGGAACACCTCATCCAACAAATGCTAGAGCAAAAATTGACGATGATGATAACGATTTCTGGTTTGGTTTCGAACAAGAATATTTTATTATGGATACCGAAACCCAGTTACCTTTGGGATTCCCAATTGGTGGTTACCCAGGTCCACAAGGTATGTATTATTGTTCTGTTGGAGGAAAAAATACTCATGGAAGAGACTTAGTAGAGCGTCATGCAGACTTTTGTATTGATGCAGGAATTAATTTTGAAGGAATCAATCAAGAAGTTGCAAGTGGACAGTGGGAATTTCAAATCTTTGCCAAAGGAGCCAAAGCTGCTGGTGATCAAATCTGGGTGGCTCGCTACCTTTTAGATAGATTAACAGAAGACTACGGATATTACATAGAATATCACCCCAAACCTATAAAAGGTGATTGGAATGGGTCTGGTATGCATGCCAATTTTTCCAATACACTGCTTCGAACATGTGGAAGTAGAGAAACCTATGAGAAAGTATGTGAGGCTTTTAGACCAGTAGCAGAAGAACATATTAGCGTTTACGGAGAATTTAACGATCAGCGACTGACAGGGCTGCACGAAACAGCATCAATCAACGACTTTAGTTATGGAGTTTCAGACAGAGGCGCATCTGTTAGAATCCCAATCATTACAGTAGAAAACGGCTGGAAAGGTTGGTTAGAAGACAGAAGACCTGCTTCCAATGCCGACCCATATAAAGTTGCTGGACGTATTGTTGAAACAGTAAAGTCAGCCGACATTTAATCAATACAGCGCACAAGAATAGAAACCCCATGACCACGTCTGGGGTTTTTTTATGTAATTGTTTGATAAATGAAAATGATATAAACCGCTAATAAAATAAGTCCTTCCTTTCGATTCAATCGCATTTTTTTTGGTAAAAATACTAGTGGTAGAATAAGAAATGATATCCCTAGCATCCAATAAATATCAACAGAAACCAACTTACTGTCCATGACTGAAACTGGCGTAACCATCGCTGTGATTCCTAAGACAGCCATTATGTTAAACATATTAGATCCAATAAGGTTTCCTATAGAAATAGCTTTTTCCTTTTTAAGAATTGCAATAACAGATGCCGCCAATTCAGGAATACTGGTTCCCACAGAAATTATTGTAATTCCTATCAATCGCTCACTTACACCAAATTCAAGTGCTAACTTGGTAGCCCCTAGAATTAAGACCTCAGACCCTCCCCACAAAGAGACCGCTCCAATAAGAAAAAACAACAAAGTTTGATAATCTGGTAATATCTCGTCATCTTCAGGCATTTCATCAACAACTGCTTGCTTTTGAAATTTTAGTAGATACACTAAAAAAATGATTAACAATAAAAATAAAATCACCCCCTCACCTCTGGTAATAGACAAATCGTCACAGACAAAAAAGAACAATACCAATGAAGCAATCGTCATCATAGGCCAATCAATCATATAAAAACTTTTCTTAACATCAATTTTAGCAATGAGTAATGTGATCCCCAGAACAAGCCCTAGATTGGCTATATTAGAACCTATTACAGTGCTCAACGCCAAATCTGGAAACCCATCAATCGCCGATTGAACACTTACAATCAACTCAGGTGCAGAAGTGGCAAAGGAGACCACCGTCATTCCAATAACAATTTTTGGAATCTTTAGCCTTAATGATAGAGATACCGCCGATTTGAGTAGCCAATTTCCACCAAAAATAAGGAGTAAAAATCCTACAATAACGAATATAAAATTCATTGTTTACAATTTGTACGAAGATACATCATTCTAAGCTACTGTTTAAAAAACTATCCTATTAGTCAAGAACAGAAAACCCATACATAATTGCTTTTAGAGGGCGTTCCCCTTTGGGTCGTGCTATTCGCTATATCTTTTTTGTCAAATAGCAATTTTCAAAACACATCACCCACCAAGCATAAGCTGTCCATTCATAAGATTCAAATACAATTAAAAGCAAAAAAGGATGCCGCTACTATCACTAACGCAGCATTAAAAATACTTTTTGAATAAATATAGTATCAACAACTATAAAATTTGCTTGGAATAAATTCATTGTGAAGCTCCTGAACTTTTTAAGAACGAAAGATGGATTTGTATAAAAAAGGGCCTTTTTGATCCTACCATTCAAAAAAATCATCAGAAAACCCTTTATTTTATTATAAATATCAGTAAAAAATATCTTTTAAATTTAAATTTATAACATTTTTGAAGCGATACATATTTTAAATATGAATTAAAATAACGTATTTAGTTTTAAATATCAAATTAATTTAATCTTTTTTAATGTTTTTGTTTGGATGTTAACAATGCAATAATATACCTTTAAAAAACAATTCTAGAATTACATATTGTATAACATTTAAAAACTACTACGAATGATCACACTTGCTTTAAAAATTATTGAATTTTCGCTTTACATCGTGTCTTGTATTATTTAGTAAATGTATCCATCAAAAGCAATGATAAAAAAGTGAACTCTAACCATCGGAGTCTAGATGCCGCGTTAGGGATGGCAGCGGCATCCTTTTTTGCCTACAAAGGGCAAAAAAGATACAGCGGAGAGCCCGACCCGTAGGGAAACGCCCTTATAATAAAAATAGATATGTTTGCCATATCTAGAGCGTAAAAAACCTAGTGTGCTTCTAGCCAATTTTTGCCGATACCTATTTCTACATCTAGGGGAACACTCATGGTAAAGGCATGTTCCATCTCGTGCTGAATGATGGGTTTTATGATGTCTAGCTCATCTACATGTGCATCAAAAACCAACTCGTCATGTACTTGTAAAAGCATTTTTGACTGAAATTGCTCCTTTGTAAATCGACGGTGAATATGGATCATTGCCAACTTAATGATGTCGGCTGCTGATCCTTGAATGGGTGCATTCACCGCATTGCGCTCTGCGGCGCCCCGAACGATCGCATTTCTAGAATTGATATCTTTTAAGTAGCGTCGGCGTTGTAAAACCGTTTCTACATAACCATGGGCTCTAGCAAAATCTACTTGCTTTGCCATGTAGCGCTTTAGCTTTGGATAGGTAGCATAGTAGAGATCGATTAAGGCTTTTGACTCTTTTCTAGTCAGCGAGGTCTGATTGCTGAGTCCAAATGCCGATACTCCGTAGATAATGCCAAAATTAACAGTCTTAGCATTGCTTCGCTGCTCTCTGGTCACCTCCTCAATAGGAACATTAAAAACCTTAGATGCAGTAGAGGTATGGATATCCTCTCCGTTTTGAAAGGCCTGAATCATGGTTTCTTCCTCGCTTAAAGCGGCAATAATCCGCAATTCTATTTGCGAATAGTCCGCTGCCAACAACACATAGCGATCGTCTCTAGGAACAAAAGCCCTTCGTACCTGTCTTCCGCGTGCTGTGCGGATAGGAATGTTCTGCAGGTTAGGATTGTTGGAGCTCAGCCTGCCCGTAGCTGCTACTGCCTGCGCATACACCGTATGAACGCGTCCTGTTTTGGGGTTGATCTCATTGGGCAAAGCATCTACATAGGTGCTTTGTAATTTTTTATACTGACGGTATTCTAAAATATCAGCCACAATCGGATGATCTTTTGCTAGATAGGACAAGACCTCTTCTGCTGTGGAATACTGACCTGTTTTGGTTTTTTTTGGTCGATTGACCAGTTTGAGCTTGTCAAACAAAATAGGCCCTAGCTGCTTGGGCGAGGCGATGTTAAATTCTTCTCCCGCTTGTTGGTAGATATGCTGTTCTAATCGTTGAATATCACTAGTCAGATCTACAGAAAGCTCCTTTAAAAAATCGACATCTAGACCAATGCCTTCAATTTCCATGGCGGTAAGGACGGCAACCAATGGCAATTCAACATCATTAAACAACCGAGTAACATTCCCGCTCTCTAGCTCTTTGGTAAAAAATTCTTTTAGCTGAAGTGTGATATCGGCATCCTCCACTGCATATTCTGTTTGATCTTTTAGTGGAACATCGCGCATGGAAAGCTGATTTTTCCCTTTTTTCCCGATTAATTGTGTGATGGAAACAGGCTGATAGTTTAGATAGGTTTCAGACAGGATATCCATGCCATGACGCATATCGGGATTGATTAAATAATGCGCTATCATAGTATCAAACAAAGGGCCTTTCACAGGCATCTTGTAATTGGATAGTACTTTGATATCGTATTTTAGGTTGTGCCCTATTTTTTCCATGGATTCATGCTCAAAAAACGGTCGAAATGCCTCTAAAATCTGCTGCGTTTCTTCTTGGTCTTCTGGAAAAGAGACATAATATCCCTTGCCAGCTTCCCATGAAAAGGCAATTCCAATCAGTGCTACTTCCAGCGATTTTAAGCCCGTCGTTTCCGTATCGAAACACACCGAAGATTGTAGCATTAACTTTTTCATCAGCAGCGATCTGGAAAGGGCTGTATTGACATGCTGATATAAGTGAGCTGTATGGTCTATAGTTCTCAGTCCTTGTAAAGAGCTGTCCTCTGAAACAGTTCCAGCACCAGGAACAGCAAATAAATCAAACTGACCGTTGGGCGGAGAAACGGTAGCCGACGTTGTCGTGTCGGTACGCTGTTCTGCTGAGACCGATGAGGGCACAAAGGTTTTTAAAAAGGAATCTGTAAGTCGTCTAAACTCCAGCTCGGTAAAAATAGCTTTCACCTCCTCTACATTGGGCTGTTCAAAAAGTAATGCCTCCTCATTCAAATCCACAGGAACATCTAGCATAATGGTTGCCAGTTTCTTAGATAAAATCCCAAGTGCTTTAGAAGCCTCCACTTTCTCTTTCATCTTTCCTTTTAACTCATGCGTATTGGCCAACAAGCCTTCCATAGAGCCATAAGCAGCGATAAACTTCTTGGCAGTCTTGTCACCTACCCCCGGTAAGCCAGGAATGTTATCCACAGAATCACCCATCATTCCCAAATAATCAATGACCTGAGAGGGCGTTTCTACCTCAAACTTCGCCTTGACTTCTTCTACACCCCATTTTTCATAGCTGTTTCCCATCCTAGGCGGACGGAACATAAAAATATTGTCCGAGACCAACTGAGCAAAATCCTTATCAGGAGTCACCATATACGTAACAAGTCCTTTCTTTTCCGCCTTTTTTGCCAATGTCCCAATAATATCATCAGCCTCATATCCTTCCTTTACAATCGCTGAAATATTCATGGCTTTAAGGATACGCTCAATATAAGGTATAGCAATGCGAATCGCTTCAGGAGTCTCCTGTCTGTTGGCCTTATACTCAGGAAAAGCCTCTGTACGTGCCACACTCCCCCCTTTGTCAAAGCAAACTGCCAGATAATCTGGTTGCTCGCGTTTAATCACATCAAAAAGAGAATTGGTAAATCCCATAATGGCAGAAGTATCCATGCCTTTAGAATTGATTCTTGGGTTTTTAATAAAGGCATAATACCCTCTAAAAATAAGTGCGTAAGCATCCAATAAAAAAAGTCGTTTTTTGTCTGACATTATCAAGATATTGAGTTTAAAAATTGCAGATCTACCCCTTTAAATAACAGCATAGAAAATGGCAAAGTAAAGCTACAAAACTTTAGCATGATGTTAAAATCTCATCGGTACTTTAGCCATTCAATATCGCCTATAGTTTATAATATGGGCGTTCCCCTGCGGGTCGGGCTATCCGCTATATCTTTTTTGCCTTACAAGGACAAAAAAGGATGCCGCTGCTATCCCTAACGCAGCCCCAAATAGCCTTTCTCGGTACAATGCTACAGTAGAACACCCCATTTATCAACCCCAATCACTAGAAATACAGCAATAAAATTACCCCTACAATGCAGTCTTAGACATTTTAGCAGTAACTTTGCATTTTTTTAAAAAAACATCTAAATACAATGCGCTGGTTACTACCTCTTGTCATTTTCTTAATTCTTGTATTGCTGTTAGAGTATTATGCTTTTCAAGCAGTAAAAACTACATCCAAGTCCAGTATAATCAAGTGGGCTTGGATCATTACAAATACGGGAATTTATGGATATCTACTATACATCCTGTTTTTTTCTTCAAATGCTGTAAGTCAGACCGCAAGTACCCAAATGGCAACGGGTGTTTTTCTCACCTTCTTTATTCCCAAGATTGTCATCTTTACGCTGCTTTTTGGTGAAGATATGGTACGCGTTCTCACAAAACTCATTTCACTTGTAAGTCAAAGTCCTAGCGCACCACTCGCTGGTCGCCGAAAATTTCTCTCACAACTTGCACTTGGACTAGCAGCCATCCCTTTTACATCATTTATCTATGGTATCATCAAAGGAAGATACAACTATAAAGTGTTAAAATATCAGCTGGCATTCAAAGATCTTCCCGAGGCATTCGATGGCTTTACGCTCACACAAATCTCCGACATCCATTCGGGGAGCTTTACCAATAAAGAGAAAATACAATATGGCGTTCATATGATTAATGAGCAAAAATCTGATGTTATTTTATTCACAGGCGATATCGTGAATTACAAAGCCTCAGAAATGGATCCTTGGCTACAAGTGTTTCGTCAGCTAAGCGCACCAATGGGAATATATTCCATATTGGGAAACCACGATTATGGAGAATACATCAGAGGAGCTAGTAAAGAGGAAAAGGCAAAAGAGCTGCAAGCAGTCAAAGAGATACACCCAGAAATTGGATTTGACCTGCTTTGTAACGAGCATCGCTACATTGAAAAAGACGGACAGCGGATAGCACTGATTGGAGTAGAAAATTGGGGTAAAAATTTTAAACAAGCAGGGGATCTTAAAAAAGCCTCTGAAGGAATAGACCAAAAAGAGTTTAAAATTTTAATGTCACATGATCCTTCCCACTGGGATGTAGAGGTCAAAGAAAACGAATTTAACTACCATCTTACTCTAAGCGGTCATACACATGGATTACAGTTTGGTATTGAAATTCCGGGGTTTTTAAAATTCAGTCCAGTAAGCTTTATGTACAAGTATTGGGCAGGGTTGTACAAAGAGTTTGGGAGATACATCAATGTCAACAGAGGCTTTGGGTATCATGTATATCCCGGAAGAGTGGGAATCTGGCCAGAGATCACCGTAATCGAACTGAAAAAAGCTTGATCATCAGCCGAATTGACTAGAAATGTTATATTTGTAATCTAGAGAACGTATGTATAAGCGTTTTTACTTTTTTAAAACCATGTTAAATGACAAAGTTTGGAGAGTTAGTTAGCGCAGATAAGCCCGTATTAATAGATTTCTATTTCGACTGGGATGATACTGATAATAATTTAGATACTTTAAGAGATGTGGCAGCGGCTTTGGGCGATAAGGTCAAGGTTGTTAAGATTGATATCAAAAAGAATAAGACTCTTGCCGAGGCACTGCGAGTAAAGGGAAATCCCACATTTATGATTTATAAAGATGGTGAAATGAAATGGCGCCAAACGGGTGAGCAAGATGCCAACACCTTAATCGGTCTCGTTCAACAGTACCTCTAAGCAATTCGATTGAAACGATAACCTCGCTTAGAAAAATAGTCCAAAATCTTCGGTAAACTATCGTATATTTTTTCTTTGGCTTTTTTACTGTCGTGCATCACAACAATACTGCCCTCGCTGGCATACCTGACTACATTAAGATAGCACTTTTCGGGAGAAACGGACGTGTCAAAATCACCACTTAAAACACTCCACATGATAATTTGATAGCCATCTTTCAACAATTTTCTTCCCTGTGATTTTTTTATCTTACCATAAGGAGGTCGGAATAAGTTGGAATGGACATGGGTTGCTGCGTGTTCTATATTCTCAAAATACTGCTTATTTTTAGTACGGAAACCATTCAAATGATTAAACGTATGATTTCCCACAGCATGCCCTTCCTTGAGGATTCGTTCATATAACTGATGATGCCTCTTAACATTCTCTCCTACACAGAAAAATGTGGCTTTGGCATTAAACTTTTTTAACTCATCTAATACAAAGTCTGTCACCTCTGGTGTTGGTCCATCGTCAAAAGTTAGATAGATGGTTTTTTCCTCAGAGGAGTAGCACCAGGTATAGTTAGAAAATACTTTCTGAACAATCCATGGAGTCTTTGTGGGATAGGTCCTCATGAATTATTTTTCTATGTCGTAGAAATCTTCATTGGTCAACTGAGGATATTCCTTATCTATTCGGTCATAAAGATCACTATCACTGTCGTTCTCTTTCACCTGATCGGCAATTTCCTTTAAGAAATAAATGGTGTTGTCTATCTCATCACTCACCCATTTTCTTTGCGACCTATCAAAGTTAAAGTACCATGTGAGATGCTGATCAAAAATGGTAAATAGTGTGTTGGCTGTTTCTCTTGCTTTCTCTTTTTCTCCTAACATGTAATACATTCTAGGATAACCCAACGAAAGGCTGTAATGACCAAAATCTTTGATAGGCATTTTTTCCAAAGACAAGTCTAGAACTTCAACTGCTTTAGCAGTATCTCCTTCCATTGCAAATGTTTCAGAGAGTCTCATCAGATTATTTCTCAGAGAAATTGCATTCTTCTTGGTTTGTTCGTCTAAGTATATTTTCCCACTATTGATATTTTTCCAATCCAACTTCTGGATATTGGCATACATTTTTTCAGAATCAATTCGTCCCATATCAAACATGCTCTTCCCTTTCATACTTGTTTTGATAGGGACCAACTTATAAGACATTCCGTCTAACTGTAAATATTCCTTCAGCCAGATGTACTCTTCATCAGCATAAGAGCCTCCAGAGAAATAGATAGGACGCTTCCAATCAAAATTGGCAAGAATATCCAACATGAGGATTCTGTTTTTAGAAATTCCTCTGTCTATTTTAATGTCAATATAATCCACCATTTTATCAGCATCTTTGGCAGCAACAATTCCATATTTTAGGGCATTTTCCTTATTCACAGGAATTCTTATGCGGTCGGTAGGCAGCATCTTCTCAGGGTTTCCATCTTCATCAAGATCAAAAAATGTTCTCTTGCTGTCGTGTTCTACCCACCTCATAAAGGTTTTAATATCAAAAACAGAATCTTTAAACTGCGGGTATAAATCTTCAAAATAATAGGCCACGTCTAGGGTTCCCCAACGATACTGATCGTGTTCTAGCTGAGAGGGAATGGGTGGAGCGTTATAGGTGGCTCTTTTCATTTGATCTATATACCAATCGGTGGCGAACAAACTGGTATTGACTAGTTTGATATCGGTTCTTACCCCTTCTACCTCTTGCATGTACCACAGTGGAAACGTGTCGTTATCACCAATGGTAAACATAATCGCATTTTCATCACAAGATTCTAGATAGCCTTGTGCATTTAGTCGGGTTGTGTAACGATCAGACCGGTCGTGGTCATCCCAGTTTTGGTATCCCATTAAAAAGGGAACAGCCAGTAGGGAAATTACAGAAACAACAGTGGCCATAATCTTTTTATTTGCCAAATTTTTCAAGTACGTGTACAGGGCAAAAACGCCAAAACCAATCCATATGGCAAATATGTAAAAGGAACCTACAACCGCATAGTCGCGCTCTCTGGGCTCAAAAGGTTTTGGATTGGTGTAGAAGATAATTGCAAAACCAGTGAACACGAAGAAAATAAATAAAACGTAAAAATTTTCTACATCCATACGGATCATAAAATAAAGCCCAAGGAGACCTAGTATTAGCGGCAAAAAATAATAGGTATTTCTTCCCTTATTGTTTTTTACGTCATCGGGCAGATCTACCTGAGGCCCGAGTCTCGTGCTATCAATTGCTGGGATGCCGCTTATCCAATTTCCATCAAATTGATCCAAAAATCCTTGGGTATCATTTTGCCTACCTGCAAAATTCCACATGAAATAACGTCCGTACATATACCCGAATTGATAGTAGATCATAAACTTCAGGTTTTCACCAAAAGTTGGTCTCCTTGTACTATTTTCAGGAATACCTGTAATGGACTTATAGATGTCTATGGATTGCTGACTTGTACTCGTCATTCGGGGGATGAATCCTTTGTGCTTATCAGAATAGTTGGGTAGAATATCTTTATAGGTATTCACAATAATATACTTCCCATTCTTTTTTTCATATTTAGGTTTATCGTCCTTTGTGGGGTTGTTACGATCTTGTTCTCTGCGATACGCAAAGGAGTAATAGTTATCATAGAAGACATTAGCATCTCCATACTGCTCCCTGTTGTAATACGCTAAGAGCTCTCTGGCACTAGACGGATTGTTCTCGTTAATAGCTGTATTTGCATTGGCTCTAATAGGTAACATTAACCACGATGAAAAACCAATCATGATAAATAAAACCGATAGGATGAGTGTATTTGCTGTAACCAATTGCTTTTTTCTGGTAATTTTCAGTCCAAAGTAGAAAGCTAAAATCAAAATAATCCCAGCAATGATAGAGCCAGAGTTATAAGGTAACCCTACCGAATTGATGAAAAACAACTCAGAAGCACTAAAGAATTTTAATGTAAAAGGGAATAAAAATTTAAATACAAAAGCCAGCACAAGGACAGCAATTACCGTGGCAATTAGTGTAGTTTTTATGCTCACTGTATGATAGGTCTTGAAAAAGTACAGTAGCACGATGGCAGGGATCACCAGCAGTGAAAGAATATGAACTCCAAAGGAAAGTCCAACCACTAAGCTTATCAATACGAGCCATCTGTTACCTCTTGAAGTATTGATGTCATTTTCCCATTTAAGACCCAACCAAAAAAGAATAGCCATGAGAAAAGAAGACATGGCATAAACCTCTCCCTCAACAGCACTAAACCAGAAACTATCAGAAAATGTGTAGGCCAAAGATCCAACAACAGCACTTCCCAAGACAGCAATAAAACTGCCCTCTGAAAATTCATTTGCCTTAGCCGCTAATTTTGTCCCCAGATTGGTAATAGTCCAAAACATAAATAGAATGGTAAATGCACTAGCCAATGCCGACATAAAATTTACCATCATAGCAATATTTTCAACATCGCTTGTAAACATGGCAAAGAAAGCGCCTAGCATTTGAAACAAGGGCGCTCCTGGTGGGTGACCCACCTCTAATTTTACAGCAGTAGAGATGTATTCTCCACAATCCCATGAGCTTACAGTTGGCTCTAGTGTCAATGAATATGTAATCAAGGCTGTAAGAAAAACTCCCCAACCAAGGATTAGATCCCATTTTTTAAAATTTTCTGTAGTCATAAATGCGTTGTTAAGTGAAGGCGAATTTACTAATTTATCTCACAAGAAACGTTGGTTTCAGGACTATTGAGAAGGGATGGATGATAAAACTTTGTTAAAATCAAAAAACTCAATAAATTATTTGCAGTATAGAAAGTTTGATTTAAATTTGCTGCCTCAAATGCGATTTGGCCCATGGTGTAATGGTAACACACCGGTTTTTGGTGCCGTTATTCTAGGTTCGAGTCCTAGTGGGCCAACTTTTGAAACCCTTGATATCATAGGAAGTTGAGGGTTTTATTTTTTTGGGTACAACATTTTTGATTTTTAACTCCATACTTGTTCTTTATTCAGTTGAGCTATTTAGAGTCCTAATCGTAACATTAAATTGACAAGGCATAGCGGATCATCGCCCAAATGTAAATGTAGCCGTTTTTGCCACCGCTTCTGCAAGCCCAAGCCCTTTGGGAATCCGAACATTTTTCTGTGCTTCGACAAGCTCGGTAGGCAGAAAAATAACCGATGTTGCCTTGCCTTTTTCTACCCTCACGGCTCTTTGGGCATTGTTCGATGACCATTATGCCAAGTCATCATCAAATAATGTTTAATCTTAAAATTTTAAAAGTCCGTTTTTCAAGGTTCCCCTCACGAAACTCGTGAGGAGATTTTTAGTTTTTAAATAAGGAAACAATAAAAACTTTGGTATTGTTAACTTAGTATTGTTATTTCCTTTGGCATTCTATTGTGGGCTAGTTCTTTAAACGCTCAGGAGAAAGCCGCTCCTATCTTTAAAAATGGTGAGGCACAAATTGTAGATGCATTTAGCAATCCTGACCAATGGATTACAACTCTCTGTAATTTATGTTTCCAGTCCGTATTTTGCTTTTTGACTGGTTAGTGCTCATGCTGAATATGGAAATAACTCTCTGATATTTGGTTATTAGATTTTATTGGGTAGCCCTATTTCCTTGGTCATTTGTTTGATGAAGTTTTTTTAGAATTGAAAATAGTCTTTTAATGCTGCGTTAGGGATAGCAGCGGCATCCTTTTTTGTCCTGAAAGGCAAAAAAGATAGAGCGGATAGCCCGACCCGTAGGGAAACGCCCTAAAAAATTGCGTAGGAATTTGCCTTGACATGGTTTCTAAAAAAATATGTGAAGTTGTTTTATTTGTTAATTTTAGGGTTATATTGTACTCTATAATCACAAATACAAAAAATCAATGAAAAAATTAAGGACAGGACACTATCTCCTAGATACGTTTATCCTCCCTGTAGGGCTTTTAATTGTGATGAATGTGCTGAACGATAAAAAGCAGGAATATATGGAACAATACGGTGTGGAATCTCTGGCGACTATTACTGATATTGATGTAAACAACTACAAAGCAGATGAGATAGAGGATAGATATGTAGAAAATTATATCTTCACTTTTCAGTTTTCTGATCAGAAAGGCAACGTGATCCCTACTGTAGGGACCATTGAAAAAAAGAATTTTAAAGCCTATTTTGATCAGACGCTTTATGTGAATGATCAAATTTCTGTTCTTTATGATATCCAAGAATGTTATTTTTAAAAAATTAACTCTTGTGGAATGACGGTAAAAAATGTAATCTTTTTCTTGTTTGCTGCTTTGATCGTTTCGTGTAATTCTCTTGATAAGCGACCTTTGGCTGGTGAGACTGATTATCAAAGACAGCAAAATGCACAATTTAAAGATGCCTCTAAATCTCCTCTTAAAAAAAAGGATCTAAAAGGCTTTAAGGGGCTAGACTTTTTTCCTGTTGATTCTAGTTTTATTGTTGCTGCAAAACTCACCAGAACTACAGATTCGCCGTTTTTTAAGCTGCAAAGAACGGGAGGAGACAAAGCAGATTACAGGCAATATGGACTTTTGACCTTTACATTAAAAGGCAAAGAGTTTCTGCTCTCTTTATACCAAAATCTAGAGGAGATGGATGATCCAAAATTTGAAGATTATCTATTTCTTCCCTTTACAGACAATACTTGTGGTGAAACCTCATACGGTGGTGGTAGGTATATGAATCTTTTTGAAAGTCGGATACGAGAGGATGAGACCATCGTCCTAAATTTTAACAACACCTACAATCCCTACTGCGCTTATAATGATCGTTATACTTGTCCTATTGTTCCTAGGAAAAATCATATGGATATTGCCATTACAGCAGGGATTAAAAACTTTAAGAAATAGGGACTTTGTTGTCTGTATTTCTTAAAATACTCCCCTCATCTTGTTATTCGACTACAGGGCTCTTGAGAGGTATATCCCCAAAAAAACAGCTAGAAAAGCGGTGACAAAACTAGCGACGGTATAGAGTGCAAAGGTCATTAAATCTCCTTGCTTTAGGAGGATATGATTTTCGTAGGCAAAAGTGGAGAATGTTGTGAAGCCCCCACAAAAACCGGTTGCTAGCAATAGGGCCTGACTTTGGGTGAGTGTCTCGTTCTTTGCGGCTAATCCTAAGATGATTCCTATAAAAAAGCTTCCCATCACATTTGCAGCGAAGGTACCATAGGGAAAGCCTGATTCTGGGTTATTCCAGAGTTTTCCCAGAAGAAATCGAGCAGCGCTTCCAAATCCTCCACCCATAAAAACAAGCAACACTTGTTTCATTTTTACAGCTTTACATCATCAAAATCTCTCCAATTCCACTTTCCAGTGACCGTTCCTTTGTTCAAGGTCATGATTCCTGGATTGGAACGAATCATTGTTTTTAAGGTGGTTGGATCTCCAAAAAGAAAGTTGAACGGTAGATCGTATTCATTTTGTATCAAGATAAGAGCATCTGGAAAGGAAGAGGTAACACCATATACTTGGTATCCTTTTTGAATGGCCTTGTCTGCCAGTTTTTTTATGGCTCTAAATCCTTCCTTGTCTGCTTTCTCAATTTCGTAAATTATAATAAGCACGATCTCATCTTCCGCTAAGATGTCGTCTGTTAGGTCATTCTGACTGTCTTCTAATACAAAATTCTGAATTGGGGGTAATGCTTCTAAATCGTCTTCGGGGAATTCCATTCCCTCAGGAATATTCTTTCCAATGGCATACGCTCTGAAGTCAATTATAGGTAAATGATTGATTACATGATATGTCATGTAAGAGAAACTCAACAGGCAGCTAAATGTTAGTACAGCAGTCATCTTCTTGGGTAAGATGTGTTTGATATCTCGAACACCTATCAACAGCAATAGTACAAAGCCAATTAAGATCACATTTTTCCAGAATGTTTCCCAAGGCGTGAGTTTAACGGCATCACCAAAACATCCGCAGTCTGTTACTTTGTTATAATACGCAGAATACCATGTTAGAAAGAGGAAAAACAATGACAGCAAAAACAAGCTCCAAACCGTAAATTTGGATTTATATCCTAAAAGTAGCATGACTCCTAACATGATTTCTGTGAGAATTAAAAGGATGGAAAATTGTAATGCATAGGGCACTAAAAATTCCATATCTAAAACGTATTCGCTGAAATATTCTTCGAATTTATACTGCGATCCAATGGGATCTACCAGTTTTACAAATCCAGAAAATACAAACATGATTCCAACAAATACTCTGGATATGTGTACAAGTAATTTCATTATTTTCTCTTTTTAAAAAGTATGATAATATCTGTAAGAACTCATCAATTCATATGTATCAAAGCAAAAACAGCGTAGTTAATCATGTCTTGGTAATTAGCATCTATTCCCTCAGAAACTAGTGTTTTTCCTTTATTGTTTTCAATTTGCTTTACTCTTAGGAGTTTTTGAAGAATGAGGTCGGTAAGAGAACTCACGCGCATATCTCTCCAAGCTTCGCCGTAATCATGGTTTTTATTTTCCATAAGCGTTTTGCTAATACCAATGTGCTTATCATACAAATTTGTTGCTTCTTCTTCGCTAAGGTCTGGAGTTTCTACAACACCTAGCTCTAACTGAATAAGTGCCATAATACTGTAGTTGATAATTCCTATAAATTCTGATTGCTGTCCCTCGGCAACTTTTCTGACTGTATTTTCCTGTAATTGCCTAATGCGTTGTGCTTTGATAAAAATTTGATCGGTAAGCGATGGTAACCTCAGTATTCTCCAAGCGGCACCGTAATCGCACATTTTTTTGAGGAACAGACTTCTACATTTTGCAATAACTGCATCGTAATCTTGGGACGTATTGGGCATAAAATATTCGATTTGGATGATATGCTACTGCGTAAAAATAGTAAATACTCTCCTGTTTTTGTACCAATAATTTATCTTATTTTTACAAGATATTGTTTCAGGTTTAAATGGATGTTTACTGTTTAATCTTTTAATCATTTTCTTTTGTTAAGGTGAACTAATCCCTCCATAGGAGGCTCTTAGTACTTTTTATGAGAAAAATCGCTGTTTTTTGTGGTTCCAGTGTGGGGTTTGATCCTGTTTATAAACAAGCAGCCGTCCAATTAGGAAATGCCTTTGTAAAGCGAGATATAACCTTGGTTTACGGTGGTGGTAAAATAGGACTGATGGGTGTTTTGGCTCAGACCATTCTCAACCAAGGCGGAAAGGTCATTGGGGTGATTCCCGAGCCCTTGAAAAAAAAGGAAGTTGTAGATCTTAATGTAACTGAACTGATCGTCACCCAAACCATGAGTGAGCGAAAAGTAGTAATGAGCAAATTGAGTGATGGATATATCAGTTTACCAGGAGGATTTGGCACCTTAGACGAACTCTTTGAAGGAATTACGATGAGTCAGTTACATATTGAAGAAAAGCCAAACGCACTCCTGAACACCAACGGATACTACAACCATCTGCTGAGTCAGATTGAACGCATGATTGCCGACGGATTTGTAAAATCGAGTAATAAGGAACTGCTTATTGTGAGTCGGACTGTAGAAGATTTAATCGATAAAATGCTTGCCTACACCCCACAAAAAAAATTACCTATAACATCTAAAATTGTCATCCATGACGATTAATTGCAAAGGAACATTGGTCGATTTTTCTTCCCCCAAGGTCATGGGTATTTTAAATATTACGCCCGATTCTTTTTTTGATGGAGGAAAATATCAACATAAAAAAGCAATCCTCACTCAAACGGAGAAGATGCTTGAGGAGGGTGCTACTTTTATTGATGTAGGAGCCTACTCATCCAGACCTGGTGCAGATCACGTTTCAGAGGAAGAAGAACTGCGTAGGATTCTTCCTGTAGTTGCTCTGCTTCTTGGAGAATTTCCAGACATTTACTTATCTATCGATACGTTTAGAAGTCGTGTCGCTAAAAAAACCATTGAAGCTGGTGCCGCAGTAATCAATGATATATCGGGAGGAAATATGGATGCCTTCATGTTCAAAACCATTGCTCAACTCCAAGTTCCGTACATTCTAATGCACATGCAGGGAACGCCTCAAACCATGCAACACCGCCCTAGTTATGAACACATTACTACCGATCTCATTCAATTTTTTTCAGAAAAAATAGATGAACTTCGTCGCTTGCAGATCAACGATGTAATCATAGACGTAGGCTTTGGATTTGGAAAGACCGCCCTCCATAATTTTCAACTACTCAAAGAACTTCATCACTTTCAAACATTCAATCTTCCCCTTTTAGCTGGAATTTCAAGAAAGTCCATGCTTTATAAAACGTTAAATATTCGTCCCATCGATGCTCTTAATGCCACTACCTCTGCCAATACCATCGCCTTACTTCACGGAGCAAACATCTTGCGAGTCCACGATGTTAAAGAAGCTGTAGAATGTATTAAGATTGTTGAGCAGCTAGCAAATGTTTAGACAAGCCTTCTAAGCTAGTCCATTCCTCATTTTTTAGAACTTCCCTTTTCAATAAACTTGGCATTCTTTTTGTTTGAGCTCATCAAAATTAAAAAATGACAACAATGAGGAGAGAACTTCCCGAAATCAATGCAGGATCTATGGCCGATATTGCATTCTTACTACTAATTTTCTTTCTAGTCACCACGATTACAGACACAGACAAAGGGATTTTTACGAAGCTTCCCAGAAAAGAAGCATTAATCGATCCCATTCCCTTTAAAGAGAAGAATATCCTAGATATCATCATCAATCCAAACAACAAATTGTTGGTAGAAAACGAGATCACAGACATGAGTAATCTCACAGAAATTACCAAGAATTTCATAGACAATGGTGGAGGTACAGACAAAATGTACCTGGTGTAAAGGTGCCAAAGACCCCGCATCATCAGATCATCCTACAAAAGCACTCATCGCTATAGACGCCTGTAAAAACGCAGAATACGGGACTTATATCAACGTTTTAGATTGCGTTCACAGCACCTGTGCAAAATTAAGAGATGAATACGCTTTAAATGCCTACGGTATCACTTAAAAAGAAATGGTAGATGAAGGGAAGAAACATACAGATCGCAAAGAACTCCTAAGAGCGCAAATCAAAGAAGTAAGAACCAAGTATCCCCTGTTGGTGACAGATACAGAAATACAAAATTGAATACCTTTTGAGAGTCAAGGAATGTACAGAAGTACAACAATGTTTCTAAGCACCTCACCATTTTGTGACTTTTGAACTTCCCCTCTTTCCAACTTTATTAGTACATTTACTGAAACCTATCAGTATCTATGTTGGATTTTATTGATTTCTCTTTCCTAGATGTGCTAGATGTCCTGCTGGTAGCCATTCTTATCTATTACATCTACAAACTTTTACGAGGCACCGTTGCCATCAATATTTTTATTGGTATTGCCCTCATTTTTATGATATGGCAAATGACCCAGCTCTTAAAAATGGAGATGCTGAGTAATATCCTCGAATATTTGTTAGGAGGTGGAGCCATTGCACTTATTATTGTATTTCAGCAAGAAATACGAAAATTCCTACTTATGATCGGAACCACCAATGTGGCTTCTAGAAGAAATTTTTTAAAACAGATCAATTTTTTAAAATCTGAGATTCGATCAGAAACAGATACAGACATCATTCTCAAAGCCTGTAAAAAGCTCTCTACGACCAAGACAGGAGCTTTAATTGTGATGGAGCGAACTAATAGCCTCGATTTTTTAATCAATACCGGCGATGCTATGAACGCCCAAGTCAATATCGCATTGCTAGAGAGTATCTTCTACAAAAACAGCCCTTTGCACGACGGAGCTACCATTATTCGCGATAATTTTGTTATAGCAACACGCGTTATTCTCCCTGTTTCCGAAGACCCCAAGATTCCCTCTAGGTTCGGACTTCGTCACAGGGCAGCGATCGGAGTATCAGAAAAAACAGATGCTATTTGCCTGGTAGTTTCTGAGGAAACAGGTGAGATCTCGCACATCAAAGACGGGAATTTTGAACTTTTTACAGACAATAAAGAACTACAAGAGAAACTCAGAAACGACATTCAGTAATCCCGTTTCAGACAATCAACTACTTGCGGCAAACCCACGAAGTGTTCATAGGAAACTATTTTAATCATTTCGAGGTAAGTCTCGGGAAATTAACTCTTGGCTATCGCCCTGCGATTAAAAAATTGTTAGAAATCATTCGGATAAATTAATTCATTATGATTGAACTTAGAAAAAACCCTCAAGGAAAAACCGTTACAGAAGAACTTTTACAAGAGTTTGAAGCTATCATGGGAAGCCCACTGCCCCAAGATTACAGGCAGCACATGCTAGACCATAACGGGGGTATGCAATCAAAAAATGGATTTTTATATTACACCATTTTAAAGGAGGAGGTGAAGGATCTGTAGTTGACTATTCCAAGAGTTTTGATTTCCTACCTAAAGCCATTGATATTGGAAGCATCTACGGAGGTATTTTATCTATGTCGCTAGCGGATAACGACTATGGGCATATCTACATGCAATTTGGTGATACAGATCCTGAAAAAGTTGCCAACTCTTTTACTGAATTCCTAGAAGGACTCGAATATGATGAGCAAACAATCATCATATCTAAAAGCATTTTGATCATTCTTTCTTTACTGTTACTAGAATTCAACCATGGAAACAACTCCATAAACTGAGATTGAATGTTATAAATTAATGAGGGAAAATTATTGATAATGAATTGTAGAACCCTATTTAAGATTTCGCAGTTCTATCAAGGGTTGACGTGCTGTATTATAAGTATCACAGTACAAACAACAAACTGTGAACATTGTTTCATATAGAAAACATTTTCTTTTTGTAAATATGAATTGAGATTTACAGCTAATGGTTATCAACCAAAAATAAGAGCTCTTTTGACACAGAAAGAAACCAATGATTTATAACTCTTGTTTCCTTTAGATAAATTGGTTAAATCTTAAAAGCATTTTTCTGAGGGAAATGGGCAGCACCTGCAAGCTCTTCTTCTATTCTTAATAGTTGATTATATTTCGCCATACGATCTGATCTTGAAGCAGAACCTGTCTTTATTTGCCCTGTATTTAGAGCAACAGCTAAATCTGCAATAGTGGTATCTTCAGTCTCTCCAGATCGGTGACTCATTACAGATGTATATCCGGCATTTTTTGCCATATCAACAGCTGCGATAGTTTCTGTGAGTGTTCCAATTTGATTTACTTTAATCAAAATAGAGTTGGCAATACCATTTTTAATTCCCTTTGATAATCGTTGCACGTTGGTCACAAATAAATCGTCTCCTACAAGTTGAACTTTGTCTCCGATTTTTTCGGTTAGATATTTCCATCCATCCCAATCATTTTCATCCATTCCATCTTCAATAGAAATAATGGGGTACTTTTCTGTGAGTCCTGCCAAGTAATCTGCTTGCTCTTCACTAGTTCTTACTTTTCCTAATGTTCCTTCAAACTTTGAATAATCATATTTCCCATCCACATAAAATTCTGCTGAAGCACAGTCTAATGCAAGCATCACATCATCTCCAAATGTATATCCGGCATTTTTTACAGCTAGAGCTATAGTGTCTAAGGCATCTTCAGTTCCTCCTAGTGCTGGTGCAAAGCCTCCTTCGTCACCTACTGCTGTAGATAAATCTCTTCCGTGAAGTACCTTCTTTAGATGATGAAAGATTTCAGACCCAATTTGCATGGCATGAGAGAAACTTCTAGCCTTAACAGGCATTACCATAAATTCTTGGAAAGCAATTGGTGCATCTGAATGAGAACCTCCATTGATAATATTCATCATTGGCACTGGTAACGTATTTGCTGAGACACCTCCTACGTATCGATATAATGGTATCCTAAGTTCATTTGCAGCAGCTTTTGCTACAGCTAGTGATACTCCAAGAATAGCGTTGGCTCCTAATTTCGATTTATTGGGAGTCCCGTCCAAATCTATCATAATCTTATCGATTAAGTTTTGATCAAAGACAGAGGTTCCAATTAATTCCTCAGCTATTACTGTGTTGATATTTTTAATAGCTTTAGATACTCCTTTACCCATATATGCTTTTCTACCATCCCTGAGTTCTACAGCTTCATGCTCACCCGTAGAGGCGCCAGAGGGAACAGCTGCTCTACCAGTAATCTTGTTTTCTGTCGTAACATCTACTTCAACTGTTGGATTCCCTCTAGAATCAAAAATTTGACGTGCATGAATGTCTAAGATTTTACTCATATTGCTTGAAGTTTTGATCTTTTGAATTTATTTGCAAGCTAATTTACGTATAAAGGAGGATTTTTGAAGATACAAAATGTAATTTTATACGAAAACGATTTCAACAAAAAACCCACTCTAGGTAGAGCGAGAAAAATTGCTATGAAAAAGAAAGTGATGAGAAAACATCACCTTTTAAAATTAACGTTTAGATTTCAATACCACAATAGTTTATCGATGAAAAGTCACTATTTATCGATGAGTTGTAAAACTGAGGTCTTTTAAGAAAATTTTAGATCAAGACAGATATCAAATAGGTGATGATTTAACTTTTTTTATGTTTTTGATAAATTCATCAAAGAGATACTCTGCATCTTTTGGACCTGGATTTGCTTCTGGATGGTATTGGACAGAAAAACAGTTTTTGCCCTTTATTCTAATGCCCGCTACAGTTTGGTCATTTAGATGTACATGAGTAATTTCTACATTTTCATTGGCCTCTGTTTCTTCTCTATTTATGGCAAAACCGTGATTTTGAGAAGTAATCTCTCCTTTTCCCGTGAGTAAATTCTTAACAGGATGATTGATCCCACGATGTCCGTTATGCATCTTGTAGGTAGAAATTCCGTTTGCCAATGCAATTACTTGATGACCTAGACAAATTCCAAATAATGGTAAATTTCTACTAATAATTTCCTTTGCGAGAGATTGTGCGTCACGAAGTGGCTCTGGGTCTCCTGGACCGTTTGAGATGAAATATCCGTCTGGATTCCAAGAATATAAATCCTCAAAACTTGCATTGTATGGATGCACCTTAATGTAAGCACCTCTTTTAGCTAAATTCCTGAGGATGTTTTTCTTTATGCCAATATCGAGTGCTGCAATCTTTATATCAGCATTTTCGTCACCCACAAAATAAGGCTCTTTTGTGGAAACCTTAGATGCCAATTCTAAACCTTCCATAGTGGGAACTTTAGATAATTGATCTTTTAATAGGTCTATATTATTAGTTTCAGTAGAGATAATTGCATTCATAGTTCCATGATCTCTGATGTAGGAGACTAAAGCTCTGGTATCAACGTCGGAAATCGCCACTAAATGGTGCTTTGCAAACCAGTCTTTGAGGTTTCCGCTGGAATCTACCCTTGAGTGTTCAAAACTAAAATTTCTTACTATCAAACCAGCTATCTTGATTCCATCTGATTCAACTTCTTTATCACGAACTCCATAGTTCCCAATGTGTGCATTGGTAGTAACCATGATTTGACCGCAGTAAGATGGATCTGTAAAAATCTCTTGATACCCTGTCATTCCAGTATTAAAACAAATCTCTCCAGTAGCAGTTCCCTCAATTCCAATAGATTTACCATAGAAGATTGTACCGTCTGCTAATAAAATAATTGCTTTTTTACGTTGTTGATATTTCATTGAATCAGTGCTATGTGTTTGTTTCTAATTTATTTGTTACCAAAAAAAGACAACTTACGGAGTTGTCTTTTTTAAGTTTAGATAATATTATCTAAATTATTGAGAACCTTTTTTAAGTCATCAATACTCTTATAAGAAAATTTGTTTCTACTGTAATAGTTTTTAATTGCTTTCTTTTCAGTTTCATTTGAAGAGAGTACATCTAATATAGATTTTTTGTTTAATTTAAATTGAACAGTATTGGCTTCATTGTGAATGTAAAAAGCTTGTTTGTGTATGAGCTTGTCATTTTTTCTTCCTAGCATTGGATTGACAGAGCCTTCTACTAGTTTTACAGAATGAAAATTCAGAATAGATATTTTATCAGATACAAATACTACCTCAAAAATTCGAGTTCCAATCTCTGAATCAATTTTCTTGAATATTTTCCCCAATATATTGATATTATCAATTTTATCCATATTGATGACAAAGATTGAATCTTGCGATATCTTTGTTACAAACCTATTTGTCTTTAAATTGAAATTAATATTATCTAAGACGAAGGTTTTTTTGTCTCTGGATTCTATTACTGCTGGAGAACCTTTCCACTTTTTGAATAAATAGATGGAGCCATCAACAGCTTTAGGTGGATTCACAAACCTCATAGCCTGTCCATAACTTCTTGATACTCCTTCTGATCCACCACTACCAGTAATTCTGTGTAATGTTAAAGCGTTATTCTCACTTACACTAGTTGATGTACTCTGGGAGTAGCCGATAATGTGAACCGTTAGAAACAATAATATTGTTATTTTCATTTTTTTCATTTTTCTGTTATTGTAAGCTGTAAATGGAATTAAATTTTAAAATTGGGCTATCACACTAATTCGTAAAAGTAAAAAAAAAAGGGGAAAGCTAAAATTAGCTTTCCCTTTTTAACATTTATTTGAAATCTGAAATGATTATTCAGATTTTTCTTCATTTGTGTTTTCCACTTGCTCAGTTGAAACAATCGTATCATCTGTTTTCCTTCTCCTGCTTCTACGAGTAGATTTTTTAACTTTTTTCACTCTTAGATTGTACAAATCGTTGTAATCAACGAACTCAATCATGGCCATTGGAGCATTATCTCCTTGGCGATTTCCCAATTTAATAATTCGCACATATCCACCTGGCCTATCTCCTATTTTTACTGAAATCTCTTTAAATAATTCGGTTACCGCATACTTATTTCTGAGGTAGCTAAACACCACTCTTCTATTGTGAGTAGTATCTGATTTTGACTTCGTAACTAAAGGCTCAATAAACCTACGAAGTGCTTTAGCTTTTGCTTCAGTTGTATTGATTCTTTTGTGTTCGATTAATGAACAAGCCATATTAGCTAGCATTGCCTTTCTATGGGCTGTTTTTCTTCCTAAATGATTAAACTTTTTTCCGTGTCTCATGACCGTTTGTTTTAGCTCTCATCTTGCTTCTATCCCTGTGGAGAGCAAAACTATGAGAGGTTAATCTTCATTTTTATTAATCTCTATCTAGTTTATATTTACCTAAATCCATTCCAAAAGTGAGCCCCTTAACATTGACTAGTTCCTCTAACTCAGTTAATGATTTCTTTCCGAAGTTTCTAAACTTCATTAGATCACTTTTATTGAATGATACCAGGTCTCCAAGAGTATCTACCTCTGCTGCTTTTAGACAATTTAAAGCTCTAACAGAGAGATCCATATCAATGAGCCTTGTCTTTAATAATTGACGCATGTGTAATGATTCTTCATCATATGTTTCTGTCTGAGCGATTTCATCAGCTTCTAAAGTGATTCTTTCATCTGAAAATAACATGAAATGATGAATCAAAATTTTTGCAGCTTCTGTTAAAGCATCTTTAGGGTTGATAGAACCATCTGTGTCGATATCAAAAACTAGTTTTTCGTAGTCAGTTTTCTGCTCTACACGGAAATTTTCTATTGAATATTTCACATTCTTGATTGGTGTAAAAATAGCATCGGTGAAAATTGTTCCAATGGCAACACTAGCTTTTTTATTTTCTTCAGCAGCAACAAAACCCCTACCTCTCTCTATGGTTAACTCCATATTTAACTTTACAGTACGATCCATGTTACAAATTACCAGGTCTGGATTTAGAACTTGGAATCCGGAAATATACTTTTGTAAGTCTCCTGCAGTTAGTTGGTCTTGGTTAGTTGTCGCAACAGAAACAGTTTCTCTGTCAGATTCTTCAATTTGCTTTTTAAAACGTATTTGTTTTAAGTTTAAGATCATCTCTGTAACGTCCTCAACAATCCCTTCGATAGTGGAAAACTCGTGCTCCACACCGTCTATTCTTAAAGAGGTAATTGCGAAGCCTTCTAAGGAAGATAACAATACTCTTCTTAAGGCATTACCAACGGTTAAACCAAAACCTGGTTCTAATGGTCGGAATTCGAATCTACCTGAAAAATCAGTAGATTCAATCATAATTACTTTATCGGGTTTTTGAAAGTTTAAAATTGCCATATTTTCTTCGTTTTAATTGTTCTTAGGTTGCGCGGTCTGTAGGTATGAAGAAAAACGAACAGACCCTTTGGCCAAAGACCAGTGGGATTTATTAATAAATTGGTTATTTAGAATACAGTTCTACAATTAACTGCTCTTTGATGTTCTCTGGAATTTGTAGCCTTTCGGGGACTTTTGTAAAAGTTCCTTCTTTCTTATCAGAATTCCAAGTTAACCATTCATAAACAGAACTGCTAGATGCTAGTGAATTTTCGATAGGCTGCAATGATTTTGATTTTTCTCTAACTGCAACTATATCTCCTTCTTTAAGGGAGTAAGATGGAATATTTACAATATTTCCATTTACAGTAATGTGCCGGTGAGAAACTAATTGTCTCGCAGCTCTTCTTGAATTAGCAATCCCTAAGCGAAAGACCACATTGTCTAAGCGCGATTCACATAATTGTAACAATACTTCACCTGTAACTCCTTTAGAACGAGATGCTTTCTTGAATAAGTTACTAAATTGACGCTCAAGAATTCCGTATGTGTATTTTGCTTTTTGCTTCTCCATTAACTGGATAGCATACTCAGATTTTTTACCTCTTCTTTTTCCACTTCCATGTTGTCCTGGAGGGTAATTTCTTTTTTCAAAGCTTCTATCTTCTCCAAAGATTGCCTCACCAAACTTGCGAGCAATTTTTGTTTTTGGTCCTGTATATCTTGCCATTTCTAATTAATTGTGATAGGGATTATGAATTCAGGCTTGTATCCTCCGATAACCTTGACTCCTATCTGATTTTTAACCTATTGAGTTGTGATGTAAGACGAATTTTATGTTTTTAAATTCATCTTACATTATGTTATTTGTTATACGCGTCTTCTTTTAGGTGGACGACAACCATTGTGAGGGATTGGAGTAATGTCAATGATTTCTGTAACTTCGATACCTGCATTGTGAATAGTTCTAATGGCAGACTCCCTACCGTTACCTGGTCCTTTTACATACACTTTTACTTTGCGTAAACCTGCTTCATGAGCTACAGAAGCACAATCCTCAGCAGCCAACTGGGCGGCATAAGGGGTATTTTTTTTAGAACCTCTAAAACCCATTTTTCCAGCCGATGACCATGAGATCACATCTCCTTTCCTGTTTGTTAAAGAGATGATGATGTTGTTAAATGACGCAGTTACGTGTGCCTCTCCAACAGAATCAACAATTACTTTACGCTTTTTTGAACTCGATTTTGCCATAATTTTGTGTTGTTTAGCCACTGCTATCTAGTAAATTGTGTTGGTAAACACGGCACACTAGAAGTATGAGGCTATGTTGTAACTTATTTTTTCTTATTCGCTACTGTTTTTCTCTTACCTTTTCTAGTTCTAGAGTTATTTTTTGTTCTCTGCCCTCTTAGAGGTAAACCAATTCTGTGACGGATTCCTCTTTGACATCCAATGTCCATTAAACGTTTAATGTTCAGCTGCACTTCAGAGCGCAACTCACCTTCTATGGTGTAGGTACCTACTTGCTCTCTAATCGCAGCAATTTGAGCATCTGTCCAGTCCTGAACTTTAATGCCTTCATCTACTTTTGCGTTAGCTAAAACTTCTTTAGCTCTGCTTTTTCCTATACCAAAGATGTAAGTTAGTGCAATAACTCCTCTTTTGTTTTTTGGAATGTCTATCCCTGCTATTCTTGCCATTACCCTTGTCTTTGTTTAAATCTAGGATTTTGTTTGTTAATCACGTATAACTTGCCTTTTCTGCGAACAATTTTACAGTCGGCACTTCTTTTTTTTATTGATGCTCTTACTTTCATCAGTTTTAGTTTTTTAAAATCTATAAGTAATTCTAGCCTTGGTTAAATCATAGGGACTCATCTCTAGCTTTACTTTATCTCCAGTGAGTAACTTAATGTAGTGCATACGCATCTTCCCAGAGATGTGAGCAGTTACAATATGTCCATTTTCTAATTCTACACGGAACATAGCGTTTGACAACGCTTCAGTGATAGTTCCTTCTTGTTCAATTGCAGGTTGTTTAGCCATAACTTACTTGACTGTTTTTCTATTACTCGTTCCCGACTTCATCAAACTATCATAATGACGATTTAACAAATACGAGTTGATTTGTTGAATGGTATCGATTGCAACTCCTACCATAATAATTAATGATGTGCCTCCGAAGAACAGTGCCCAGCTCTGTTGAACTCCAAATTGAACAACAATAGCAGGAAGTATTGACAATCCCGCCAAAAATAACGACCCAGGAAATGTAATTCTGGACAAGACAGTATCTAGACGATCTGCTGTGTCTTTACCTGGTCTTATCCCCGGGATAAACCCACCGCTTCTTTTCAAATCTTCTGCCATTTTATTGGTGGGAATAGTGATGGCAGTGTAGAAATAACTGAATATGATAATCAACACGGCAAATAAAATGTTGTACCACAACCCATTGATGTCCTGTAATTCGGCTAAATCTGGATACTTTCTTCCAATGTAAGCCGGTAAAAACATGATAGCTTGCGCAAAGATAATTGGCATAACACCGGCAGCATTTAGTTTTAGTGGAATATAATCCCTTGAACCAGCTACGTTCTGTAGCGCACCTCCTGAAGCCTTTCTTCGTGCATATTGTACAGCAATTTTACGAACTGCTGTAACCAAATAAACACACAGTAATATGACAATAAACCATACAAAAATTTCAATCAATATCATCATGTACCCGCCAGCCTCTGTATTTGAAGTTTTAGCGACAAATTCTTGTAAGAAAGCAGATGGAAAATTAGCAATAATACCAACTGTAATGAGTAATGAAATACCATTTCCTACCCCCTTGTCTGTGATACGCTCTCCCAACCACATGGCAAAAATAGTTCCTGATGTTAACAAGATCATTGATGAAATCCAAAAGGTAGCACTATCTACTAGGAAAGCTTCAGCAGGTAAATCAAACTGAGTCATGATGGCTGTAATATAAGTAGGACCTTGAACCATTGTGATCAAAATTGTCAACCATCTGGTGATTTGTGTAATTTTTTTTCTGCCACTTTCACCATCTTTCTGTAGTTTCTGTAAATAGGGAACTGCAATTCCCATCAACTGAACTACAATAGAAGCAGAAATGTAGGGCATGATTCCTAATGCCATGATAGACGCCCTTGAAAACGCTCCTCCTGTAAAGGCGTTTAACAATCCTAGAATACCTCCGGCAGCACTTTCTTTGAGTGCAGCCAATTGTAATGGATCAATTCCCGGAAGTGGAACACCAGCCATAAACCGGTAGACAGCAACCAAACCAAGAGTGAGAAGAATTTTTTGTCTTAATTCTTCAATATTCCAGATGTCTTTTAATGTTTTGAATAAATTCATATTATTCGAGAATCTTATAGAGTGATGGCTTCACCACCAGCAGCTTCTATGGCTGCTTTAGCCGTTGCAGTAAATTTGTGGACAGTAATATTAAGTTTTGCTTTTAACTCACCTCGACCCAGTATTTTCACTAGATCATTCTTTCTTGCCAGTCTATTGGCAACTAATACATCTAAATTAACAGTACTATCAATTCTTCCGTTGTCAGCTAATACTTGTAGCGTGTCTAAATTGATTCCAGTATATTCCTTGCGATTGATGTTTTTAAAACCGTACTTCGGTACGCGTCTTTGTAAGGGCATTTGTCCTCCTTCGAATCCAATTTTTCTTGAATAACCCGAACGAGATTTAGCTCCTTTGTGACCTCTTGTAGCAGTTCCTCCATGACCAGAGCCTTCACCTCTTGCAATTCTTTTACTTGCTTTAGTTGATCCAGCAGCTGGTTTTAAGTTGTGTAAACTCATCTCAAATGTCTTGTGTTACGTTTCCTCAACGGAAATTAAATGTTTAACCTTATTTACCATTCCAAGAATTTGTGGGGTAGCTTCATGCTCCACTACTTGGTTCATTTTACGTAAACCTAGAGCCTCTAGTGTTCTTTTTTGATTCTTGAGGCGACCGATTTGACTTTTTACTTGTCGTATTTTAATTTTTGCCATCGTCCTAGATTTATCCATTGAATACTTTTTCCAGAGAAATTCCTCTTTGTTTTGCGATAGTCGCAGCGCTTCTAAGTTGTAGTAGGGCATCAAAAGTTGCTTTTACCACATTATGAGGGTTGGAAGAGCCTTGTGATTTTGACAATACATCATGAACTCCTACAGACTCTAATACTGCACGTACGGCACCCCCAGCAATTACTCCAGTACCATTTGATGCTGGCTTGATGAATACTCTAGCTCCACCAAACTTTCCTTTTTGCTCATGAGGAAGTGTTCCGTTTAAAATCGGTATTCTAACTAAATTTTTCTTTGCATCTTCTACTGCCTTGGCAATGGCAGAGGAGACGTCTTTAGATTTTCCTAATCCGTGTCCTACAACCCCATTACCGTTTCCCACAACTACTATGGCGGAGAAACCAAAGGCTCTACCTCCTTTAGTAACTTTGGTAACTCGTTGGACGCCTACAAGCTTATCAACAAGTTCTAATCCACTGGGTTTAACTCTTTCTACGTTTTTATATTTATTGTACATACTCAAGTTCTTAAAATTTTAAACCAGCTTCTCTAGCTGCATCTGCTAAGGTTTTTACTCTTCCGTGGTATAGATATCCATTTCTGTCAAAAGCAACAGTTTCTATACCAATACTAACACCTTTTTCTGCGATTGCCTTACCCACAGCCGCCGCAGCTTCCTGTTTTGTACTTGCTTTTATATCTTTGTCTCTAGATGAAACGGCAGTGATTGTCACTCCATTTACATCATCCACTAGCTGGGCATAAATTTCTTTGTTACTTCTAAAAACAGATAACCTTGGTTTTGTAGGTGTTCCAGAAATAATTTTTCTGATTCTATGCTTAATTCTAGTTCTTCTTTCGAGCTTTGTTAGTGCCATAACGCTATAAATTATGCAGACTTACCTGCTTTTCTTCTTAATTGTTCTCCTACAAATTTCACTCCTTTACCTTTGTATGGCTCTGGCTTACGGAAACTGCGAATTTTTGCAGCAACTTGACCAACCAGTTGTTTGTCGTAAGAGGTTAATTTTACAATTGGATTTTTACCCTTTTCAGAAATAGTCTCCACTTTTACCTCAGGAGCTAATTCTAAAACAATATTATGAGAAAACCCAAGGGCTAAATCAAGTTTCTGTCCTTGATTAGAGGCTCTATAACCAACTCCAACTAATTCTAATTCTTTTGTGAATCCTTGACTAACACCTAACACCATATTTTGGAGTAAAGCTCTCATTAATCCATGTTGAGACTTATGATTCTTACTTTCTGATGCTCTTTCTAAGATGATAGTAGCATCTTCTATGTTCGCTGTTATTCCTTGGGAAATTTCTTGAGATAGTTCTCCTAACTTTCCTTTAACAGTGATGACGTTGTCTTGAATGTTTACATCCACACCTTGTGGAATGCTAACGGGATTTTTACCTATTCTACTCATTATAGCATTTTTTAATAAACGTAGCACAATACTTCTCCACCAACATTCTCTTGTCGTGCTTGCTTGTTTGTCATCACACCTTTTGAAGTTGATACAATTGCGATTCCAAGTCCGTTAAGCACTCTAGGCATTTCTTTTGCGCTAACATATTTTCGAAGACCTGGTGTACTGATTCTTTGAATCTTTCTGATGACGGACTCTTTGGTATTACGATCGTATTTTAGAGCTATCTTAATGGAGCCTTGTACAGACTTATCATTGAATTGATAGCTTAAAACATATCCTTGATCGAATAGGATTTTAGTCATTTCCTTCTTCAAATTTGAAGCAGGTATTTCTACGACTCTGTGCCCAGCAGCGATTGCATTTCTAACTCTTGTTAGATAGTCTGCGATTGGATCTGTGTTCATTACAAATAATTTGCGATTTCGGTTTTCAATCACCTCTATTTTCCTACAGATTTCTCTGTGGCGATAGAACCTAAAATCAATTAATAATTATGACCTCATAAAATACGAGCGTGCAAAACTACGCATTCTATTTTTATTTATGAGTTTTTTATTTAATTTCTACCAACTGGCTTTTTTAACCCCTGGTATTAATCCTTGGTTTGCCATTTCTCTAAATGTCACTCTAGAAATTCCAAATTGACGCATATACCCTTTAGGTCTTCCTGTTAGTTTGCATCTGTTGTGCATTCTAACAGGTGAAGCATTTTTAGGGAGCTTTTGCAACCCTTCATAGTCACCAGCCTTTTTTAAGGCCTCTCTCTTTTCAGCGTACTTGGCAGCTGTTTTAGCTCTTTTCACCTCACGGGCTTTCATTGATTCTTTAGCCATTTCTTAATTCTTTTTAAATGGTAATCCTAATTGCTCTAGTAATGATTTTGCTTCTTTATCAGTATCTGCAGAAGTTACAAATGTGATGTCCATGCCATTAATTTTTTTCACTTGATCTATATTGATCTCTGGATAGATAATCTGTTCTGTAATTCCGAGGTTGTAATTGCCTCGACCGTCGAACCCATTTGCTTTAATCCCACTGAAGTCTCTTACACGAGGTAAAGAAGCGGTAATCAACCTGTCAAGGAATTCATACATTTTATCACCACGCAAGGTCACTTTCGCGCCAATGGGCATTCCTTTACGTAACTTAAATGACGCAACGTCTTTCTTGGAAATTGTGGCTATCGCTTTTTGACCTGTAATGGTGGTTAATTCCTCAACAGCGTAATCAATTAATTTTTTATCAGCAATAGCAGCACCTACCCCTTTACTCACTACAATTTTTTGTAGTTTAGGCACTTGCATTACATTATTGTAACTATATTCATCAACAAGAGCTTTTACCACTCTGTCTTTGTATTCTGCTTTTAATCTTGGTACGTAACTCATGATTATATCGCGTTTTTAGTTTTTTTGGAGATTCTAGTTTTTATTCCCCCTTCAACTTTGTATCCTACTCTTACAGCTTCTCCATTTTCCATTAAACTTAAGTTTGAGATATGAATTGAAGCTTCTTTCCTTATGATTCCTCCTTGTGGATTTTGAGCACTTGGTTTTGTGTGTTTGGCAACTAAGTTGATACCCTCTACAATAGCCCTACTTTTATCCTTAATAATTGTTACGACTTTCCCTTCAGAACCTTTGTCGTCTCCTGCGATCACTTTAACAGTATCTCCAACTTTGATTTTAAACTTTATCATCATTTACAGGTTTTACAGCACTTCAGGTGCCAGTGATACTATTTTCATAAATTGTTTCTCACGCAGTTCGCGTGCGACAGGTCCAAAAACGCGAGTGCCTCTCATTTCCTCTGTTGGATTAAGAAGTACACATGCGTTATCATCAAACCTTATGTAAGATCCATCTTTACGGCGCACCTCTTTTTTAGTTCGCACGACCACTGCTCTGGAAACCTGTCCTTTTTTAACAGTCCCATTGGGTGTGGCAGACTTAACAGTTACGACAATTTTGTCTCCTATACTTGCGTATCGCTTTTTAGTTCCGCCTAAGACTCTAATTACTAGAACCTCTTTTGCCCCAGTGTTGTCCGCTACTTTTAATCTTGATTCTGTTTGTAACATACTATTTAGCTCTTTCTAGGATTTCTACCAATCTCCAACGTTTGGTTTTACTCATTGGACGTGTTTCCATGATCCTTACAGTATCACCTTCGTTGCAGTCATTTTTTTCATCGTGAGCAACATACTTCTTCGTCTTTAATACGAATTTCCCGTACATTGGGTGCTTTACTCTTTTTACTTCTGAAACAACAATGGATTTTTCCATTTTGTTGCTAGAAACTACACCTATTCTTTCTTTTCTAAGATTTCTGTTTTCCATCTTTTAAACTGACTTAGAATTATTCGTTATCTCTTTTGGTTAACTCTGTTGCAAGTCTTGCAACAGTTCTTCTTAAATTTCTTAACTGCAATGGGTTCTCCAATGGAGTTATGGCATGAGCCATTTTAAGATCTAAATAATTTTTTTGCAACGCTCCAAGCTTCTCTTTTAGGTCTGCTACGTGTAATTCTTTTATTTCTGATTGTTTCATCCGTTCTTTGTTATCTTTTTAAATTCGTCAGACGTAATTTACCTTTTAACACTATGATAAACTTAGTTGTTGGGCTAAATGACTCATTTCGTGTCTTGTGGAATTAAGCGTTATAATCAAAATCTCTTGCAATTATAAATTTTGTTTTTACAGGAAGCTTTTGTGCTGCTAAACGCAATGCCTCTTTTGCAATCTGCATTGGAACACCTCCAACCTCAAACAATATTCTTCCAGGTTTCACAACTGCTACAAAATGATCTGGGGCTCCTTTACCTTTACCCATACGAACCTCCAAAGGCTTCTTAGTAATAGGCTTATCTGGAAATATTTTGATCCAGAGCTGTCCCTCTCTTTTCATGTAGCGTGTTGCAGCAATACGAGCTGCTTCAATCTGACGAGAGGTTAACAGGTTTTGATCTAGAGATTTGATTCCAAACATTCCATTAGAAAGTTGACCTCCTCTTCCAGAAATACCTTTCATATTTCCTTTTGCCTTCTGAACTTTACGATATTTTACTCTTTTTGGCTGTAACATCTTTAGTTTCTAATGTTTTAAAATTATTTTCTTCTATGTGGTTGGCGCTTGTTGTTACCACCTTTATTACCACCTTGTTTCTTAGAAAGACCTACTAACGGAGATAGCTCTCTTTTACCATAAACCTCACCTTTCATGATCCATACTTTAATACCAATTCTACCATAAGTTGTATGTGCTTCAACAAGTGCATAGTCTATGTCTGCTCTAAACGTAGATAAAGGAATTCTACCTTCTTTGTAATGTTCTGAGCGCGCCATTTCAGCACCATTGAGACGACCAGAGATCTGAACTTTAATTCCTTCTGCATTCATTCTAATGGAAGCTGCAATTGCCATTTTTATAGCTCTCTTGTAGGAAATTCTACTTTCGATTTGACGAGCGATGCTCGCAGCAACCAACTTTGCATCTAATTCTGGACGCTTGATTTCGAAGATATTGATCTGAACCTCTTTACCTGTAATTTTCTTCAGTTCTTCTTTTAACTTATCTACCTCTTGTCCGCCTTTACCAATGATAATTCCTGGTCTAGCCGTAGTGATAGTAATAGTTACAAGTTTTAAAGTTCGCTCAATAATGATACGAGAGATACTTGCCTTAGATAATCTAGCATTGATATATTTTCTTATCGTATCATCCTCAGCGATTTTATCACCATAGTTTCTGCCTCCATACCAGTTAGATTCCCATCCTCTGATAATTCCTAGTCGATTTCCTATTGGATTCGTTTTTTGTCCCATTTGTACTAATAATGATTAATTACTGATATTTTTTACACCCAATTCCAATGTAACGTGGTTAGATCTCTTGCGTATTCTGTGTGCACGTCCTTGTGGAGCTGGTCTTAATCTTTTCAACATACCAGCACTATCTACATATATAGACTTGACATATAGCCCTGCATCTTCGATACTGGCATCTTCGTTCTTAGCCTGCCAGTTAGCTATAGCAGATAACAATAATTTTTCTAAATTTCTTGATGCTTCCTTTGGACTAAATTTTAAGATTTGTAGTGCCTTCTCAACTTCTATACCTCTTACTTGATCCGCTACTAAACGCATTTTCCTTGGTGATGTTGGGCAGTTAGTAAGCTTAGCAAAAGCCTTCTGCTTTCTAGCTTCTTTAAACTGTTGCGCCATGATATGTTTACGACTTCCCATAATATCCTACTTATTTTTTTCCTTTATTTTTTGCACCAGCATGCCCACGGAATGAACGGGTTGGTGAAAATTCGCCTAATTTATGACCTACCATATTCTCTGTGATATATACGGGTACAAATTGACGTCCATTATGCACTGCTATCGTTTGTCCCACAAAATCAGGAGTAATCATACTGGCTCTAGACCATGTTTTAATCACTGATTTTTTGTTAGACTCAACATTAGCCAGCACTTTCTTTTCTAATTTATAATGAACGTAAGGTCCTTTTTTTAATGATCTTGCCATGATAAGTTATTTCTTTCTACGTTCTATAATGTATTTGTTACTAGCTTTAGTCTTCGATCTTGTCTTGTATCCTTTTGCAGGAATTCCATTCCTTGATCTTGGATGACCTCCAGAAGAACGTCCTTCTCCACCTCCCATGGGGTGGTCTACTGGATTCATCACAACTGCTCTGGTTCTTGGTCTTCTTCCTAACCATCTACTCCTACCTGCTTTACCAGATACAAGCAGTTGATGGTCTGAATTCGAAACGACTCCGATAGTTGCCATACAACTAGCCATAATTAATCTTGTTTCACCAGATGGCAACTTAACGGTTGCATATTTCCCATCTCTTGCCATTAACTGAGCAAACGACCCTGCTGATCGTGCCATCACAGCCCCTTGTCCTGGGCGCAACTCTATACAGGAGATAGTCGTTCCTAAAGGAATGTCGCTTAAAGGCATCGCATTTCCAATTTCTGGAGCAGCACCAGACCCAGCAATGATTACCTGACCAACCTTTAATCCGTTTTGTGCAATTACATAACACTTTTCGCCATCTGTGTAGCTAACCAATGCAATAAATGCTGTACGATTTGGGTCATACTCGATGGTCTTTACAGTTGCTGGTATCCCTATTTTATCTCTTTTAAAATCGATGATACGATATTTTTGCTTATGACCTCCACCTATGTTACGTGTAGTCATCCTACCTTGATTATTTCGACCTCCAGACCTTTTTTTCGGTGCCAATAATGACTTTTCCGGCTTATCAGTTGTGATGGTATCGAACCCATTCACAACTCTAAAACGCTGACCTGGTGTTATTGGTTTTAATTTCCTAACTGACATTTAATCTGTTATTTACGATTCTATTTTTTAAGATTGAACATTTCGTTTGTCACGATCAAAATACTTAAATGATTGTGATAAACATTTCGTCTTTTTCCTATAGATTATTATAAAAATCAATACTTTCGCCTTCCGCTAACTGAACGATGGCCTTCTTGTAAGAAGCCTTGGTTCCCGTCACTAATCCTTTTTTAGTGTACTTGGTTTTTCTAAGTACTGGATAGTTCATCGTCTTAACGCTTTCAATTGAAACACCGTAAGCCGCTTCAACAGCATCTTTAATCTCAATTTTATTGGCTCTCTTATTTACTACAAATGCATAGCGATTAAACAATTCACTATCATTGGTTGCCTTTTCTGTAATAATAGGTTTAATTAAAATGTTCATATCCCTATTTGCTTAAATTATTTTGAATCCCCTCTAAAGAGCTTTCGCTGACAATTACCTTATTTGCATTTAAAATAGCATAAGTACTTAATCCTGAATTATTTACAACTTTAGAAGTCTTTAAATTGCGCGACGACAAATATACATTATTATTTGTATCGCTTAGGACGAACAATGACTTTTTAGCATCTAGATCAAGAGCTTTCAAAACGTTAACAAAATTTTTAGTATTTGGAGATTCAAAATTGAAGTCTTCAATAACTACTAAGTTGTTGTCTTTTGCCTGAATACTTAGAGCTGACTTTCGAGCTAAGCGCTTTAAATTTTTATTCAACTTAAAGGAATAGCTTCTCGGTCTTGGACCAAAGATTCTTCCACCTCCTCTAAATACGGGAGATTTGATACTTCCAGCTCGAGCTGTACCTGTTCCTTTTTGTTTTTTAATTTTTCTCGTACTTCCAGTAATCTCGCTCCTTTCTTTCGATTTGTGCGTTCCTTGTCTTTGATTTGCCAAGTATTGCTTTACATCTAAATATATAGCATGATCATTGGGTTCTATTCCAAATACTTGGGTAGATAGTTCAACTTTTCTACCAGTATCCTTTCCATTGATGTCTAAAACCGCTACTTTCATTATTTCTGAATAGTTATGTATGAGTTCTTGTGACCAGGAACTGCTCCTTTAACAACCAGCAAATTCTTTTCAGGAACTACTTTTAATACTCTTAAGTTTTGAACTTTTACTTTTTCACCACCCATTCTTCCTGCCATCCGCATTCCTTTGAATACTCTTGCAGGATAAGAAGCGGCTCCAATAGAACCGGGGGCCCTAAGACGATTATGCTGACCGTGAGTTGCTTGTCCAACTCCTGCAAAACCGTGTCGTTTTACAACCCCTTGAAATCCTTTCCCTTTTGAAACACCTGACACATCAACAAACTCACCTTCTTCAAAGTGATTTACTGTAATAGAGTCTCCTAATTTGTACTCTTCTTCAAACCCTTGGAATTCGACAACTTTTCTTTTTGCGGTGGTGCCAGCTTTTTTAAAGTGACCGTCTAACGCCTTGTTAGAACTCTTCGCCTTTTTGTCATCGAAACCAAGCTGTAACGCATTGTAGCCGTCAACCTCTTCGGTTCTGACTTGGGTTACAACGCATGGACCTGCTTCAATTACTGTACAAGGAATATTTTTCCCGTTTTCATCGAACAAGCTGGTCATTCCGATTTTTCTTCCTATTAACCCAGACATATTTAATAATTAATTATTTGTTTTCTTATCTTATGTTTGTCCTCCAAACTTCTTTCAAAAAAAAGGGTCAAAACACTCTCTAACCCTGAATGTATTTTTCCATTTTTCCTTTGCGAAACGCTCTGGACATGTCTTCCTGAAAACTCAGGATATATAGTAAAAGCTCTCAGTTTTGATTATTCAATGCTGAAAGCTTACTATTTTGCTTACACTTTAATTTCGACTTCAACTCCACTTGGTAATTCAAGTTTCATCAATGCATCAATGGTCTTGGATGAAGAACTGTAGATGTCTAACAAGCGCTTGTAAGCGGATAATTGAAACTGCTCTCTTGACTTTTTGTTTACATGTGGTGAACGCAAAACCGTAAAGATTTTTTTATTGGTTGGTAAGGGGATCGGTCCGTTAACCACAGCGCCAGTACTCTTGACCGTCTTTACAATCTTTTCAGCAGATTTATCTACCAAATTATAATCGTAAGACTTTAATTTTATTCTAATTTTTTGACTCATCGTTTTGTGTTTAGTAGATTAACCTTTTGCAGCTGTGATAACCTCTTCTGAAATATTAGATGGAGTTTCAGCATAGTGTGAAAATTCCATTGTGGAGGTTGCCCTACCAGAGGATAAAGTCCTAAGAGAAGTAACATAACCAAACATTTCTGATAATGGCACTGTGGCTTTTACCACTTTTGAGCCAGCTCTATCAGACATGTCAGATACCTGTCCTCTTCTTCTGTTTAAGTCACCTACAATATCTCCCATATTTTCTTCAGGAGTCAATACTTCTAATTTCATGATAGGTTCCATGATCACGGCTCTTGCTTGTTTTGCAGCTGATTTATACCCCAGTTTAGCTGCCAACTCAAAAGATAATTGGTCCGAATCCACAGGGTGGAATGAACCATCTTTCAAAGTAATTTTCATAGAATCCATTTCATATCCTGCTAATGGACCATTTTTCATGGCTTCTTTGAAACCCTTTTCTACGGAAGGAATAAATTCTTTTGGAACGTTACCTCCTTTAATCTCTGAGACAAAATCCAAACCTTGTTTTCCTTCTTCAGCAGGCTCCATTGTAAATACTATGTCAGCAAATTTACCACGACCTCCAGATTGCTTTTTATAGACCTCTCGATGGTCAGCTTTTGCAGTTAGTGCTTCTTTATATTCTACTTGGGGTTGCCCTTGATTTACATCAACCTTGAATTCACGCTTTAAACGATCAACAATGATGTCTAAGTGAAGCTCTCCCATCCCAGAAATGATAGTTTGCCCAGAAGCTTCGTCTGTTCTTACGGTGAATGTTGGATCTTCTTCAGCTAATTTTGCTAAGGACATTCCTAGCTTATCAACGTCTGCTTTTGTTCTGGGTTCTACAGCGATACCTATTACAGGATCTGGAAAATCCATGGACTCTAAAACAATTGGAGCCTTTTCGTCCGATAAAGTATCTCCAGTCTTGATATCTTTGAAACCTACAGCCGCACCTATGTCACCTGCTTCAATAAAATCAATAGCGTTTTGCTTATTCGAGTGCATTTGGTAGATACGCGAGATACGTTCTTTTTTTCCGGAACGATTATTCATCACATAAGATCCAGCGTCTAGACGACCGGAGTATGCTCTAAAAAATGCTAAACGACCTACGAAAGGGTCCGTAGCAATTTTGAAAGCTAATGCAGAGAAAGGTTCTTTTGCATCAGGTTTTCTAGAAATCTCTTCACCTGTATTGGGATTGGTTCCTGCGATCGCTTCTTTATCTACAGGAGATGGTAAATAGCGACATACGGCATCAAGTAGAAATTGAACTCCTTTGTTTTTGAAAGCAGATCCAGCTACCATAGGAATGATAGACATATCCATGACTGCAGCTCTTAATGCTGCATGAATTTCTTCTTCTGTGATAGAGTCTTCATCTTCCATGAATTTCTCTAATAGGTTCTCATCGTAACCAGCGACTTCTTCAATGAGGTTAGCCCTTAGTTCAGCAGCTTCTTCTTGTAATTCCTCTGGAATATCAATGATGTCAAAAGTTGCACCTTGTGTTTCGTCATGCCATACAATAGCTCTGTTCTTTACTAGATCAACAATCCCTTTAAAATCAGCTTCTTCTCCAATTGGAAGAACAATTGGGACAGCATTAGAACCTAGCATTTCTTTTACTTGACGACAAACATTTAAAAAATCAGATCCCTGACGATCCATTTTGTTAACAAATCCCATTCTGGGCACTTTGTAATTGTCTGCCAATCTCCAGTTTGTTTCAGACTGTGGCTCAACTCCGTCAACAGCGGAAAAGAGAAATACTAAACCATCCAGTACGCGCAGAGATCTATTTACTTCAACAGTAAAATCTACGTGACCTGGGGTATCTATGATATTGAAATGATATCCTTTTGCATCTGAAGTAGGCTGTCCATTTTCGGTCGGAAATTGCCAAGTACAGGTTGTTGCTGCAGAGGTTATGGTAATTCCTCTTTCTTGTTCCTGCTCCATCCAGTCCATTGTAGCAGCTCCGTCATGCACCTCGCCTATTTTGTGTGAAACCCCTGTGTAGTATAGAATACGTTCTGTGGTAGTGGTTTTACCAGCATCAATGTGGGCTGCAATTCCAATATTCCTTGTGTATTTTAAATCTCTGGCCATTACAATTAAAATCTGAAGTGAGAGAATGCTTTATTGGCTTCTGCCATTTTGTGTGTATCAGTTTTCTTTTTTACCGCTGCGCCTTCTTCTTTAGATGATGCTAAGATTTCTGCTGCTAGCTTTTGTGCCATTGTCTTCTCGTTGCGTTTGCGAGCGTACAAAATCATCCACTTAATTGCCATGGATACTTTGCGATCTGGTCTTATTTGCATTGGAATTTGGAAAGTTGCTCCTCCAACTCGTCTTGAACGAACTTCTACGTGTGGCATGACATTGGATAGTCCCTCTTTCCAAACTTCTAATGCACTTTTCTCGGAATCTTCCTTCTTGTTTTCTACAATGTCCATTGCATCATAGAATACCTTAAACGCTACTGATTTTTTACCATCCCACATTAGATTATTTACAAAGCGTGTGACCAATTGGTCGTTGAATCTTGGGTCTGGCAATAAAATTCTTTTCTTTGCTCTTCTTTTCCTCATGTCTCCTCAGAGTTTTGCTTGTTGGGAAATGATACGGTAGCCATTATGCAGGCTCTTTCGTACGTAATTTCTTAATAAATTTACTTTTTTGGGCGTTTAGCTCCATATTTAGATCTACGCTGAGTTCTTCCCTCAACACCAGCAGTGTCGAGAGCACCACGAACTACGTGATACTTGACTCCAGGTAAATCCTTAACTCTTCCACCTCTAACTAATACTATCGAATGCTCTTGCAAATTATGTCCCTCTCCCGGTATGTACGCATTAATCTCGTTACCATTTGTCAACCTCACCCTTGCTACTTTTCGCATAGCTGAGTTAGGTTTTTTTGGTGTTGTGGTGTAAACACGCGTACAAACTCCTCTTCTTTGAGGACATGATGACAAAGCAGCCGATTTACTCTTCTTAGTTATTTTGGTTCTTCCCTTACGAACTAATTGTTGTATAGTTGGCATACTAAATTGTTACTATTTTCGTTTGTGCTTAAAATTTATACTCTTTTTAAGAGTGCGCAAATGTACAATTAATTTCTATGTATTCAAATATGAATATATTATTTTTTTGCTTTGCTCAGAAAATGTACTTTTTTTAAGATTTTAAGCTACATTTGAATGTATATTGAACTACATTTTGAACAAAAAAATTATATCATATATACATATTGTATTTATTCTTTTACCAGTTCAAGGAGTTTTCTCACAAAATCTAACGTTAAAGATGATTGGTGTAGATTCTTCGGAAACAAGCATCTTAAATCAACTCAATCATCAACTCAGTCATTCTGGAGAGGAATCTGTCTTTGATGAAATTGATTTAGTAAAGAGAAAGCTCCAAAAGCTAGGATATTTTACGAATACTTTAGAGAAGGTAACAAGGAGTGGTGCTGAGTTTACTGCGTTTTTTTCTCTGGGTCCCAAGACAGATCAAATCACAATTGTGATTACCAATCAAATAAAAAGTGAATATCAAAATTATTTTTTCACGAGCAAAGATTCAGTTTCTATGTTAGTCTCAGATGTTGAGCGTTTTATTAAATCGATTATCAATGAGTTTGATGAGCAAGGAAGATCGTTTTCAGAAATCACCTTGATCAATCCTAAGTTTGGTGATAAGACTCTGTATCTAGAGTTATCTATTTTGCTTTCAAAACAGCGCAATATTGACAAAATTATTGTCAAAGGATATGAGCAATTTCCACAGGCTTTTGTAAGGAGATACTTCAGCGTTAGGCTGGGTGAAAAACTTACTAGAGAGAAACTTCAATCGTTGTCTCTTTATTCAAAATCAATTGATTTTGTCAAAGAAATAAAACCTCCCGAAGTTCTCTTCAAGGAAGATTCCACATTTGTGTACTTGTTTTTAAAGCGAGTCAAGAGTAGTACTATGGATGGTCTTTTAAATTTCGCCACAAAAGATCATGGTTCTGGTCTTTTAGTTAATGGTAATTTAGACCTGAGATTGAAAAACACTTTGAATGAAGGTGAGCGATTGACTCTTTTTTGGAATAGGGTAAGAGAGAACAATTCTGAATTTCGGTTTGGTGCACAGATTCCATATGTATTTAATTCTGCGATATCTCCTGAATTTGAATTTCATATTTACCGTCAGGATTCAACATTTGTTACAACCTCTTTTGCGACAAAACTCGATTATCAATTCAATCAACGATCAGGAGTCTTTCTATCCTTTTCTAATGAAGCTTCGAATTATTTTGTGAATAATTCTGACAGTACTTTTGATAGTTTCTCCAAAACGTTTTGGAACGTTGGTTATTCATTTGCACAAACCAGTTCAGATTCTAAATATGATTTTTCATTTTTGACTGAAATATCATTTGGATTTGGGAGTAGATTAATGGATACCCAAAAAGATCATCAACACAAAATTTTAGTTGATTTAGAATCGAATATTTCCATTTCTCCTAGAGCTTACTTTCACTTCAAGAATACAACTGAGATATTACTATCTGATTTTTTTTTAACAAACGAATTATTTAGAATTGGAGGAGCAAATAGTATTCGTGGATTTAATGAGCAGAGCATATTTACGAATCAATTTTCGATAGTCAATATTGAATATCGTTACTTGACTTCAACAGATTCATATCTTCATTCTATTACTGATTTTGGGGTTTATAAAAGCAACTCAGTGAATCCTTTAGAAACCCTATTAAGCCTAGGATTTGGCTATCTGTTCTCGATTGATAATAATCACATGAACCTGGGATATGCTGTTGGAGTTACACCTAGGGGAAATTTTGATTTAAACCAGTCTAAATTAATTATCAGAATCACTTCTAATTTTTAAAATAGGGCTTAAGGTTTTAACCTTTTGGGATTGTTGAACTCACATCAATTTCACATCTGCCATATTTTTTTTGAGTATAACCATTGGTATTTAACATAAAATTAAGATATTTGGAGCAATTAATTCAAATACTCAAATAAATGAAGACAAAGTTTAAAGGAATTTTAACGCTCCTTTTTGCGTTGATTGTGCAGATATCATTTGCACAAGACAAGACCATCTCTGGTACAGTATCTGACAACACAGGCAGTTTGCCTGGCGTTAGTGTTTCTGTCAAAGGCACAACAACAGGGTCAGAAACTGATTTTGATGGAAAATATTCCATCAAGACAAAAGTTGGTGATGTTCTTGTATTTAGTTACTTGGGATACAAAACAGTTGAGATAACTGTTGGAGATTCCAATGTTATTGATGTCACTCTTGTAGAGGGTGGTGAAATTTTAGATGAAATTGTTGTTACTGCACAAGGCATTAAAAGAGAGAAGAAAGCTCTTGGTTATGCCGTTAGTGAGGTAAAAGCAAAGCAGCTCGAACAACGTTCCGAAGGAGATATCGGAAGACTTTTAACTGGTAAGGCATCTGGTGTAAACATACAAACACAGAGTGGTGTATCTGGATCTGGAACTAGTATTCTCATTAGAGGGATGAGTTCATTTAGCGGTTCTAACCAACCTCTTTTTGTTGTTGATGGTGTGCCTTTTAGTAGTGACACTAATGCTCAAGGCGATTTTGTTGATGGAAACAATGGTTCTAGTCGTTTTTTAGACATTGATCCTAACAATATTGAGAGTGTAAACGTTCTTAAGGGTCTAGCAGCAGCGACGTTGTATGGTACTCAAGGTAGAAACGGAGTTATTTTGATCACTACCAAAAGTGGTTCAACTGGTCGTGGTGCTAAAAAGCAAGAAATTACAATAACATCTTCAGTGTTCCTCAATGAGATTGCTTCGGTACCAAACTACCAAAATGAATGGGGTGGTGGTTTTGACCAAGCTTTCGGTTGGTTCTTTAGTAACTGGGGTCCTTCTTTTAACAGGGATGGCCCTGGTGGATGGGGTAGTAGCTCAGCTTTTGACGCTAACGGTACCTTGGAACATCCATACTCTACCGCAGCTCCTACCACAGGAATTCCACAAGCATTCCCAGAATTTGCTGGTGCAAGATATGAGTGGAGACCTTACAATTCTGTTCCTGACTTCTTCAGAACAGGTGTAGTAAAAAGCAACAACATCAACATACGTTCATCATCTGATGATGGAAAGATGAGTTACAATATTAATTACGGGAACTTGGATGATGAAGGATTTACCCCAGGAAATTCAGTAGGTAGAAATACTTTGAGTATTGGTGGAAATGCAAAATTATCGAACAAATTCACTATAAGTGGTACAATGAATTATGCCAAAACTAATTTTAAGTCACCTCCTGTGGCTGCGAGTTATGGTAGTAATGTTGCTGGAGAGAATGCTTCTGTTTTTGGAAATTTATTCTACACACCTAGAAGTGTTGATCTAATGGGACTTCCTTTCCAGAATCCTATCACAGGTGAATCTGTTTATTACAGACAGAATAACAGTATTCAGCATCCTCTATGGACTGTAGCTAATGCAGGTAATACTCAGATAACCAATAGGGTATTTGGTAATGCCGCAATCACTTATGCTTTGAATGATAATATTAACATCAACTATCAATTTGGTTTTGATACTTACAGCGAGAATAACTCAAATTACTCCAACAGAGGAGGTAAAACCGGTAGTGTAGCCAACCAATCTGGAGTTTACGAAACATGGAATAATACCAAAACTATCAACAATCACAGATTCACTTTGAACGGAAATTATGACCTTTCAGACGATTTTGACTTGAATTTTACGGTTGGTCTTGATAGTAGAGGTGATACATACGAAAGAAGTGGTGTTTCAAGTACTGGTCAGCAAGTTTTTGGGGTGTTAAGACACTTCAATTTTGCTGTTCAAGATGAAATTCAATTTTCACAAAATAGAAATATTGTAGGTGCTTTTGCTCAAGCAGACTTGGGTTATAAAGATTTAGCTTTCTTAACCCTTGCGTCACGTACAGATTGGGTTTCCAACTTGACACAAGAAAACAGATCTATCACGTATCCATCTGCTAGTATTTCTTTTCTACCCTCTAAGGCAATCGAATTCATACAAGAAAGCGATGCCATCAATTTCTTGAAAGTGAGAGCTGGTTATGGTACATCTGCTAGCTTCCCAACGGGGTACCCTATTGCATCTACTCTAACGTTGAATACACAAACATTTAATACCGATCAAGGGATAGATGTTGTTTCTAATACAACCAGTAGTTTTCTAGGAAATCCAAACTTAAAGCCTGAGCGCTTAGATGAACTAGAATTTGGGCTTGAAGGAAGCTTTTTTGATAACCGAATCAATTTAGACTTTTCTATCTATAAGAGAATTACTAAAGATCTGATCGTTGATAGACCACTTGATCCCACATCTGGTTTTGATTCTACACAAACTAATATTGGTGAAATTGAAAATGATGGTATTGAAATTGATTTGACTTATGATGTTATCAGAAACGATGGAGATGGATTGAACTGGTCTGCAAATTTCAACTGGTCCACTAGTGAGGCCATTGTAACAGATTTAGGCCTAGATACTGATATTGTTATTTTTGCAGGGTTTACAAATCTTGGTAACGCTGCTATAGAAGGTGAATCTTTAGGGACTATGATTGGTTCTGCAATTGCAAGAGACGACAATGGTCAATTTAGAGTCAATGGAGCTGGTAGTTATGTCGTTCAAACTGGTAATAATATTATAGGAGATGCCAACCCAGACTTCACTTTCAACATTTCGAATCAAATTTCTTATAAGAACTTTAATCTAGGATTTTTATTCAATTGGATTCAAGGAGGTGACATGTATTCTCAAACCATCCAAACCTTACTAGGGAGAGGGGTTGTAAGTCAAGAAGGAATTGATAGAGCGAACTCTTTCATTCTTCCTGGGGTTAATCCTGCGGGAGATACTAATACGACGCAAATCAATAACTCAACTTACTACTTCTCCAATGTTCTTTATGGACCTGATGAAATGGGAATTTACGATGCAACAGTTTTTAGATTACAGGAAGTTTCACTTGGGTATTCATTACCTAGCAGTATGTTAGAAAAAACACCTTTTGGAACTTTAAGTATTACGTTTTCTGCGAACAACTTATGGTATTTTACACCAAATATGCCTGAAAACACTAATTTTGATCCTAATGTTGCTGGTCTTGGTGTAGGTAACGGTAGAGGTTTTGAATATTTGAATGGTCCTAGTTCAAGAAGATATGGACTTTCCGTAAAAGCATCATTCTAAAATAAACAATTATTATAATGAAAAAAACAAGTAATTTAATCAAAATATTAGTCTTATGCTTTGGTGTATTTTTTGCATCATGTGAGACTACTGAATTGGATTTAACCGAGAATCCAAACGCGCTATCACCCGATCAGGCAGATCCTGATTTCTTTTTAAACGCGATACAGATTCAGTTTGCGTACCTCACTGAGAGTTTTGGTAATACAGCTGGTCAGGTAACTCGAATAGACTACATGTCTGGTAGAGATTATAACAATGCATACTCGCCTTCTAATTTTGATGGGAGATGGAGTCAAGCTTACCAAACAATTATGTTAGATATTAAGCAGATGAATGCTATCGCAGATGAAGGTGGACTAACTCATCACAAAGGGATTGGTCAAGTAATTGAGGCTCATATTTTAATGACCTTAGTCGATTTCTTCGGTGATATTCCTTACACAGAAGCACTCCAAGGTGCAGACAATTTGAATCCTGCTGCTGATTCTGGAGCTAGCGTGTATGAGGCGGCGATCGCATTGCTAGACGATGCCATCGCAAATTTCAATAGCGATGCTTCTGCTGACCCCGCATTTGACATGTACTACGGAGGTGACTGGGGAGCTTGGGTAAAGGCTGCGAATACCTTAAAAATGAAGGCCTACATTACTACCAGATTGGTAGATGGAAATGCAATTTCAAAATTCAATGCTATTGTTGCCTCTGGAAATTACATTTCTAGCAATGGAGATGACTTCCAATTTAGATGGGGTACCAATGAGGTTCAACCCGATTCAAGACACCCAAGATATCGAAGCAGTTATACTGCTACAGGTGGTGAATCTTATATGTCAAATTCTCTAATGGATTACATGAGAGGCGGTTTTGACGGTGGTTATAATATTGGGGCAGGAATTTTTACCGCTGACCCACGAATTATGTTTTATTACTACAGGCAAACCAACCCGACCCCCGGTATAGACGGGGCTCCTGCTGATGAAGAAGTATTAGAATGTGGGTTGCAAAGTCCACCACCACACTATGATGGTTATATATTTTGTGGTAATCCTCAAGGATGGTGGGGTAGAGATCATGGAAATGATAATGGGATTCCACCAGATGGATTTCTAAGAACACTGGCTGGAGTTTATCCTGCGGGAGGTAAGTTAGATGACTGGTCTTATGGTGGACAGCAAAATGGTGCTGGTTTTGGTGGTAACGGAATCACTCCTATTATGTTAGCCTCTTGGGCAGACTTTATGATTGGAGAAGCAGCATTGGTTGGTGGTAATGAACCAGCCGCAAAAGCAGCAATGTTTGACGGAATAGAGAAATCTATGGATAAAGTTACTAATTTTTATCCAAGAACTGATAGATTTGACGGTATCATGGATTTCTATTTTGGAGGATTGGCTTTTGTAACTTCTAACTTTTATACGAGAATTAGTGATGAGTGGGACGCAGCTGCCGATAAAATGGATGTGCTAGGAATGCAGTATTTTGTTGCTCAATATGGTAATGGTTTAGATGCCTATAATTTTTACAGAAGAACAGGCAATCCAACAACCTTGCAGCCAAATATTGAGCCAAACCCAGGAGGATTTATTCGTTCATTCTTCTACCCTGCTAATCATGCAAATACCAACTCTAATATTACCCAAAAAGATAACGTGGGTGTACAAGTATTTTGGGATACGAATCCAGCATCTCCTGGTTTTCCAGTGGCTAATTAAAATTTTAAATATTAAAAAATGAAAAAACAAATAAATAAAATAGTTGTGTTGTTGCTCTCGGTAGTTTTATTTACTGGTTGTGAGAGTGATGATAAAGCTATTGATCAAGTTTTTGACGGCGTTGAGTACGGAGCCGTTTTAAGAAATTTAGGGATTATAAATCAAAGTTTCAGCCTATCTGCACCAGAATCTTTTTTTGGGATAACGGTGGAAGAACAAGATGAAGAATATGGTGATTTACTTGATGTTGTGAACGTGTATACCGATTACACTGACAATAATGGTGGAACTAATTCAAAACCTGAAGTCTTGGTGAAAACGATTCCTGCATCTGACTTCACAATAGGTGACAAAGGCTTGCCTGTGGCAGACATATATGTGACTCTCGCAGAAGCTTCTAATGCTGTTGGAGTAACCAGCTACGGAGTTGGAGATAGTTATAAAATTAGATTAGAATTAGTCCTAACTGATGGTAGAGCTTTTAGTACAGAATCTACAAGCGGTTCCTTGCAAGGATCTTATTTTAATTCACCATTTTCTTGGAGCGTTCCCATTTTGTGTCAACCTATTCCAGGTACATACACTGTAGAAATGCAAGATTCTTACGGGGATGGATGGCAGACAGATGACGGAAACGGTGGTAGTGGCTTGAAAGCTGTATTAACACTTGAAGATGGAAGTGAATCTATCGTAGAAGTTGGTATGTGTTCACCTTACGGGGCTTCTAACATTGGTACATTCTTAGATCCATCTTTGGGTGGTTGTACTGGTCCTGCTAGCACATCATTCTACTCTGCTACTGCAACTGTTGAGATACCAGACGGTACTCAACTAGCCGTATGGCAATTCCCCGGTGATTATTGGAGTGAGATTAGTTTTCAAATTTATGGTCCCGATGGTAATCTCATATTCGAAGGAGATATAGGAGCTACATCACCAGGGCAAATAAATGTTCTGAACTGTCTATAATTTTTATAACTTAAGTTAACTATCAGTTGTTCATTAGATATCAGCTGTTAGTAAAATAAAAAAGAGGTTATCTATCCTGATAGCCTCTTTTTTGTATTTGCCCATTAATTTTAGAATAAGTACAAAACAGTATAATAAGGTTTATAATTAGATTATCTTTACTCTATGAATACCATCGTCTTTGGACTACGTGCTATTATTGAAGCCATCAAAAGTGGTACCAATATCAACAAAATATACTTACAAAAAGGGTTGCGTGGACATCTTTTCTCTGAACTAGAACCCTTAATCAAACAAAATAGAATTGCTACAAGCTTTGTCCCTGTTGAAAAACTAAATCGATTGTCTTATAATAAAAATCACCAAGGAGCTGTTGCCCAAATTTCACCTGTAGCATTTTATGACTTGGAGGAATTGATAGAACAAACTCACAATAAAAAGAAGACTCCTTTGTTTGTAGTTCTAGATCAGGTGTCTGATGTTAGAAATTTTGGAGCTATTATTCGAACCTGTGAGTGTGCTGGGGTAGATGGAGTGATTATTCAGCAAAGTGGCAGCGCTCCAATTAATGCAGAAACTATTAAGACATCTGCTGGCGCTGCTTTTAAAATCCCTATTTCTCGTGTGAGTCATATCAAAGACGCAATCTACATATTACAAGCTTCTGGGATTGATATTATTGCTGCTACAGAGAAAACCAATCACTTAATTTATGATCTCTCTCTCAATCAACCTCTTGCCATTGTTATGGGATCTGAGCATAAAGGAATAAGTCCATCTGTTTTAAAAGTTGTGGATCAAAAAGCTAGGCTTCCTCTACATGGTGAAATAGACTCCTTAAATGTCTCTGTTGCCTGTGGAGCCTTTTTGTATGAGGTCATTCGTCAGCGGTTGAAGTAGTAGATTCTTTATCTTCTTTCTCTTCATCTCAGAAATTCTCCAGCCACACTGATGAAAGATTTAGGCTATGGGGAACATTATCTTTACACACATGACTATAGAGACAATTTTGTAATACAAGAGTACCTCCCCAATGAATTAGCAAATACCAAATTCTACGAGCCTGGAGCTAATACCAGAGAGGATAAGTTCAAAGAACGCTTACAAAAATATTGGAAGGGGAAATATAGGTATTAGAATTTTACTTGATACCTCTTTGACACCAATTTACCATTGTCATAATATTCCGCTAACCAATCATCCTCCATTTTTGTAAAAACTCCGTCTTTATCTTTGATAATAAATTGATGAGGGTTGTTTGTTCTAAGCAGAAAAAAAACAACTGTTGGTTTTGGATCTACCAACTGAAATCCATTTTCACTGACTTGTGCATACAATAACCCTGTCAATTTTTTAGTAGGGGTTAAAGTCTTGGAATTTTCTTGAACCTTGGGAGACATATTCACTTCTCCTTTGCTCGTCTCTCTTTTGATTTCTTCCTCGTTCTCAGACAATGAGAGATCATATTCGTATGGGATTTCACTGATTGACTCAAATGCCCTTCTTATTGATTGTCTGTAGGCTTTTTCATATTCTTTGTACTTACTTGTTCCCTCGGATGATTTGAACAAAAGACGGTCTTTGCAATCTCTAATTTCTATGTAGCTCTTGGTGACAAAAAACCCCGATATATCTTTCACCTCGGCATAAAGCGCCTTACATCCATTTTTTGCAAGTTCATCTGTGTATTCCTCATTATCTAGATAGGTAATAAACCCTTTTTTTTTGAATAAAAATTTTGTAAGTGAACTGGTTCTATAACCATCAACTTGTCTTACAAAATCAAATTTACTATCTACAATCACATATTGATAGCTGTTAAAGTTGATAGTTTGAGCAATTGTAAGGTTAATTGAAAGAATAAAAAGCGGTATTAAAAGAAATTTCATCTGTCTAGATTTTTACTGACTATTATTGGGTATGTGTTTGCTTACGCTTGGGTGTTGACTGTTGTTCAGTCATTCCCTCTGCGTAGCGTGACGTGTTTATTTTTGGTATTTTATCTATTGATACTCTCATACTATTATTTTGATGCTAAACCACTCAATTAAGATAATCTAAAGCTAAATTGTGTGATTACTTGATTACCATGTTAACACCAAAATTTACTGTAATATTGGATGCGCTTAGTAGATCTCTTGCTCCTAGTAAGTTGTCAAATAAGCCAAACATATTGACTTTTCCCCATTGAACAGAAAATCCTGAGCCTATAATGGTTGCAGAATATTCATTCATTGTGTGGGTAAGCTTTACATGAATCTTTCCCGAAAATGACTTTTCAAAGAAACTTGTGAATGCAAACAGAGTTCCTTTAGGTCTAAAAACACTGTGAACTTGAAAACCTACTGCGTTGTGATAATATTTTTTGCGAGTATCACTATAACACACTTTGGGTCTTGGTTCTCCAAAGCTGTATTTAAGCGCCGTATTTATTCTGGTAGGTCTCCAGGAGGTATAGGCTTCTGCACTATCGTCTGATGGAACTTTTTCTTTAAAATCTTCTTCTAACTCTTGCCAGTAATCTCTGGGGTTTTCTGAGTCATACTCAAAGTTGATTCCATCGAGGGTGTAATTCCCTTGAACTGAATATGTTCTTGCGTTTTTTGAATGACGGATAAAACCAAGGTCTAAGATACTTGCTGTAAACTCTAGTTGAGGAGTAAAATGATACGTCATTCCAACATCAAGTCCTAGTCCTAGATTTCCTCCTAAAAATGTGTTTGTGAACAGGTCTTTTGGAGTATCCATCACTTGATCTGTTGATGAATCTACCAACCCTGAAGTTCTAACTTGAACGTGAACATTGTTCAACGACTGTCTGAATAAGTTAGTTTCATTTTCAAAAGTGGTAAAAGTCCCTGAATTATAATTACTCTCCAGATGAAAGCTCGACGAATAGACTTTTACTCTAGCTCCTAGATTGAGCTTACTATTCATTTTCTTTGAGATTCCTGCATGAAGAACTCCTAAAATTTCTAATTTTCCCGTCAACTGTGAAAATGAAAATGATCGGTTTAAAAAATTAGAATTCCCATAATAAAAGAGTTCTATAAAGTCTTTTGGCATATAAATTACAGAACTTAGTTCTTGATAAAAGCCAAAACTTAAATATGTTTTGTCATCGTAACGATAGCCTCCGTTTAGGATGTCTGATCGCATATCAATACTTATGTGATCATCTTCTTTTAATTGATCTAGTACCCTTCTAAATTTTAAATCAAAGTTTTGTCCGTCATTCAAAAATAATTCAGAAAGGTCAAAGCCTTTAATATTTGCATTAACATTAAAATTAGAGAGTAGAGGAATTCCATAGTGGTAACGAAAATTTGTTTCAGCACCAGGGTTTAACAAAAGTGTTTGTGGCGTTTCTGCAAAAGAAAAAGCTAGTTGCTGCTGTGCATGAGATACTGAATAAATAGATATTAATCCCCCCAGTAATAAGTAGATAATCTTGTTCATTTTATTAAAATCTAAAATAACACCTTCCTATGGATCTGAATCTAAGTATTTGTTGAACATCAGGATCCAAGGCATTTGGTGATGGGGTTATACTCACGGTAACACTGGTTTTGCGAGTATTTAGTACTTCTGGATGGGTAGAGACTTTTATGACCTCTGTAAGTTGTAAAGTCTCTTGTGTTTTAGACATTACAGCGGGACTGAACTCATAAATACTGTTCCCATTTCCGTTGAGGAGTTTTATTGTAAAGTTAAATTCTCGATTGAAATTTTTGACGATATCGTATCGTATTTCTATGCGAACAAGATTGTCTCGAACTGCACTTGATTGAAAAACTTCAAGATCAGTGATATCGGATATCGTGAGATTTTCTGTGCCATCTGTATCGTTGATAAAATCTAACTGGTCTAGTTCAAAAAATATCAATGGAACATCAAACTCAGGTTCAGCATCTATGTTTATTTGATCAAAGTCTGCATTGTTCACACAGGAAAGTAAAAAGGATTGAATCAAGAGAAGAATTAGGACTAGGGGGGTTAATTTCATGGTCTCTAGAGGTTATTCTTAATGTGGGTTAAAGATATTGTTTTATTTCTAAAAGGTGACGAATTGAGGTGATGTTATTGGGAATCGTTTGTGTATTTTCAAAGTTGCAGTGTATGGCTTTCATTCCTGTAGCTAATGCTCCTTGAATATCGACCTCTATGTTATCTCCTATCATTAGGGATTCTCTTGGCAATGAGCCGGCTTTTTTCATCGCATGTAAAAAAACTTTTGGATTTGGCTTTTTTACGCCTACGGATTCTGAGGTGATGACTTCTGTGAAGTAATGGAAAATTTTAGATTTTTTCATTTTTAAGGTCTGAACTTCTTCAAATCCGTTGGTAATGATATGTAGGGTGTACTTTTCTTTTAGATAGTCGAGCAGTTCTAATGTTCCATCAAAAAGGTGATTGAAGTTTGGGAGTTGCAGGATATATTCTTTGGCAAGGTAATTGATTTTTTTGTTTGATATTTCATATTCTAACGCACTAAAGGTTTCTTTGAGCCTTGCATATCTTAGGGCTGCTTTGCTCACCTTTTCTTCTCGATATAATTTCCAGTATTTTGCATTGATGGGAATATATGTGTTGATGAATTGTTCATGCACAAGGTCAACATCTGCCTTTGGAAGAATTTTTTGAAATGTAAGTGCAGAATTCTTTTCAAAATCCCAGAGAGTGTGATCTAGATCAAAAAAAATATGAGTCACTTTCATTTGTTTACATGTATAGTTTAATAATTGTTGTTTAGGTGATTACTTCTTGTTGAGGTATGAGCCTTTCTATGTGAATACCTCTAAGAGAGGTTTAATATGTTTCAAAGATAGCAATCTTGAGGGCATTCGTGTGGGTTTAATGTTACTTGATTCTTTTTTTATGATTGACAACGATTTGATGAGTGGTGATTCGTCTTGTTAAATAATGTACTGAATGTTGCGTAAGCGATAGCAGCGGCATCCTTTTTTGAACAAAAAAGATATAGCGGATAGCGCGACCCGCAGGGTTACGCCCTAATAAATATGCTAATAGATCTACCCCAAAATTGGGGTGATTGCTTTTTTCTTATTGAAGTTGTTATATTTGTTTTGAGAATGGTCTTTTGAAAATTAATTTACACATATTGTTTCTTTGTAGTTGGTATCCTTCTAAGGTTTTTCCAACGAATGGAGATTTTATTCAACGACATGCGGAAGCTGTGAGTAGAAAGCATCAGGTGAGTGTTGTTCATGTGATTTCTAAGAAAGGAATGAAAAAAACTGCGATTGAGGTTGAAAAAAAAGGGAATATAGTGGTGCGTATTGCTTATGTGAAACCGTCGTCTTTCTTTTTTTTAAAGTGGATTCGCTTTTGGGTTGCTTATAAGAGGATGATACGCCAAATTAAAGATATTGATGTTGTGCATGTGCATCGAATCTTTCCTCTTGGGATTTTTGCATTGTTGCTTAAATATGGTAAAAAGTATAATTACATTATTTCTGAACATTGGACGGGTTTTCATTTGAGCAATATAAAACCGCTCTCTTGGTTTGAGCAATTTTTATCGAAAATGATTGTTAGAAATGCTCATTTTACATGTCCAGTAAGTGATGATTTGAAAAGATCAATGATAAAAAATGGTCTTTTGGGAAATTATGTACGGGTGCCTAATGTGGTGGATACGCATCTGTTTCAACCAGAGGAAACAGCATCTCGTGAATTTACCATTACCCATATTTCTGACCTGAATGATGATCATAAGAATATTTCTGGAATGCTTAGTGTAGCAAGTGAGCTGTCTAAAGTAGTTCCTAATTTTACCTGGCACTTTATTGGAGGTAAAAAAGAAAAATACTCAGAGCTATTTTCTGAGCTTGATTTTCGAAATGCAGCGATCCATTTTATAGATCATATACCACATCGGGACATTGCTTTGTATTTAAACAGATCTGATGTATTTGTTCTGTTTAGTAATTATGAAAATTTACCTTGTGTGATTTTAGAAGCTTTTTCATGTGGTGTGCCTGTAGTTTCTACTGATGTTGGTGGTATTCGTGAATTTTTTCCTAGTAGGTTTGGCTTTTTGATTGATAGAGGCGATGAGAATGCGCTTAAGGAAAAACTTATAGGCATGCATCAAAGGCCTATTCAACGTCATTCTGAAATGCATCAATATGCAAAAGAGAACTTTGGTCCTGAAAAAATTTGTGATTCGTTTACGAAGCTCTACCTTGAGGCTTTAAATTAATTGTATTTGCATCAAATTAGAGAATATATTAAGGGGTTTGTAAGCAGGTCGGGGAATTATATTCTTTTTTCTACACTCTTTTCTAGAGGTCTTTCTTTTTTAGGTTCATGGATTGCTCTACAGCTCATTGATGATCGCGAATTAGGGGTGATCCTTTTTGCATTGAGTATCATTCAGTTTATCATTCCCATTGGTGGTTTTGGGCTGCATCAAAGTTTAATTCGATATGGTGCTTTGCTATCATCAGAAAACGAAAAACAACAATTATTTAATTATGTTCTAAAAAAGGGAATCATTGTATCTATCATTATGATTTTACTGCTTATTGGTATTGGGTATTTTATTCCGTTTCAATTTGATCAAACATATACATACTTTGTTATTTTAGCGTTGACTGTTCTTACTGTTTTTGTCTTTGAAATTATTAAAATACAGTTTAGACTCCAGCACAAAAATCGATTGTATGCAATCTCAGAATTTTGGTATCATGTGATCCTTGTTACGCTTATTTTTACATTAAGCTATTATTTTAAAGGAATGGGATATGTTGTGGCTTTAATTGTAGCTCCTCTTGTGGCATCATTTTTCTTTGTTAAAAAATTAAACATTCGTCTTGGGATGAAAAACAGTCTGGAAATTACTGATGGTTCTTTCTGGAGATATGGTTTTTTTGGTGGTTTATCTAGTGTTGTTACTCAATTGCTGATCATTATAGACATCCTACTTATCGGATACTTGATAGATGATCCTGTAACTGTAACGAATTATCGTTATGTATCTATCATTCCATTTAGCTTATTGTTCTTGCCAAGGGTCTTTATTACCACAGATTTTGTGTCGTTTACAGAAAAGATTAGAGACAGGAGGTATATCAACAATTACATCAAAAATTATATGCTTTTTTTTACGTTGATTAGCTTCTTTATATTGTTGTTCAGCTATATTTTCCGTGAGGAAATTCTCAGTATTTTTGGTGAAGAATATGCACTATTTTCAGAGAGTTTTTTTATTCTAATTATTGGGATATGCGGTATCTATGTCTTTAGAGGATTGTTTGGAAACCTGCTCTCTTCCATTGGTAAAGTTAAATACAATTACTACATCATTTCTATAGCTATTGTAATAAATATTGTGAGCAATTATTTTTTAATTCCTGAATTTGGGATTAAAGGAGCTGCCATGACCTCTGCTGTTCTTATGTGGTTTACGGGGATCCTCTCTTGGTTAAGCTTTTTCTTTTTGTACAAAAAAAACGCCAATGAATAAGCTTCGAAAATTGATTCGAGGTATGGGCTTATTGCTTAAAAAGCCGAGTCTAATCAACTTAGTCACCAACAGTGAGCACTATTGGGAAAACTACTTAAAAAAGTATCACAATCATCAATTACAATTACCGTCCATTGAAATTCTTGAACTGATCAAGGATTCCTCAGAGCTCAATCATATGACATTTTTAGGAGGAGGCTCGATGCCTACAGATATCATATTACTAAAATCTTTGGCCCAACAAATTCCTCAATGCTCGTATTTTGAAATTGGAACCTGGAGAGGTGAGAGTGTGGTTAATATTGCCGAAGTAGCCGCAGAGTGTTACACGCTTAACTTATCGAAAGAAGAGATCATCTCTCAAGGATTTTCCCAGAACTATGCCAATCTTCACGGAGTTTTATCACTTGGAAAAGAGCATATTACACATCTTTTTGGAAATACATTAACCTATAATTTTGAATCTTTAAATAAAAAATTTGATCTGATTTTTATCGATGGAAATCATCAGTATGAGTTTGTAAAGAATGATACCCAAAAAGTGTTCGCTCATCTTGTTCACAAAGATACTATCGTTGTCTGGCATGACTATGCATCGCATCCAGAAAAATCCAGAGCAGAGGTCTTGGCAGGCATACTAGACGGAGTGCCAGAGGATGATAAAAAGCATTTATATCATGTATCTAACACACTTTGTGCTATTTATTATCCAAAGGAAATTCACAGTCGGGTATTGGATTTTCCAGTAAAGCCTAACAAAATGTTTGAGTTAAAAATTAATTCTAGAAAAGTGTGAATTTTCTTAATAGCATAGGATAGCTTCTCTGCTGTGCTCCAAAGCTAAAAAAGTACTTGGCAATGGACTCCATGGAAGAACCTCCAAAGTTAAAAACATCAAATTCACCTTTAAATTTCTGAATTGCTAAATCAATCAAAAAGGTATTGGCACCATGATTCCTGTTATAAAAGTCTGTTGACGAACATAAGATAGTAATGGTTTTTTGATGCTTTAAAAAGAAAGCAGAAGCCACCAAATGGTCTTTTTCATAAATAGAAAGTAATTCTCCTTTTTTCTTTTCAATACAAGAGTTTATTAGTTGTTCCAGATTCAAATAATCCCTCGATTGTATTTCTGGTGTTCGCTGACCTACATTTCTGCGAAAGAGTCCAATCAACGGTCGGGGATCATCAACCCACGTTCCTAAAAGACCATATCTATTAGCCTTTTTAAGATCTTTACGTCGATCGCTTTGATAGGACTTTCTAATTTCAGCCATCTCTTTTTTCAACGGTAGTTCCTGAAAATTCATCACCCGTAAATTTGAAACTTTCTCTGTAAAGCTATTTTCTGAATTGAGTCGCAATTCTATAAATCTAAATTTTTTATTCAAATACACTATAAATTCTGATATTTTGATCTTCCTATCTTTAGAAAATAACCCTAATTGTAATATCCACAATGGTGGATAAACATAATGAATAAAGTACTTTTTCCTGTGAGGAATAGGCATTACTGCCATGTAATCATCTAACACTAAAACGCTCCAAGAATCGCACACAATATCTAAGTACCATGAATACGCATACACGAGGCTTTGTTGAGATTCTGAGATACAGGTATCATATTTTTGTACATCGAGCGACGTACTGTGAATCAACCTAATCATTTATTGGAGCTATAAGTTTCAACATCGTTTGATATACGCGTTGCCACCCATTCCAACGCATGTAACCACTGATACTTTCGTTGTGGAAAAGAGTGATTAAAGTTCCGTTGACTTTTTTAACTTCCGTATAGAGGTCTTTGATTCTTCCTAAAGACTGCTTGGGAGTTAATTTCATATAGTCGTTAAGCGTGGTATCCATCAATACAAAAGGAAAAATCTTAAGAGGGGTTTGAATTTCAAAATCTAGATCATAAAAATAAAATGGAGTACAAGTGCTTGCTCTAAAGCCTACATGGCTGGCATATCCCATAGAATAATCTTCTTCAATTTCTAGGTCAATCAACTGCTGGTAGGTTTCAGGCAAACTAAATCTTAAGTAATGCTGTCTGGATCGTTTTGTTTGCATGTTGGTAATCCCCTCCAATCTATTTTTTTCTTTTTTCATGATCCCTATATTTTTCATGGTGTAAAAAGAAGGGTGCAAGCCCACTTTAGCATAGTCAGAAATATGCTTTATAAGGAGTCGAAATCTATTTTTTGCGGGAGAAACATTTGTGTCAAACGAGGTGTAATCTGCAATTAAAAAAAAGAACATACTGTTGATTTTATGATCAGAGTTGAGTGATAGTAGCTGGTCAAAAATATCATAGGGATCTCTTCGAATTCCTAACAATACGGTAAGTCGATCCCAAAAAACTCTTAGATTTAAACGAAAAAAATCATTGATAAGACCCCCTATCGAACGAATAAAACTCTTGTGCTTATAAGCAAAAGCGTTATCGATATCTATAGTCGAAATATACTTAAATGTCCTCTCTGGAAACTCAAAATTTGGAAACTTTTCTAAAAGTACAACGCTCAATTTTTTAGCCCAAATATCTACAACAGGCTTCTCTAAAAACTGGAATTTATATGCAATGCTTTGCTCTGCATTAAATCGTTCGTAATGATCTTTTACATGTGGTAAATACTCTTCATATCTAGAAATCAAGAAGAAACTTGCTGCAAAAATATCATAGGGAATACTCGATTTTGATCCCACCTTAAAAAAGCAAGGAACATCGTCCCATTGGGCCATACTAATTTCGATATCACTCACCCCTTGATTAAACAATAACCCTTGACTGCGCACAAAAAACTCACTTCCTAGAGGAACCTTGGTATAACTCATTTTGGGTCCGTTATAAGCAACAAACTCTTCAATTTTAGAGGTAAAATCTACCTTCACAAGCAAAATTCTAGAAAAGAGATGTCTAAAAATATAACGAACTCTGGGAGTAATCTTATGGGTATAAACAAGAATCAAACTGGCAGTCTTGGATTAAATTTCGCCTTGGTCAGCGAAGCTAAAATAAGACTTTTCACCAATTATTAAATGATCCAATAGTTGAATATCTAAACTACTTCCCGCTTTTTTCACCTTGCCAGTAAGTATCTTATCCTGCTCGCTGGGATTCACATTACCAGAAGGATGGTTGTGACAAACAATAATTCCAATAGCAGACAACTCTAGTGCTCTCTTGTACAATAAACGAATATCTACTACTGTAGATGTCATACCGCCCTTGCTGCACAACTCCTTTGTTAGCACTTTATTGGAATTATTTAGATAAATTACCCAGAACTCTTCATGACTCTTGTCTGAAAAAATGGGCTTCATGAGTGTAAAAACATCCTCGCTAGAAGAAATTTTTTGCATTTTAGCACTAGACTCATACTGTCTTCTCTTCCCAAGTTCTAATGCCGTAAGTATTGAAATTGCCTTTGCTTCACCAATTCCATGAAAAGACATAAGCTTCTCAGCAGATAATTTGGCAAGCTGATGAATATTGTTGTCCACAGATTGTAGTATCCTTTTTGACAGGTCAACAGCGCTTTCATTTTTGTTCCCTGAGCCTATTAAAATAGCAATGAGCTCTGCGTTACTGAGACTGGACTTTCCCTTTGCGAGCAATTTTTCTCTTGGGCGATCATCTTGTGCCCAAAATTTGATAGTTCTTTTTTCCAACGAAACATTTTTTAAAGATATTAAATGTACTATTTTTATCTCAGATGTGTAGAATTATATTTTACAAATAACCTTCGTACAAAAACAATCAAAATTTAAACAGACGAAATCCTTAAAAGAAGACAGGTAAATAGATCAATCCCTTGGCAAAAAGAGAATAAATACCAAACAGGTAGTAAAAATTTAGATAAATAGACAGACAAAATGCTGTCAAAAATCTTGGATTTGGATTAAGAGGAATTGTTATAACCAACTCCACCCTATCTCGTTGTACAGATACAAAAGTACCAGATAAACAAGAAGAAGTGGCCCTTACCACGGTGAATCACTCGGCCTCTCGCCGGTGTTATCAAGACCTCCCTTTAGAGGAATTAGCTCAAAAAGGCAAAGAACTTGGGCTTAAAGCCATAGACCTTCTTCGCCCAGAAGAGTGGGAAACAGTTCGTAAATACGGTCTAGAATGTTCTCTTGGAACCGATGTGTTTGCAGACATCCAAAATGGATTTAATGATGTAAAAAACCATTTCTCATTACAGCGAAACTACAAAGATCTTATCAACAAAGCATCCAATGCTAGAATCAAAAGAGTAATTGTTTTCTCAGGAAACCGCAATGGAAAGTCAGGTAACGAAGAAATTGAAAATTGTGCTATTGAACTAAATCCACTTGTAAAACTTGCCGAGAAAAAGAACGTCACACTCGTAATGGAACTGCTAAACAGTAAATGCGTAGTTGTCTATGGGCGTTTCCCTTCGGGTCGGGCTATCCGCTCTATCTTTTTTGTCTTCACAGAGCAAAAAAGGATGCCGCTGCTATCCCTAACGCAGGCTTTAAAATAACTTTACGATCAAATCATAAACCTAAACTAGATCATTATACCATTTCAATCAAAAAGAATACCCCTAGAGTCAATCGGTTTAGGAAATTTGTTATCAACAAAAAGTAATTAAACAAGATAAAGAGCATGCGTTATTCACACATGGTTTATATCATAACTTTTGTAAACTTGTGCAAGTATTATATCTTTGTATCAGTTTACAACCACAACATGAAGATTATTATTGCGGGAGCTGGTGATGTAGGGTTTCATTTAGCTAAGCTATTATCATACGAGTCGCAAGACACTTATATCATAGATTTTGATGGAGATAAATTAAATTATATCAATAATCATCTAGACGTTATTACAAAAAAAGGCGATGCAACATCCATTAGCCTTTTAAAAGAGATTGGCATAGATTCTGCCGATCTTCTACTAGCAGTAACAGAATCTCAGAATACCAACTTTACCATTTCAGTCATAGGAAAATCCTTAGGAGCCAAGAAAACCATAGCTCGGATAGACAATCCCGAGTTTCTGGAAAATTCCTCAATTGACTTTAAAAAATTTGGAGTTGATTTTATGATTTCTCCAGAAGAACTTGCCGCCGAAGAAATTCAAATGCTACTCGACCAGTCTTCATTTAACGATACAGTAACTTTTGAAAATGGGTTGTTCAATGTCATGGGAACCACCCTAGGATACAAGTCACCCCTACTAGACATGAGTGTAAAAGAAGCAAAAGAAATCTTTACAAATGTGGACTTTATTACCATAGCGATCAAAAGAGAGGGGGTTTCTCAAACCATCATTCCCAGAGGTGATACCGTTTATAAATTAAATGACCAGGTCTATTTTTCAGTCCCACATTACAGTATAGAAAACCTTTACCCAGTCGTTGGTAAAGAACACCTAAACATTAAAAATGTGATGATTTTAGGAGGAAGTTCAATTGGCTCCAAAACTGCCAGAAACCTTTGCAAAGAGAACTTCAACGTAAAATTAATAGAAAGGAAAAAAGAAAAATCCTTTCAATTAGCAGAGCAACTAAACGACACCCTTTTAATTTGTGGTGATGGTAGAGACATCGAATTGTTAGAAGAAGAAAATATTCGCGAAATGGACGCTTTTGTGGCCGTTACAGGCGATTCCGAAACCAATATCATGTCGTGTTTAGTTGCCAAATCCAAAGGCGTAAAAAAGACCATTGCCTTAGTTGAGAATATGGATTATATCAACATCTCACAAACCATTGGAATCAACACACTTATCAATAAAAAGCTGATTGCAGCTAGCAGCATATTTAGACACATCCGAAAAGGGGAAATACTCGCTTTGGCCAACCTTCATAACATAGATGCCGAGGTGTTCGAGTTTGAGGTACTTCCTGGAGCCAAGGTAACCAAAAAGCCAATCAAAGAACTCAAATTCCCTAGAGATGCGGTTTTTGGTGGGATTATCAGAGACGGAAAAGCATTAATGTCATTCGGAGACTTTCAAATTCGAGAAGGCGATAAAGCGATTGTTTTTTGTTTGCCAGAAGCGATTAGCACTGTTGAAGACTTATTTCGGTAGTTAGTGATCTCTCTCAATTTAAAAATAATATACAGATTTTTAGGACTCACAGCGGTTCTTAACGGAGTGTTTATGTTCATTGCAATTCCATTTAGCTTGTATCACAAAGAAGAAGCCTACTCTGGAATCCTTTTAGCAGGAATTATCACTATTTTTTTAGGGCTACTATTGTATTTTTTTAATCAACCTAAAAACACCAATATCCAAAAGAAAGAAGGGTATCTTATTGTAACACTAGGATGGCTCACACTCTCGCTTACAGGAATGTTGCCCTACATATTCTCAGGAGCCATCCCCAGTATTACAAATGCCTTTTTTGAAACCCTATCGGGCTATTCCACTACAGGATCTACCATCCTTACAGATATAGAATCCATGCCCAGAGGAATTCTGTTTTGGCGAAGTGCAACACATTGGATTGGCGGAATGGGAATCATCGTTCTTACCATTGCCATCCTTCCATTGCTAGGAATAGGCGGAATGCAGCTTTTTATGGCTGAGGCTCCGGGGCCATCAGCTGACAAATTACATCCTAGAATCACAGATACAGCAAAAAGATTGTGGCTTATCTATGTAATATTAACATTTGCCGAGTTCTTTCTGCTCAAGTTCGCTGGAATGTCTTGGTTTGATGCTATAAACCACGCCATGGCCACTGTAAGCACAGGAGGATTCTCAACAAAAAATACTAGCCTAGCCTACTGGAATCACCTACCTCTTGTTCAGTATGTTATCATATTATTTATGGTTGTGGCAGGAACAAATTTTATACTCACTTACTTTGCCTTAAAAGGGAAAGTTAGAAAAGTAATTCAGAGTGAAGAATTCCGATATTATATATTCGGAATTTTGGGAATCACAATAATCATATCTTCAATTATTTTATTTTTTAAAGACCCTAATCTAAAAAGTTCCATTCATCATCCACGTATCTTCGGAGAGACCGAAAGTGCTATCAGACATGCCCTGTTCCAAGTCACCTCTATCATCACAACCACGGGATTTATTACTGCCGATTTTACCATGTGGAGTTTCTTTACAACGGGGATCTTCTTTGCACTATTTTTTGTTGGAGGCTCCGCAGGATCCACCAGTGGGGGTATTAAGATTGTACGTCATATTGTTATGCTGAAGAATAGCTTTTTGGAGTTTAAAAAGACCTTACACCCCAATGCAATTATTCCAGTAAGATATGATGGAAAAGCAGTTAACCAAACCATTGTTTTTAACATACTATCCTTTTTTGTGATTTACATGTTAATTTTTGTTATCGCATCTGTAATTTTAACGCTGCTAGGACTCGATTTTGTCTCTGCCCTAGGAGCAGCAGCATCCAGTCTTGGAAATATAGGGCCCGCGATTGGGTCTGTAAGCCCTGTGAATAATTTTGCACATCTATCCACAGGGGCAAAATGGTTTTGTTCTCTTTTAATGCTCATCGGAAGACTGGAACTCTTTACAGTCCTTATTCTTTTTACTCCGTTCTTCTGGAGGAAAAATTAAGTGGTGTGAACTTTTTATAAAGTTTTTATGTCCGATTGACAAAATTCAATTTATTCTTATCTTTATAGCACATTCTTTCACTTAATTTTCTTACAATGAAAAAAAATTATTTTATCTGCCTTTTAATTTTACTTAGCTTACTGATGTTCCAGATTCAGGCTCTTGCACAACTTAGTGTGACCTCAACTGGTACAAACTTTACAATTGACTTTGATGCTACAGTAAATGGCGTAAATAAAGATGCCTTTGATGGAGCTGGATTCAATCCTTCACCTAGCTCGGGGCAATTAGACGGAAATGCATGGAGAACAACAGGATTTGGAACCAACCATGATTTTGGCGCCACATCTACTTCAGAAGACGCTGCCAGAGGAAATTCTTCTGGAAATGTTACAATAGGTGGTATTTTTGCCTTTAACGTTGCACCCTCAGATATGGCTTTCGGTGTGCAACCTGGTGGATCGGATTTTACTCCAGGAACCATCACCCTAATCGTGACAAATAACACAGGAAGCACTGTTACTTCTTTAGTACTAGATTACGAAGTATGGGTTTATAACGATCAGGGAAGAGCGAATAGTTTTAATTTCGCTTACAGTAATAACGACACCACATATACAGATGTTGGGGCTTTAGATTTTACCTCAACACAGGCTGCAGATGATAGTCCAGAGTGGGTTTCTACAGGAAGGCATACTACAATATCTGGATTGTCGTTATCAGACGGGGCATCTATTTATTTAAAGTGGTCTGGAAATGATATTTCTGGATCAGGGTCTAGAGATGAGTTTGCATTGGATGATATTGTCGTAAATATGACAGCAGCTGCTACTAGTACAACCTGGAACGGTTCAAGTGGGACAGACTGGGCAACTTCTGGAAACTGGAGTAATGGTGTGCCAGACACTTCTACAAATGTCATCATTCCAGACGTAGCAAACGCTCCCGTCATTAGTCCTACAACTGGAGCTGAAGTAAATGACTTGAATATTACAGAAGCAGACGGGCTAACAATTGCTAGCGGTGGTTCTTTACGTGTTTCAGGGACTTCTTCTGGAAATATTACCTACAACAGAAACATCCCAACAACCAATTGGTATTTAATTTCTTCGCCAGTAGTAGGACAGGATATAGATACATTTGTTGCAACAGAAGGGTTAGCTTCTGGTACTGGAAATAACATTGGGCTGGGGGATTTCAATAACACAACTCCTGAATGGGAATACTACCAAAATGGAACTTCTGGCACAGGAAACTTTATTTCAGGAGACGGTAGGGCGGTCTTGCTTACAACTGCTGGCGATATTACTTTTATAGGGACCCTAAATACCTCCGATGTAGATATTTCTATTACAGATGCAACAGGTAGTGGAGGGAATGCCTTTAATCTAGTCGGAAATCCCTATCCATCTTTTATTGCTGCCAACAACAGTGCAGATGCAACTAACAATATCCTAAAGGTAAACGATACAGATAATGACTACCTTTCAGAGTCAACATTATGGTTTTGGAATCAAGCAACAAATTCCTATGATTTGGTCAATCAAACGAGCTCATTCTTTATCGCTCCAGGTCAAGCGTTCTTTGTTAGTGCTAATGGAAGCTATCCATTCAGTTTTACTGAGGCGATGCAATCACATCAAACAAGCGATACATTCAAATCGTCAGATAACAGACCAGAGATCAATTTGGTAATGACCAATGGTGCTGATGTAAGGGATACAGACATCTACTACATTGATGGAACAACCACTGGTTTTGACAATGGATATGATAGTTCTATCTTTGGTGGCGTGACCAATGAGTTTGCAATCTACACGCAGGCTGTCGCCAACGGAACGGGAAAAGACCTAGGAATTCAATCTCTACCAGACAACGACTTTGAAAATATGATCATCCCAGTAGGAATCAATGCCACTTCTGGAACTGAAATTATTATTTCAGCAACTTCAGCAAACCTTCCTACAGGCATTCATGTATATTTGGAAGATAAAGACGATAATTCCTTTACTCTTTTGGATGATTCTTCTACCTTTCAAACAACATTCACCAATACTTCAAACGGTGTTGGACGTTTTTTCATTCACACAAAAACTCAACCATTGAGTGTTGATCAAGCTGACCTAAATAATGTTAGTATCTATTTGTCTGATGACAACTATCTTAGAATTGTTGGAGTTCAACAAGGAGATGCTCAGGTAAATATTTACAGTATTCTAGGGAAACAAGTTGTAAGTACTTCCTTTGAAGGGGTAGGTGTTAATGACATTCTACTTCCTAACCTGAGTCTGGGGGTTTACATGGTTCAGTTAAAGACCAAAAATGGAAAGCTAAACAAAAAAATAATTATCCAACAATAAAATACCCTAGAAGATGAACGATAAAAATGAAAAAAATATTTCTCGTAAAGATGCTTTGAAAAAAATTGGTAATTATGGGAAATATGCAGCGCTGACTGCATTAGGCACTTATATGATTCTCCATCCCAAGAAAGCACAAGCATCCTCTCCAAGTAATCCAGGAGATGACTTTTGATACAATGATAAATAGCCCTTTACTAAGGGCTATTTTCTTTTAAGGGTGTTATTTTTGTGTAACCCCCCTCTATGGAGGAGTTGGCTAAATAAAAATCAATGCCTCAATAAAAGGGAATGGTTAAATATTCGAATCAAGGGTTGAATTTCAAACACCTTTGATTTCCAGAAGGTTACAGTTTCAATAACTAGAAATTAATATAAAACTGTTTTGTAATTCACTGATAATCAATATTTATTCTTAACCCTTGATTCGCATTAAATACCAAATAGTTCTGTAAATTTAAGTAAGTGAAAGATCACTATGGGTTTAATGGTCGTTAAGAAGATGGATAAAAAATCAGTAGTTTGGCTTGAAAGCTCTAACCAATATCTAATGCTAGATCCGTTTGTAGCCTCTGCTGTTGAGCGCATATACAATCAAGAAAATAATGAGGATTTAGCACTTGAACTGATAAACAAACACCAAGTACCAAGAGAGAAAGCAATAGATTTTATTAGTGATTTAAAAGAAAAATTGGTCTTCCCAAATATGGTACCAAAAAGAGTAATGCAGTCAAACCTCAAGAAACATGAAGTCCCAGACAAACTCGCGTTTACTACATATTATCAAATCCATTCCAAAGTATTTAAGGTAGAATGTACAACAGAATTTGAGTACTCACTAACACATCCTAAAATCGCACATTTAGAAGTCTTAAATAAGCGTGATTTTGATCATAAAGCAACCATTTTTAGCAACGGCAGAACTACTCTTTTATATCTTGACAACGAGCCTGTTGGTTCATGGAGTAGAGAGGAGATTCATTATTTTGAAGGTAAATTTTTGATGAAAATAATTGAGTGTATATACGAGAAACCCGAAGACAATTGGATGGGAGTTTTTCATGCATCAGCATTAAGTTACAAGAAGGAGACGATTCTTTTTTTAGGAGATTCTGGAAGTGGGAAAAGTACATCTCTCGCCTTGTTACAGGCTCGTGGTTTTCATTGTGTAGCTGATGACTTTGTGCCTATTGATAACAATCAATTGGTGCATTCATTCCCTGCTGGAATTTCAATCAAAGAGAACTCACTCAAGACATTACTCCCTTACTATCCAGCATTGAAAAGCGCTGCCGAATATCATTATAAACGCTTAAATAAGACCATACGTTATATTCCTCCAAAGAATACAGATTACAATACCCATTATCAGTGCAAGGCCCTGATCTTTATTAAATATGATAGGCATATCGATTTTGAGATCAAAACCATTTCCAATATGGATGCTTTTGAGTATCTAGTTCCAGATTCTTGGATTTCTCAAAACGCAAAAAATGTAGCTGTATTTTTAGAATGGTTTTCCTTATTACCTTGCTATCAGCTAAATTATTCCAATAATGAGAAAATGATAGCTAAAGTGGGTAGATTGTTTAAGAATGGACTATAAAGAAACATTATTTTTTATTGGAAAATGTCTCACGATCTCTCAAGATCAAGAATACCTTACTGAAGTTTCCAAAAAGATAAAATCCAACTCAGTAAATTGGGAAGCTGTGGTGAAAGTAAGCACGTCTCACTATATGTTTCCTGCAATTTACTGCAATCTGCTTCGTGCTAATTTACTGTCTTATCTGCCCTCGGACCTCGTCTCCCACATGATTTATATTACAGATCTAAATCGAGAGAGAAATAGGCAGATTATTCAGCAAGCAGAACAAATAAATCAACTTCTAACAGAAAAAAATATCACTCCAATATTTCTCAAGGGAACAGGGAATATTTTGGGAGGATTATATGTTGACATTGCTGAACGTATGGTGGGCGATATCGACTTTATTGTAGGTTCAAAGGAGTACGAATTAGCGATAAAGACCTTACTTGACAATGGTTATTACAAAGTGTCTGGTAAACCCACTTTACTGGGCAAACACTACCCTAGGTTGATTAAAGACGGAGCTATTGCTGCAATTGAAATTCACAAAGACTTGGTTAAAACCCCCTACGAACTGGAATTTAACTACGAGATAATTAAACATACGATTTTAAAAGAGCATTCCATATCACTTCTTAGCCTTAGTCATCAGTTGTGTCTGTCTATCATTGCTAGGCAAATAAATGATGATGGTCAGTATTATAATACGATCAGTTTAAGAAACGCGTATGATGTTTGGATACTATCCAAGCATACAAACCCTTTAAATGCCATAAAAAAACTTGAGGGAATTTTTCATCCTTTAAATAATTTCTTAGCCCTGTGCCATGATGTTATATCTCATAAAATTAACTATCTAGACACCCCAGAATCCAAAAAATACCTGGCTGTGTTTAAAAAAATAGTTCACGACTCAGCGTATAGCTTACAACATCACAAAAAATGGTCGAATAAGCTGAAATGGAAATTGCGTTACCAAATTACGAAAAAAGCACTGTTAAAAAAAGACTATAGACAATGGTACTGGCAGAGAGTGACAGATAGAGACTGGTTGAAAGGAAAGTTTAGATGTAACGTTTGACCTCTTCAAAATCCAGTCCTCCATAATTGCCAGAACTCATTAAAAGAATGGCCTTATTCTGCAGTTCTTGAGAAAATAGAAACTCTTCAAACTCTTTGGGCTTAGTGAAAATATTCAGATGATCCCTGTTAAAAGCATTCCTAATTTGATCTTCTGTGACCTCTTCTAGCCTTTTCGTTTGAACAGCATGGGGTGAATAAAATACAACTGCGGTGTCTGCATCATCCAAGGCTCCTTGATATTCTTTTAAAAAATCAGCATTTAAACTACTGTAGGTGTGCAGTTCTAGACATGCTAAAAGTGTTCTGTTACTGTACTGCTCTTTAACCGCCTTTGTGGTTGCTTTTACCTTGCTAGGACTGTGTGCAAAATCTTTGAAAATAACCGTTTGTCTATTTTCTGCAATTTTCTCTAGCCGCTTGCTTGCTCCCTTAAAAGAGGCAATGGCTTCATAAAAATCATCCTCGTCAATTCCTATATGTTGACAAATCCATTTTGCACCTGCAAGATTTTGAAGATTGTGATGTCCAAAAATCTCCAACGGCATATCACCGTCTGGTGTGTCTATATGTGTAATACCATTATAGATAAAATACTCTGGTGTTGAGTAAGGATATGTTTTAATTGCGTGTTCCGAAGATTCAACAACCTGTTTTGTATAGATGTCCTCTTCATTATATACCATAATACCACCATTGGTTAGCGAATTTGTAAAAACCCGAAATTGTTCGATATAGTTTTCAAATGTTGGAAACACATTAATATGATCCCAAGCAATGCCACTAATTAAAGCAATGTTGGGTTTGTATAGGTGAAATTTTGGTCGCATATCAATGGGAGAACTCAAATATTCATCGCCTTCTAAAATGATAAATTCATTTTCTTGGGTTAAATGCACCATCGTATCAAATCCCTCCAATTGAGCACCGACCATATAATCTACCTCTTTGCCATGGTGGTTTAATACGTGTAAAATCATAGAGGTAATTGTTGTTTTACCATGAGAACCACCAATAACAACTCGGGTTTTATCTTTGGATTGTTCATATAAAAATTCAGGATACGAATAAATTTTTAATCCCAATTCCTGTGCTCTTAGCAATTCAGGATTGTCTTTCTTGGCGTGCATTCCTAAAATGATGATCTCTAAATCGTTCGTGATTTTTTCTGGAAACCAACCAAATTGTTGTGGAAGTAGCCCATTTCTTTCTAGACGAGATTTTGAAGGATTGTGAATCGTATCATCACTTCCAGATACCCTATATCCTTTACGATGAAGTGCAATAGCTAGGTTATGCATGGCGCTTCCTCCAATTGCAATAAAATGAATATTCATTGTTAATATTTTAATCTTTTGAGGAGAGCAACAAACCAATTAAAGAGAAGAATTCAGCAACTGCTCTCTTTTGTACTGTTCCCTTCTAACACTCCAATAATATTACTACTTGCGATACTATGCTTGGGTTGCCTTGGCTTGAATGTAAATGTTTGACGATAGGTGGATAAATCCTTATAGCTTGTAAGTCTTACCCTCTTAAACTCATTTTCTAGATATCTAGCTGCTTTTTCAATTCCTTTAGCACCCACTTTTCTGCCCTGTATATCATTGGAAGACAATATATATTGGTGTTTTTTTACTGCTACAGGATTCATTTTGTTCGAATGGATTTTCTTAGCACAGTCATTACACAAAAAAACAAAGAGGAGTAATAAAGGAATAAAGTAAAACATCTTCATTTTTATGGATGATTAAAAACTCAAAAGTACATAAAAACAGTGATTCATATACTCAAGTTATTCAGTGTTATTAAGGATATGTATCCCTTTAATTTTATTAAATTGTTGTTTTCAATCTCTTACAGGCTCCAAATAAGTCTTTAATCTGACTAATGTAAAGTGAGCAGGAAAATAAAGCTATAATATATTTACAATCAATACCTTAAATTTACGTTAGTCAGAATCGAAAAAAGAGATAATTACACAAAGTAAGAAGTGCCAAAAAAGGTACACATTGTTTTTTTGCAAATGCTTTGAATAACATTAAATTTGAAAAAAACACAAAAACATATGAGCTTATTTCAGAACTCTGTTCTAAACAAATATTTAAAAGGATTAGAGTCCGAAAAAGTTACGCAAGCCTACCAGCGATTTACGAGTCATTTTCATAATGTAATCATCCAAGAAAACATACAAAACTCAAAAGAGGAACAGTACCAAGGAGAATTTCTGATTGACCTTTTTGTGAATGTTTTGGGTTATACGAAAAACCCCACGCCTAACTTTAATCTAACAACAGAATTAAAAAATGTAAAAGGCTCTAAAAAAACGGATGGAGCAATCCTAAAAGACGAAAAAGCACTTGCGGTAATTGAACTGAAAGGAACAGATACAGCCGATTTAAGTAAAGCAGAAACTCAAGCATTTGGATATAAAAACAACCAACCAGGTTGTAATTATGTCATAACTTCCAACTTTGAAAAGTTACGTTTTTACATCGATAACGCAGTTGACTTTGAGGAATTTAATTTGTTTAAGCTTTCAAAAGAACGTTTTAATATTCTCTGGCTCTGCCTTTCATCCGAATATCTTTTTAAAGATATTCCGAAAAAAATGAAAGACGAATCCCTAACCCAAGAGGAAAATGTTACCAAAAAATTATATAGAGATTATGCTTCCTTTAGAAACGAGATTTTTGACGACATACAAAAGGAAAATTCTGAATACGACAAACTAACGTTATTCAGAAAAACACAGAAATTACTTGATCGTTTTCTGTTTATTTTTTTTGCAGAAGATAGATTGTTGTTGCCTCCAAATTCAATTCGTTTAATCGTAAACCAATGGACTGATTTACGAGATAAATATGATGAGTATTTTCCTTTATATGACCGATTTAAAAAATATTTCGGTTATATGAATACAGGATACAAAGGACAGCATCACGATATTTTTGCCTACAATGGTGGACTTTTTGCACCCGATAAAATTCTGGATAATATCAAAATTAATGATGATTTACTGCATAAACACACCACAAATTTAAGTAACTACGATTTTGAAAGTGAGGTAAGTGTAAATATTCTAGGTCATATTTTTGAACATTCCTTAAACGACATTGATGAAATTCAAGCTGAAATTCAAGGAGTTGTATCTGATCAAAGTACAACCAAACGTAAGAAAGATGGTGTTTTTTACACGCCAAAATACATTACCAAGTATATTGTAGATAATACCGTTGGTAAACTTTGCGAGGAAAAGAAAATTCAACTTGACATACAAGAAACCGAATACGAAAAAGAACGTAAAGGACGACAAAAAGCAACTTTAAAAAAGCTTACTCAAAAATTAGACGATTACAGAAAATGGTTGTTGCAAATTACCATTTGTGACCCAGCTTGTGGAAGTGGAGCTTTTCTAAACCAAGCATTGGAATTTCTAATTGCAGAACACCAATACATTGACGAATTACAAGCCAAATTGTTTGGAGATGCGATGGTATTGAGCGAAGTTGAAAATGCCATTTTAGAAAATAATATTTATGGCGTTGACATTAACGAGGAAAGTGTGGAAATAGCCAAACTCTCGCTTTGGTTGCGAACTGCTCAAAAAGGTAGAAAACTCACCTCTTTAAACAACAATATAAAATGTGGTAACAGTTTAATAGATGATCCAAGTGTTGCAGGAAACAAGGCGTTTCAATGGCAAAGCGAGTTTCCAGAGGTGTTTAAAGAAAAAGATAAAAAAGCCTACCACATCACTACAGCCTTACACGATAGCAAAACCTCGCAACGCATGATTGATTATAAGGTAAGAGAGCGCAGAGATTTGGGTACCAATCCGTTGCCAAATTATACCAAGCTTACCCCACAAGAAGAAGTAATTATCACTAAAGAAATTATAACTGTTGCAGAAGAAAAGCAACTGAACATTATGAGCTATAACATTTGTGGAGACCATATACACCTACTATTGGTATGCGAAGAGGAGGAACTGGTGACTATTGTAAAACATATAAAAGGAAGAACTGCTAGGGTACACAACAGCGACAAGGGGATTAATCCCCTTGTCCAGAGGGAAAACGAAAAAAGCGTATCGCTATGGACCCAAAAATATGGTAGCAAAATAATAAAAGATGATAAACAACTGTATAACACCATTAATTCTGACTAACGTAAAATTAAGTTTATGTGTTACAGTGATTTATGTTTATTTGTAAATCTTCGCTAGTCAACCCAAATTTATTAATTTGTTTTTGAATTCTTTTTACCAAACCCAACTTTCTTTTTTGGTCTAGGTATAAATACCCCTTAGGGTTTTCATAGGGTGTCTTTTTTACAACCATATTCCATATAATAACAGCTAGTTTCCTTGCTGTTGCTGTAATTGCAGATACTCTTCCTTTTCTAAAATTTATTCTATGAAAAAAATCTCTTAGAGGCGTGCTCTCTTTCAAATTCCCTATAGCATTTGCTGCATTTCTGAGTGCTATTTTTAATCTACTACTTCCTTTACCTATTTTACTAGATAGTACTTTTCCGCCACTAACTTTATTGTTTGGAGCCAGCCTTAACCAAGATGTAAAATGCTTGGCTGTTTTAAATTTTTTTATGCCCTCATACCCCACTTCACTCATTATAGTAAGTACGGTATTGTAACTCATTCCCTCAATTGCAAGTAAGTCTGTACCCTTAAACATTTGATACGACTTTAGGTTGATATCAATATTTTTTGGCGTATTCTTGTTGATGCGCTTATAGGGCTTTTTATCTATTTGGTGTTCTTGTTTTTCAGAGTCTTTACCAATAATCTCGTCTAGTTTCTCTGCTATTTGATCATCACATGCTCTTATTTTCTTTTGAAGAAATTCGTAGGCATCTAATTCATCTTTAAGTGCATAGAGAAAATCTTTTCTTCCATTTGTATGCAAGGCTTTAGCAATTTCTTCTTCACTTTTTTTGCAGTTATAGTGTCTTAGACTTGCTAATTTTTTGGGATCTGTTTCTCCAAGAGCAATCGCTCTAATAATTTTAAGCCCTGTAAGACCAACCACATCTTTAACCACTACATCTAAACGAATGTTCATTAATCTAAGATACTTTTGCATTTTCTTGGTGGCAGAGGCCGCTTGTTTTATCAGGTTGTATCTGTGGCGCATAAAGGTGCGAAGAACTTCTGTTTCTTCATCGGGTAAAAAACTCCCTGAAAGTAGCCCTAAACTATGTAACTTTTGTATCCATTGGCAGTCTTTTATATCGGTTTTTTTGCCCTTAATGTTTTTGGTAAACTTGCCATTGCAAAGGGTAACATTAAAACCCCTTGAAATTAGAACAGCGTGAAGGTTTTGCCAATAATTACCTGTACTTTCCATAGCCACGGTTTTTACATTGTGCGTATTGAGCCAATCTGCCAATCGGTAGAGATTTTCATTATAAACCCCAAATTCTTTAATTAAATTATCGGTTTGTCCCACGGCAACCCAATGACTACGACTGCCAATATCTATACCTGCGGCATTTTTGTTGACTAAATCCATTTCAATTTTAGTACGCATATTTTAGAATTTAAAAAGCTCTAAGGAAATGTGCTTTAGGCAAAGAAATTATTCTGAACGGGATTACACCAAGTGTATCGCCAATGTACTGACGGCAAACATTTCAACCAGGATTAAGCACGTGCTTACACGAAGTAGCAACACTTTAAAAAACGGTCTTACACAGAGATCAAGTTATACCTGTAAATCTACATATTTTACGTTAGCCTACGTACTGAAGTTTCTTGAGGGCTATGGGGGATTAAGACCAGCGGGAAAGTAGGGTTGAATTATTTTGAGGTGCCGAGCGGATTCGAACCGCTGTAGATGGTGTTGCAGACCACTGCCTAGCCACTCGGCCACGGCACCATATTGGTTTGCAAATTTACACTTTTTTTACTTTTCGATCTATTTTTTTGAGTTTATCTCCAGGGCAAAAGCACTATAAAATATTAGGTTTTGTCAAAAAAAGTATTCGTTTTAGAGATGTTATTTAAATTAAAATTAGTACATTATACTGATAATCAATTTAATATATAGAAAAATGATTTCTTCTAAACTAACAACTAT
>CAXRAW010000013.1:0-16496 GCA_964228785.1 Flavobacteriaceae bacterium
ATCATCGCCTTGACCTTGTTTTATTTTTTGATTATCCTCTCGAGTGTTACGTTGCCGTGGAGCTTCTATAAAACTGGCATCCACTATTTTTCCTTCGTTAACTATGAGTCCTAATCGTTCTAGTTCTTTGCCAAATAAATCTTTGACTAAATTAAGATCGGTCAAGGTTTCTTTGAAATGACATATCGTTCTACTATCGGGAATGTCATCTGAAATAGTAAGACCTAAAAAACGCATAAAACTCATACGGTCATTAATTTGATATTCGGTTTGCTCATCAGATAAGTTCTAGTAACGTTGAAGAATCAGTATCTTGAACATAAGTACATAATCATAGGGTGGACGCCCCTCTTTACCCTTGGGATCCTTGTGGAGTGAGGTTTCCAGTAATTCTCGAAACATCTCAAAGTCAACTCCAGTATTTAAACGCTCCAAAGGGTCACCTAGTTGGCTGAGTTTACTCAAGCGAATGTCTTGATCAAAAAATCCGTAATCTCTGTGTCGTTTATATCGTTTTACCATAGCTTAAATATCGCTATTTTTGTAATGAATTCAAAACTGGAGAGTTTTTAGAAGTACCCTTTAATAAATTTGGTTAACGTTTAGGTTTAAAAAAGTCTATAATCTTGGAAAACAGAGATTCAGATTCAACTGTATTTTCGTGATATCCGTTTCCATATTTCCCATAGCCGTAAGCATAGCTATAACCATACTTACTTTTCACAACAAAGTCATTCAAAATATAGCTAACATTAGTTACTTCCTTGTTAGCATACTTGTCCTCTACCATTTTCATCATTCCAGTTTCAGAATAGTTTTGTCGAATAACATAACAAATGGCATCTGAATATTTAAACAATTCCAATGCGTCAGATACTAATCCTACAGGTGGTGTGTCAATGATAATGTAATCGTACATGGATTCAAGTTCCGTTATCATTTTATCACATCTGTCGCTCAAAATCAATTCTGAGGGATTTGGTGGGATGGGACCAGAGGGAATAATGTCTAAGTTTGGAATATGAGATTTATTAATAATATCTTCAATACCTATTTGGTTAATTAAATAATTTACAATTCCTAGTTTATTATTTATTTCAAAATTTGAATACACTTTTGGTTTTCTCAAATCAAGTCCTAGGAGTACTGTTTTTTTTCCACCTAGAGCAAAAACGGTTGCCATATTAATTGAAATCATTGTCTTACCTTCACCACTAACGGAAGATGTTAAGACAAGTGTTTTTGACTTTTTACTCTTAGTACTTTTGAATAAGAATTGAATATTGGATCTTAAGGCTCTAAAAGACTCTGCTAATGTTGATTTGGGTCTCTCAAAAACCACCAAGTTGTTTTTTCCTAGGTTTCTGCCAATGACACCTAAAATTGGAATTTGATACCTTTTTTCAATATCTTCAATAGAATTAATTTTATTATTCAATGATTCTTTAATAATGATAAAAAATAGTGGGAAAATAATCCCTAACATTATTGCTACCAGATAATTAAACACAGGTTTAGGATATATTGGCTTTTGGCCTAAATCTAAGGCACTATCAATTACTTTAATATCTTCAACACTCGCTTCAATAGCTGTTCCTGCTTCGTAGCTTTTCTGTTTCAAATACGTATAAATAAATTCAGAGAAATTGTAATTCCGCTTTAGTTGAACCAATTTTTGTTCCAACTCGGGTAATTTACCTAACTTTAGATTGTATGTATCTAATTCTTTCTTCAATCTCAGCTTGTCTTTTGCTAATTCTCTTTTGTTGCTGGCAATATTCTCATATAAATTCTGCCTTACTAAATTAATTTCATTTTCTAATTTAATTACGGCTGGATGAATCGTTTTAACACTCTCTAAATACATTCGTTTCAATGTTGACTTTCTAATGAGTTCCTGAACTAATCCTGAAACTTTCGCGTCTGGGACTTCAATAAATGCTGGAACTGGTATATTAGAATCATAATTGGTGTTGGAACGAATGTAATATTCGAGTGATGTTAAATCGTCAATAGATCTCTCAACCTCCATCATTTTATTACTCAGCTCTTTAGACTCAAGGAATATTGTATTTCCTTGGGTAGAAAGGTCATTATAAATTTTATTTTTCTTTTTGTAGTCTCCAATTGTTGCCTCAATTCTATTGAGACTATCAGACTCATATTTAAAAAGTTTATCTATATACTTTTTAGTGTCTATGGCATACTTTATTTTCTGTTGTTGCTTGTCTTCTGTTAATACTTTTACTGTTTCGTTTAAAAAATCTACAAGTCTTGCCTTGTTATCACCTTCGATTTGTAAGCGCAGAACAGAGGCTCCAGTAGTAATGCTAGAGACACGAACTTTCTGATATTTTTTTACAGTAGAATTAAGATCATTGAATCTAAAGATATAAACCTTATTTGGTGTAAGGATTTCTTCGGTAGTGAAAACAAAGCTGAAAAAAGACTCCATAATATTTACCTCATATCCACCTTTATCACTGTTTCTTGGGTGAAGGCTAAAGATTTTACTGTAAGATTTTGATTCGTATGTGTAAGGTATATGGTCTAAATCAGAATATCTAATCATCTGCAAATTTGATTCTTCTTCCCCAATGTTAAAAGATAATTTGAATTGATTTTCTTCGAGTGTCTCGACCTTTATGAGCTTGTTTTTTAATTGGTACCCATTGGTATCTACTTTAATGCGAAATGGTTGTTGTCCATACACATCCTCTAACCTGTATCTTCCTTCTCGTAGATAGTCAACATAAAACTGTAATCTGGAAATTACCTTCTCATTGTGTATTCTAGAATTCAATGAAATTTTTACAGTCTCTATTAAGTTACTCTCCCCTCCCCAATTAAAGGTCAGATTTGTTCCTGTTGAAAAAAGAGGATTGGTCTCATCCTTAACAGAAATAATGGTTTCCATACTATAGAACTTTTGTTGGTATCCGTTTAGGAACACCGCAAAAATTAGGGCAATGATAGTCGTTGCTAAAAATAATTTCCAATAGCCAAGAACCTTTGAAATATAGTACCTAGCATCGAAAAAATTTTGATTAATATCTCCAATGTTGGAATTATGATTCATGTATTAAAGAGTTCTAATGATTAAAACGGTGGATGTAAATAGTGTCAACAATGATATAACCGTGGATAAAGATTGTAACCCCGTGGTTCCTGTTCCCCAAGACTTTTGTCTCAAAGGTTTTACATTGATGTAATCATTAGGTTTTATAAAAAAGATTTCAGAATTTACTGCCTTGATGTTGGTAAGGTCAATCTCAAACTTCTTGACATCTCCTGAGGGAGAGATTCTGATAACTTCCACATTTTTCCTATCTCCAACATCACTCACATCTCCAGAATCTGTTATGGCATCAATAATACTTAGGTTATTACTGTAAGCTATCTTAGTCCCGGGAAGATTTACTTCCCCCATCACAGTATATTTGATACCTTGCAGCCTTACAGTCACGTATATAGTGGTTCCCTTTTCTAGGTATTTTTTCAGATTCTCCTCTATTTTAACACGAACTTCTTTTGTGGTATACCCTAGAACATTCATTTCACCAATATAAGGTAATCGTATGTTACCCTGTCTATCAACAGAATAACCTGTAAGGTAAGCTGCCATTGGTGTGGTGTTTAGAACATTTTGAGGATTAGCTCCGGCACTCATAGATTTATTGAACATTTCCACAAAACTTACATCTTCTGCCTTAATTTCTATAGCGATGATATCGTGAACTTGAAGTTTGTAAGGAGTGTCATTAATCTCTCTAATTTCTTTTTGCGATACGGGTTCTCCCTGTAAATAAATAAGATTTTTTCTAGATATACACGAGCATATCAAGATAGCCACAGACAATAATATTAATATTTTTTTCATATCACACAAAAACACTGTTCACAACAAATATAATTTTTATATGCTTAAACTTGTAATTTTTCACTTAATTTCGTCATTAAAGTTGAATGCACTTGTTTTTCAAAGTATTTGCCTATATACAATTCCTAATCGTGTCTAAAAATCACCACGGTGTTCATTCACCTTTTGTATTTGACTTACTCACAAAATGTCTTTACAAAAAAAATACCTCACCTAATTTTAGACGATTTGAAGAATACCGTCAAGAGTTGATTTCTAGTGATGAAAAACTAGAGGTTACTGACCTAGGGATTGGTTCTAAAATTTTCACGTCAAACAGTCGTGAAATTTCAAAAATAATAAGCTATGTTGGCATATCAAAGAAAAGAGCAAGATTATTATTTAACTTAACAGAATACTTTCAATTTAATAACATTCTTGAAATTGGCACTTCATTAGGTCTTAGTGCTTGTGCTATAGCTTTAGGAAATCCTAATGGGTTTGTTACCACGCTAGAAGGCTGTAAATCAACAGCAAGCCTAGCCAAAAAAATGTTTAAGAAATACCAACTAAAAAACATACTAGTCAAATTGGGAGATTTTGAAAAGACCCTTCCCATTTGCTTATCTAATCATTCTTACGATCTTATATATTTTGATGGAAATCACTCAAAAAAAGCGACCATAACATATTTTGAAAAGTGTCTAACACTAACATCAGTTCAGGAAAATACAGTGCTTATTTTTGACGACATTCATTGGAATAGAGACATGGAAGAAGCTTGGAAACATATCAAAAAAAATGAGCGTGTGAGCCTAACCATAGATACATTTCAGTGGGGATTTGTCTTTTTTAGAAAAGGAAGAGAAAAAGAGCATTTTACCATCAGAGTTTAAAGCCTTAGATTTGCACACGCTTAAAGATAAAAGATTGTTCTAACGAACGTTTTATCACCAAACTAGGGTATGTTATAATTCAACTTCTCAACATGACTATATGAAGATTTATACAAAAACAGGCGACAAGGGAACTACCTCCTTATTCAGTGGTAAACGCGTTCCAAAACACCACATTCGAATTGAATCTTATGGTACTGTGGACGAATTAAACTCCATCATTGGAGCAATCAGAGATCAAAAAATTGATACAACTATTGAAGAAAAGCTTATCAAAATTCAAACCGATCTTTTTACTTTGGGAGCCATGCTGGCCACCCCTGCAAAAAAAGAAAAACTAAACATCCCAAAGATCAATGAAAGTTCTATCCAGTTTTTAGAAAACGAAATAGATACCATGAATAGTCAATTGCCACCCATGACTCACTTCATTCTTCCTGGCGGACACCAAACCGTGTCATTTTGTCATATTGCCAGAACAGTGTGTAGAAGAGCTGAGCGCCTTGCTGTGCTTTTGAGTGATCAAGCGCCTGTAGAATCTAGTATTTTAATATACTTAAACCGTCTTTCTGACTATCTTTTTGTGTTGGCACGAAAGTTGTCAAAAGATTTGGTAGTAAAGGAAATTAAATGGACTCCTGAGAAATTTTAGTACGTTCTTTTTTTCATTGACTTATATTTCTAAAAAAACTTGACTTTTTAAGTAAAAAAATTATTTTTGCAAAAAAACTAAATCGAAATGTACTGGACTTTAGAATTAGCATCATACTTGGCTGACGCACCGTGGCCAGCTACCAAAGACGAGTTAATAGATTACGCAATAAGAACGGGAGCTCCACTAGAGGTGGCAGAAAATCTTCAAGAGATTGAAGACGAAGGTGATGCCTATGACTCGATTATCGAAATTTGGCCTGATTATCCAACAGAAGAAGACTATCTCTGGAACGAAGATGAATACTAAAAACAACACAATTCACCAGAAAAGTCTCATAAGAGGCTTTTTTTTTGTTTACTTTTAATCCCCGAATTAAAATTGAACAATGAATAAAAATCTACAATAAATGAGTATTTTAAATTCAGTAATCAAATTATTTGTTGGAGACAAGCAACAAAAAGATCTCAAAATATTACAGCCAATTGTAGATAAAGTTAGGACTTTTGAAGCCACTCTGTCTGCACTCTCAAATGATGAACTAAGGAATAAAACCATAGAGTTTAAAGCAAAAATCAAAGAGGCTACCAAAACCTTTCAGGATCAAATAAATACACTTGAAATAGAGGCTGAAGAAGCGGAAATCGATAGGCAAGAAGAGATCTTCTCAGAAATAGATCAACTCAAAGATGAGAGCTACAAAGTATCTGAAGAAGTTCTTGAAGATTTAATGCCAGAGGCTTTTGCTTTGATCAAAGAAACAGCCAAACGCTTTGTTGAAAATGAAGAACTCGAAGTGACTGCCACTCCTTTTGATAGAGAACTTTCTGGAAAACACGATCATATCTACCTAGATGGTGATTATGCATACTGGCAAAACTCATGGGATGCTACAGGAAAACCAGTAACTTGGGATATGATTCACTATGACGTACAGCTAATTGGTGGGTCTGTCTTGCATCAAGGAAAAATTGCTGAAATGATGACAGGTGAAGGAAAAACACTTGTTTCCACGCTTCCTGTGTATCTTAATGCACTCACTGGAAATGGTGTCCATGTAGTCACCGTAAACAATTACCTAGCTAAACGCGACCGCGCTTGGATGGCTCCTATTTTTGAATTTCATGGACTCAGTACTGACTGTATTGATGAACACCAGCCTAACTCAGAAGCGAGAAGAAAGGCCTACAATGCAGACATTACCTATGGAACCAACAACGAATTTGGCTTTGATTACCTGCGCGACAATATGGCTAACTCCAAAGAAGACCTCGTACAGAGAGCTCCTAATTATGCCATCATAGATGAAGTTGACTCAGTTTTAATTGATGATGCAAGAACCCCCTTAATTATCTCTGGACCTGTTCCTCAAGGAGATAGACACGAATTCAATGAATTAAAACCTCTAGTTCACGACCTAGTTTCACTACAAAACAAATATTTAGTTGGAGTTTTGGCTGAAGCCAAAAAATTAGTTGCTGAGGGAAACTCAAAAGAAGGCGGATTTCTACTCTTGAGAGTTTACAGAGGTATTCCCAAAAATAAGGCATTGATTAAATTCCTATCACAAGAAGGTGTAAAACAACTACTTCAAAAAACAGAGAACACCTACATGGCAGACAACAACAAACTCATGCCAGAAATTGATGCCGAGTTGTGGTATGTTATCGAAGAAAAAAACAATTCAATTGATCTCACCGACAAAGGAATTGCACATTTATCCACTAAAACAAATGACGAAAACTTCTTCGTTTTACCCGACATGGGAATTGAGATTGGTGTCATTGACGAGAGCGAGTCATCCCCAGAAAAAAAAGTACAACTTAAAGAAACACTTTACAAAGATTTTAATGTTAAAAGTGAGCGTATTCACACAATGAGTCAGCTATTAAAAGCCTATAGTTTATTTGAAAAAGACGTAGAATACGTTGTGGTGGACAATAAAGTGATGATTGTTGACGAGCAGACAGGACGTATTATGGATGGTCGAAGATACTCCGATGGACTCCATCAAGCTATAGAAGCTAAAGAAAATGTAAAGATTGAAGATGCAACGCAAACTTTCGCCACCGTTACTCTACAAAACTATTTTAGAATGTACCGCAAACTCTCTGGTATGACAGGTACAGCCATTACAGAAGCTGGTGAATTTTGGGAAATCTACAAATTAGACGTTGTTGAGATACCCACCAATAAGCCTATTGCACGAGACGATAAGCAGGATTTAGTCTATAAAACCACCAGAGAAAAATTCAATGCTGTAATCGATGATATCGTAAAGTTGGTTGAAGCTAAGAGACCTGTACTCGTTGGAACTACCTCCGTAGAGATTTCTGAATTATTAGGTCGAATGCTCAAAATGCGTAAAATCAGTCACAATATCCTAAATGCCAAATTACATAAAAAAGAAGCTGATGTTGTTGCTGAAGCTGGAAAACCAGGACAAGTAACAATCGCAACCAATATGGCTGGTCGTGGAACAGATATCAAACTCTCTGAACGGGTAAAAGAAGACGGAGGTTTAGCCATTATAGGTACAGAAAGACACGACTCACGTAGAGTAGATAGACAGTTAAGAGGTCGTGCAGGGCGACAAGGAGATGTGGGATCATCACAGTTTTATGTGGCGCTTGACGATAATCTGATGCGATTGTTTGGATCTGAAAGAATTGCCAAAATGATGGATCGTATGGGATTAAAAGAAGGGGAAGTTATTCAGCACTCTATGATTACCAAATCCATCGAAAGAGCACAAAAAAAAGTGGAAGAAAACAATTTTGGAATCCGAAAGCGTTTGTTGGAGTATGACGACATTATGAACTCTCAACGCGAGTTTATCTACAAAAGAAGAAGAAACGCTCTTGACGGAAAACGCTTACAGATTGATGTTGCTAACATGATCTATGATACTTGTCAATCAATCATTAACACCAATAAAATCAACAAAGATTTTCAGAACTTTGAGTTCGAACTCATCCGTTTTACGTCTATGACCTCCCCGTTTACTGAAGAGGAGTTTGAATCCACTACCGAACCTGAGTTGACAGACAAATTATATGAAATAATTACAGCGCATTACAAAGAAAAAGCTACACGAAATGCTATGTTAACATTTCCAGTCATCAAAAATGTATATGAAAATGAAGGAGATCGTTACGAGCGAATTGTTGTTCCGTTTACTGACGGTATTAAATCACTACAAGTGGTAACCAATTTAAAGGAGGCTTACGAAACCGAAGGGAAATCTTTAGCTAAAGATTTTGAGAAGAATATTACTCTTGCGATTATTGACGAAAACTGGAAGGAGCACTTGCGTAAAATGGATGAATTAAAGCAATCTGTTCAGAATGCTTCTTATGAGCAAAAAGATCCTTTGTTGATCTATAAGTTTGAAGCCTTTGAATTATTTAAAATAACCATAGACAAAATCAATCGAGAAGTGCTGTCCTTTCTTTTTAAGGGTGAGTTGCCTAACCAAGGAAGAGCGCAAGTTTCAGAAGCTCGAAAGCAACAAAGAGAAAAATTAAACTTACGAAAAGAAGAAGTTCAAAACTCAACAGAGCAAGCTATCGCCAATTCTAGACAGCAGCAGGAGGCACCTGTTGAAACCATTGTTAGAGAACAACCTAAAATTGGAAGAAATGAACGGGTTACCATCAAAAATATCACGAGTGGGGAAGAAAAAGTAGTCAAATACAAACAAGCAATTCCTTTCATTGATAAGGGAGAATGGATTTTGAAGTAGTATTTTTACATAAAATACTATTATTCAATTATTTTGAATATTTTTTTGGGATTTACACAACGCTAAAACAACGTTATTTGTCCATTATGATCCTGTTTTGGACCCTCCTCAGTTTTGTTTACTGAACTTTCACTTACGACCTCCTCATCTACTACTTCCACTTCCTCTACTGGTGATTCTTTGGGTTCTTCGTATGGAAGTGGCTCTAGTAAATTGACCTGTTTGATTTTTTCAGTAGTCAGTTGATTTCCTTGAGCACGAATTCCTTTCACCGCAATAAATTCTTCAAAATTCACCCTTCTTTTATCTAGAGACCGCTTTGAAAAAAGAATTTCAGCCACAGGCCTATAATCAGTTGCAATAATTTCCAACTGTGAGCTTGGATGCTCTGAAATAAAAATTTCTTCTTTTTCAGGGGTCTCAATTAAAAAACGTTTGACATAGTATTTTTGCTTATCTCCATCAAAATAAATTACAGAAATTGGCTTTCTAGGATTCCATTTCTCTAAAACAATCATATCGTCTTCAAAATGCATTTGCAAATTAGGAGTTACTGCCTTGATTTTTCCTGATTGTGTGGCAACTAAGATTTTATCTTCTGCTTTAAACTCTCCTAATAAATCTCCACGATCATCTACATTTAATCGTTGGACAGTATCATCAAACCAGATTTTTCGCGGCTTTAGGGTAGATACTCCTGCATACTTAAACTCTACTTTCTTGATAGCATATTTTGTGATAGTATTTCCTCGCACCCCACGACCTTTAACAGCAAGGTCGGCAAAATCGATATCCCATTTAAGTTTTTTTACACTGCCTGCAGCTCTCAGATTAATGGTAACAACTTCTGCTTCTCCGTTCGGATTAGCAGTAAAATAGTGGACAACAGAACCCTTGCTTCCATTAGTTAGATCATATTCTTTATCACGAGTTACCCCTGTAACAGTAAAGCGTTTCATATAACTAGGACCTCCCCTACCATCTCGATACATCATATTGTACACTGTGCGTTTATCTTTTTTCTTAAATACAGCTACATATATCGTGTCTTTTCCTACAAAAGTCTTGGAAGCCACTTTAGTCACCATCATCTTCCCATCTTTACGGAAGATAATCACATCATCAATGTCGGCACAATCTGTAACATACTCGTCTTTTCTAAGTGATGTTCCTATAAACCCTTCAACTCGGTTGACATATAACTTGGTATTCCGAATAACGACTTTAGTCGCAACAATATCATCAAAAGTTCGAATTTCTGTCTTGCGCTCTTTCCCTTTACCGTACTTTTTCTTCAGTTCTTTGAAATAGTCAATGGTAAAATCAATTAAATGAGCAAGATGATACTTCGTTTCTTCAATCTTGCCCTCCAGACTTTCAATAAAATGCTTGGCTTTGTCAACATCAAACTTAGAAATTTTCTTAATTCTGATTTCTGTGAGACGGATAATGTCTTGTTCTGTAACTGACCTTTTCAGATGAGTAATATAAGGCTTCAACCCTTTATCGATGGCCATAATTACCCCTTCCCAAGTTTCTTCTTCCTCTATATCTCGGTAAATCCTATTCTCTATAAAGATGCGTTCAAGAGAGGCGAAGTGCCACTGTTCTTCTAACTCACTCAATTGAATCTCAAGTTCTCTTTTTAACAGTTCCACGGTATAATCTGTCGATGTTTTAAGCATTTCGGTGATACCAACAAACTTAGGTTTGTTATTCTCGATAATGCAACAGAGGGGAGAAATCGAATTTTCACAATTGGTAAAGGCGTACAAGGCATCAATTGTCTTTTCTGGCGAAATATTGGGAGGAAGATGAACAAGGATTTCTACATGAGCGGCAGTATTGTCCTCTATGCGTTTGATCTTAATCTTTCCTTTGTCATTCGCTTTTAAAATACTATCGATAATACTAGACGTTGTTGTGGCAAAAGGAATTTCTGTAATGACTAGTGTTTTCTTGTCTAACTGAGAGATTTTTGCTCGAACACGTACCTTGCCACCTCGTTTTCCATCATTATAATTGGAAAAGTCGGCAATTCCTCCCGTTAGAAAGTCAGGTAGAATTCTAAAACTTCTTCCTTTTAGATATTTAATAGAAGCATCAATTAGCTCATTAAAATTGTGAGGTAAAATTTTTGTAGAGAGCCCAACCGCAATTCCCTCCGCTCCTTGAGCCAATACTAGAGGAAATTTTACTGGCAGGTGTACAGGCTCTTTTTTACGCCCGTCATAAGAAGCTTGCCATTCGGTAGTTTTTGGATTAAAAATAACCTCTAGCGCAAATTTAGACAAGCGTGCCTCAATATAACGAGAAGCAGCGGCGCGGTCTCCTGTGAGAATATTTCCCCAGTTTCCTTGCATGTCTATAAGCAACTCTTTCTGCCCCATTTGCACCATAGCATCTGCAATAGAAGCATCTCCATGGGGGTGATACTGCATAGTGTGACCTACAATATTAGCAACTTTGTTATAACGACCATCATCCAAATCTTTCATAGAATGCATGATACGTCGCTGTACAGGTTTAAAACCATCATTAATAGCAGGAACAGCTCTTTCTAAAATAACATAAGAAGCATAATCTAAAAACCATTCCTTGTACATTCCTGTGACTTTGGTAATGGTTTCTGTAGCTTCAGTGTGCTCAGTTTGACTCAATTCTTCGTCAAATTCTTCTTGGTCATTCATCTCTTCGCTCATGTCGTAAAACGATCTTCATTTAAAGGGTTATTTTGTATGACTTTTATTTTTTCTTCCTATTTAAAGAACGTTTGATCATCTGTAAAGCGAAAGTCATTAGTAACACCGATGAAATTCCAAGATAAGCACTTCTGTTCTGTTTAAAGGACAAATCGTTGTAGTTCAATTTTACCAGCCAAAAAACAAGGATGATCACAAAAATGATTGATATGGCATTAAAAACTTTTGCTACTGCCTTCATCTCTTACTCCTCAACCACATCTAGTTCAACCTTTAAATTTTCTATGATAAACTTTTGTCTATCAGGTGTATTTTTCCCCATGTAAAATTGCAACATTTGGTCAATGGACATTTCCTTATCTAGCATTACAGGATCCAAACGCATATCATCTCCAATAAAATGAACAAATTCATTAGGCGAAATTTCACCAACCCTTTAAACCGGGTGATCTCTGGTTTTCCTCTTAATTTTTCTATTGCTACTTGCTTTTCCTCCTCAGAATAACAGTAAATAGTTTCTTTTTTATTTCGAACCCTAAATAATGGTGTTTCTAAAATATACAAATGACCTTCTTTAATCACCTCGGGGAAAAATTGTAAAAAGAACGTAATCAGTAACAATCGAATGTGCATTCCATCAACATCAGCGTCAGTCGCAATCACAATATTGTTATAACGCAATCTTTCTAAACCATCCTCAATATTCAGAGCCGCCTGTAGCAAGTTAAACTCCTCATTTTCATATACAATCTTTTTTGAGAGTCCATAAGAATTTAATGGTTTTCCCTTTAGGCTAAACACCGCTTGGGTATTGACATTTCTGGATTTTGTAATCGAACCAGAAGCCGAATCGCCCTCTGTGATAAACAGTGTGGTATCTAGATAACTCTCTTTCTTGGTATCACCAAAATGCACACGACAATCGCGCAACTTCTTATTGTGAAGACTCGCCTTTTTTGCTCGCTCTCTGGCTAATTTTCGGATTCCAGAAAGCTCTTTTCGCTCCTTCTCTGCTTGGAGTATTTTTTTCTGAAGTTTCTCTGCGATCTCGGTATTTTTATGAAGGTAATTGTCTAGATATCTCTTAACAAAATCGTTAATGTATGTTCTTACTGTAGGTAATCCTCCACCCATTTCTGTGGAACCTAATTTGGTTTTCGTCTGACTTTCAAATACAGGCTCCATTACTTTAATACTTACCGCAGAAATAATGGATTTACGTACGTCAGACGCATCAAAATTCTTTTTAAAAAATTCTCGTACGGTACGTACGACCGCCTCTCTGAAGGCAGCCTGATGTGTTCCTCCTTGCGTGGTATGCTGTCCATTTACAAAGGAATGATATTCCTCAGAATATTGCGTCTTGCTGTGTGTGATTGCAACTTCAATATCATCTCCTTTCAAGTGAATGATAGGATACAGCATATCCTCATGATTGTTGTTGTCTTCCAAAAGATCTTTTAGTCCATTTTCAGAAAAGTACTTCTCGCCATTAAAGATAATTGTCAATCCAGGATTCAAATACACATAATTCTTAAGCATTTTTGCTACATATTCATTTCTAAATTTGTAGTTCTTAAAAATACTCTCATCAGGAATAAAGGAAACCTTGGTTCCTTTTCTTCGAGATGTCTCCTCCGGCATTTCTTGATTGGTCAGTGTTCCTTGCTCGAACTCAGCCGAAGCAGATTTCCCATCTCTGTTAGATTCTACTCGGAAATATGTTGACAATGCATTGACTGCTTTGGTTCCCACACCATTCAATCCTACCGATTTCTTAAAAGCTCTAGAGTCGTACTTTCCACCTGTATTCATCTTAGAAACCACATCCACGACCTTCCCCAAAGGAATCCCGCGACCATAATCTCGAACGGTCACCTTGTTTCCTTGGATGGAAATTTCTATAGTCTTTCCAGCCCCCATGACATACTCATCTATAGAGTTGTCTAGCACCTCCTTGAGAAGGATGTAGATTCCATCGTCAGCAGAAGATCCATCACCCAGTTTCCCGATGTACATACCAGGTCTCATTCTGATGTGTTCCTTCCAATCGAGTGAGCGTATGTTATCCTCTGTATATTGAGTAGGTTGCGCCATATAACCGTTTTGCCATGTTGGAGTAATTAAACCATCTTGACTTTTTCTATTTCCTAAAATGGATAACAATCATCCGTTTTTCACTACTTTTCCGTCCATGGTATCGCTACAATTTTCAAAAAGTAACTCACCCAATCAAGTTTCAACTCATTTTCGGTTAAAAACAAAAAGCTAAGGTGAACTTATTGCTAAAATAGGATTTCTCTCCAACAATCAAAATGCTCAAGAACATTAGTTATCAACAGAATTTTCACGAATTTTAGTCATCTTTTATTTCAAAAATACCCCTCTATTTCTTTTTAAAAAAATCTGATTTTCAATACAAATATTTTCTATTTTCGTCTTACACTAAACTGTAGTTTCGTAGTGAATACAACTAATGAAATAGAATTGAGATCTTTACTGGCACTCGCAGAAAAATACGGCAGTCCGCTCTATGTATATGATACACAAAAAATCGCCTCACAGTATCAAAGGATTACAGAAGCTTTTACATCGGTAAACAGGCTACAACTCAACTATGCAGTAAAAGCGCTATCAAATATTAGCATTTTAAAATTTTTCAAACAGCTAGACTCTGGCTTGGACACAGTTTCTATTCAAGAAGTCCAATTGGGTTTAGCCGCAGGTTTTAATCCCAAGAAGATTATCTACACACCCAACGGTGTTTCCTTGGAAGAGATTGAAACGGTAGCCGCTACAGGAGTTCAAATCAATATCGACAACCTCTCTATTTTAGAGCTTTTTGGACAAAAGCATCCAAGTATTCCTGTTTGTGTGCGTATCAATCCACATATTATGGCAGGAGGAAATAGTAAGATTTCAGTGGGTCACATCGATTCTAAGTTTGGAATTTCCATTCATCAAGTGCCACATATTTTACGCGTAGTTGAAAATACAGAAATGAACATCAACGGAATTCATATGCATACGGGTTCTGATATTTTGGATATCGACACTTTTGTGAGAGCCACTAAAATCCTCTTTGATGTTGCCAAGCAATTTGAAAATATAGACTTTATCGACTTTGGAAGCGGATTCAAAGTACCTTACAAAGAAGGCGATATCTCCACAGACATTGAACAATTGGGGGTACAACTCTCCGAGAGATTCAATAAGTTCTGTGAGGAATACGGAAAAGAAATTACCCTGATGTTTGAGCCAGGGAAATTCTTAGTTTCAGAAGCGGGTTATTTCTTAACCAAAGTGAATGTGGTGAAGCAAACAACCTCTACCGTTTTTGCGGGTGTAGACAGTGGATTCAATCACCTTGTTCGTCCTATGATGTACGGATCTTATCATCACATCACCAATATTTCCAATCCAGAAGGAAGAGCTCGCTATTACTCAGTTGTAGGCTACATCTGCGAAACCGATACGTTTGGATCTAACAGACGAATTTCGGAAATCTCTGAAGGTGATATTTTGTGCTTTAACAATGCAGGAGCCTATTGTTACTCGATGGCCTCCAATTACAACTCGCGTTTCCGTCCTGCAGAAGTCATGATTTATGAAGGTAAAGACTACATAATCCGACATAGAGAAACATTTGAGGATATTATCAGAAACCAAGAAGTAATTGAACTGGCCCTACTAAAATAATTCACAAAACAACTCTAACACCCATTCAATAATAGAGATGGCGAAAACTTAAGGTCTACTTACACTAAGGCGAAGGTCTCAGAGCGTACTTATCATCCAATGATTTACAAAGTTTAAACCATTTATTACAACCCTATTTGCCGTTTCAGGGCGTTCCCTTCGGGTCGCGCTATCCGCTATATCTTTTTTGCCTTATCAGGATAAAAAAGGATGTTGCTGCTATCGCCAACGCGGCATCAAAATACCTGTATAGTCTGGTCATCAGCAGGGAGATGTCGTTTTATCATATCATTAGCCCGCAGTAAAAAACGATCAAACCATATTCAATACAAAAAGCTTGTTCTCAAAGGTCAATAAGGGAAGTCAAGTCAATTTACTAATCGCCTAAAAGGCGATAGCTTGTTTAAAGGGCTAAAGCCAAGCCGTACAGACAGATGTCACTCCCTCCCTATTTGAAAGTTATCATCTATTCGTTCTTTATCTTGATTCTTAATATATTCTAAGATTACCTCATCTGTAACATTACCACTACTCGCTACAAAATGACCTCTCGCCTACAAATGACGACCCCAAAACTGTTGTTGTAAGGTCTTGAACTCACGCATCATTTTATACAACGTTTTACCTTTTATGCGTTGAACTAACTTACTCTCTGATAAACGAGGGGGCTTCGATACAAACAAGTGAACATGATCTTTTGATACATGTCCCCTCAAAATGTGAACATCTTCTACTTTACATATTTCTCTAACCAAATCCCGTAAACTCTGAGCTACTTGACCATACAAGACTGGCTTACGGTATTTTGTTATCCATACTATGTGAATCTTAAGATCATATCTCGTATGAGAACTACTCCTGTACTATTCCATAACAGCAAAAATACTAAAAGTCTTCGCCTTAAAGGCGAGGGACTTCACCCATCCCAGAGTGAGACATTAAA
>CAXRAW010000014.1:0-20511 GCA_964228785.1 Flavobacteriaceae bacterium
TGCAATTAGTGATGAATTGGTCACACTTAATTTAGAACAAGGAACGTATCAAGATCGTTTTTTCATCACCTTTAGTAGTGAAACACTAGGCAACGATGAAAATCTGTGGAGTTCTCAACTAGAAATCTATGTCGATCAAGACAATGCTGAACTGGTTATAGGGAATCACACAGACACTAGAATTACAAGGCTTACGCTCTACAATATTTTAGGACAAGAGCTTCAAGGATGGATGTACAAAGAAGGAGAGCAAAGTCAAGATCAGAAGCGATTTAATATCCATCGTTACTTACCAGAAGGCATCTATATCTTACAAATACATACAGATCAAGGAGTTACAGAGAAGAAACTTCATATAAAACTATAAACTTAAACAATAGGAACTTAGATCAGTAATGCTCTGAATGCACGTTTAGAGACACACATTTATACTCTGTATCAAGTTATTGAATCTTAGACGGGGATTAGCTCAGTCTAGAACAACTTTGATTCGTGTGATGGCTTCTCTTAGTTGGTCTTCTGATGCGGCATAGGACATTCGAATACAGTTAGGAGCACCAAAAGCATCACCGGTTACAGTAGCAACATTGGCTTCTTCTAACAAAAACATCGAAAAGTCATTAGCATTTTTAATGGTTTTACCTCTAAAAGCTTTACCAAAAAAAGCAGAGATATCTGGGAATACGTAAAAAGCACCATCTGGAATATTCAGTTTGAAACCGTCAATTTCTCCAAGAAGTTGTAGTACCATGTCACGACGTGTTTTGAACTCGTTTACCATATATTGTACTTTGCTAACAGGAGCGAGAACAGCAGTAATAGCTGCACGTTGTGCGATACAGTTGGTGCCAGAAGTTACTTGACCTTGCATTTTAGTACAAGCTTTTGCAATCCATTCTGGGGCACCAATATATCCAATTCGCCAACCTGTCATTGCAAATGCTTTTGCTAGTCCATTTACAGTGATGGTCCGGTCATAAATGCTTTTTACAGCAGCAAAACTAAACGGGGTTGTTCCGTAGTTAATATGTTCGTAGATCTCATCCGATAGAATGTAAATATTCGGATGTTTTTCCAATACTTTTGCTAAGTCTCTTACCTCAGATTCAGAATAGATAGTTCCACTCGGATTACAAGGGGAGTTAAAAAAAACCATTTTTGTTTTTGGCGTGATAGCAGCTTCTAGTTGTTTAGGGGTAATTTTAAAATCTGTTTCAATGCTTGAGGGAATTTCAATGTAAGTAGCTTCAGAAAGCATTGCAATTGCGGAATAACTTACCCAATATGGTGAGGGTAGTAATACCTCGTCACCTGGATTTAATAGTACTTGAGCTACATTAGCTATAGATTGCTTGGCGCCTGTAGATACCACAATTTGGTTAGTGTTATAATCCAGACCATTGTCGCGCTTAAATTTAGTACATATGGCCTCTTTTAATTCTGCATATCCGTCAACAGGGGTGTAAGAATTGTAGTTTTGGTTGATGGCTTCAATTGCGGCATTTTTAATAAAATCTGGGGTGTTGAAATCGGGCTCTCCTAAACTTAGACTAATAATTTTCTTTCCTTGTTCTTTTAGCACTCTTGCCTTTGCAGCCATTGCCAAAGTCTGAGATACTGGTAGTCTGTTGATTCGATTGGATAGTGGGTATGCCATTTAGTTATGCTATTTGCGGATTTTTACCAAGATTACCAAGATGTCTAAAATGTGCTATAATGGCCCTTCTGGTTGTTTTATACTCATTGTATGGAAGGTTAAATTCCTTTGCTGTTTGCTTTACAATTTTAGCTAATTTTTTGTAATGAATATGCGAAATATGGGGAAAAATGTGATGTTCAACTTGGTAGTTTAAGCCCCCAGTGTAAAAGTTAATCAACCAGTTTTTGGGTGCAAAATTTGAGGTAGTATACAGCTGGTGAACAGCCCATGTGTGCTCTAGATTTCCTTCTTTGTCTGGCAAAGGCATTTCTGTATTGGGAACAATATGAGCTAGCTGAAATATTATACTCAAAATCATTCCTGCCACATAATGCATCACAAAAAATCCAACCAAAACCTTCCACCAAACGATATCCATGGCAAGAATGGGTAATACCAACCATAGCGAATAATATAAAATTTTAGAGATAACTAGCTTCGTCCATTCAGTAGCTGGATTAGGAAACTTACCATAGGATAACTTGCGTTTAAGATATCTGCGCATTTGTTTAAAATCTGTCGTTATTGCCCAGTTGATGGTTAATAAGCCATAAAGGAAAATAGAGTAATATTTTTGCAGAGAATGAATTTTAGACCATTTTGAATGTTTTGAGAAACGAATGACTCTCCCTGCATCAATATCTTCATCATGATCCTTTATATTGGTGAATGTGTGATGCAATACGTTGTGCTGCACCTTCCAATTAAAAACATTTCCTGCTAACATATACATACTGCTTCCCATGAGTTTATTAACCCATTTTTTACTGGAAAAAGATTCGTGATTACTTTCGTGCATGACGTTCATCCCAACACCGGCCATCCCTACTCCAATGATAGCAGTTAATATTAATTGCAACCAATTTGGCATTGCCACTGTAAGCAAGAGAATAAATGGAACTAGATATAAGGTAAACATAATAACTGCTTTGGTGTATAGCTTCCAGTTGCCTGTTCTTTTAATATTATTTTCTTTAAAATAAAAATTGACTCTTTTATTAAGTGTTCTAAAAAATTTGGCTTTATCGATTCTAGAGAAGGTAATGTGTTTCATGATAAGTAAAATAACTTTTATGACAAAAATAACGGTTTTTAAGTGATTCCTTAGAGGATAAACGTTGCTTTTTTATCTGAATTGTTTAATTGATTAATTACTTTTACATCCCACTCAAGAATCATGGAGACGATAGAGAATTATTTCAACGACTTATCTGAGGTACAAATAACACAATTTGGAAAACTACAAAACCTCTACCAAGATTGGAATCTTAAAATTAACGTAGTCTCTAGAAAGGATATTGATGAGTTATACTTGAGGCATGTTTTACATTCTCTAGGCATTGCAAAAATAATAGATTTTAGGGCTGGTACTGAAGTGATGGATGTTGGAACAGGCGGGGGGTTCCCCGGTATTCCTTTGGCCATATACTTTCCTGAAACCAATTTTCATTTGGTAGATAGCATTGGAAAAAAAATCAAAGTTGTGAATGAAGTTGTTAAGAGATTACAACTTGGAAATGTGAGAACTACTCATGGAAGAGTGGAAGAAGTACAAGGGGAGTATGATTTTATTGTGAGCAGGGCAGTAGCACAGATGGAAACGTTTGTTCACTGGACCCAAGGGAAAATCGTAAAAAAACAGCAGCATCATTTAAAAAATGGAATTTTATATCTAAAGGGAGGTGATTTAACTAAGGAATTGAATAACTTCCCAAAAGCGACTATTCATCACTTATCAAGCTATTTTAAGGAGGACTTTTTTAAGACTAAAAAAGTAGTACATTTACCCTTGAAGTATAGAGGCAGATCAAAATAAAAAATCAATACATCTGTGATTTATGGCACGAACGTACTCTAATATATTCAGAAAGGGAGCATCAGCTCCTTATTTTGCTTTACCTGATGTTATTTCAGGGAAAATACTTTCATTGTCCGATGTAAGAGGAGAAAAAGGGACAGTTATCTCATTTATTTGCAATCACTGTCCATTTGTATTACACATCAACGAGGAGTTGGTTCGACTGGGTAATGAGTATAAAGCCAAAGGGATAGGGTTTGCAGCGATTAGTAGTAACGATATAGAGAAATATCCTCAAGATGCTCCAGATTTGATGAAAGCACAAGCGGAAAAATTAGGGTATTCTTTTCCGTATTTATATGATGAAACACAACAAGTAGCGCTATTATACGACGCTGCTTGTACTCCTGATTTGTACGTGTTTGATGTTGATCTTAAAGCTGCATATCACGGACAACTTGATGATTCTAGACCAGGTAATGGAATTCCTGTTACGGGAGAAAGTATGCGTGCTGTTCTTGATGCTGTGGTAGCTGGAAAACCTTATTTAGGTCCAGAAAAACCGAGTATCGGTTGTAATATCAAATGGAAATAAGAGGTTAAAATTCTTTCCCGATTTGCTCTATTTGAGATCTTCTTAGTTGTTTTGGATCAGGACCATATTTGTTAGCTCCTCGATCTCCCTCTAAAGCCAAAAAGACAATTAGTAGGATTCCACCCAAGGGGATAAAGGCGATAAAATAAAGCCATCCAGATTTTCCAGTATCGTGAAGCCTTCTCACAATCACTGCCAAATTGGGAATAAAAATAGCAAGGTTATAGAGTCCTAACAATCCCCAGAGTAAAAACCCACCCAAAAAAATAAATATGATAGAGAGAATGAGTACGGTCAATTGTAGGAGAAAGTTGAATAGTACAAAATTCCAGAACTCAGCTCTTCGGGCTCTACCTTCAAAATTAGCATAGTTGTCCAGAAGTACTTTTTTCCACCAGTCGATCATACTGTATTGTGATTCGTCTTTGATTACTTGCATAGCTTTCTTATGTAAGTTTGATGTATTTTATACCTTTAAATGTATACAGTTTTTTAAAAAGAAAAAGTAAATGATCTTAAAAAGTATGAATTTGATTGATTTTGAATGTTGCGTTAGCGATTGCAGCGGCATCCTTTTTTGCGCTCTATTATCACTTCTGGATTTCATTTACACGAGTCATCTTATTATTGAGTTGACTTAATTATTTGGCTTGAAGCAAAAAAGATATAGCGGAAAGCGCGACCCGCAGGGAAACGCCCTTAAAAAACAAGCTAGGCTTACAGACGGTTTTTAGACCATCTCTACAATTAAACCTGTATCGGTTTTTGAAACTTTTGCTAGATTGTTCTTAGTCAATCCTTTAATGGTTTTATCCCATTTTTTATTGCTTAACCCTGATTGAATTTTTAGCTCTTGAAGGGCTACTGTTTTGACGTTTTGTAAAATGGTAAACACTGCTTTTTCATCATCGTTTAAGCTGATTTCTGGAGTTTTACGCTCTGGTTTCATTTGTGGGAAAAACAGTACTTCTTGTATGGATTGGTTATTGGTGAGGAACATAATGAGGCGATCCATTCCGATACCCATTCCTGAGGTTGGTGGCATTCCGTATTCAAGAGCTCGTAGGAAATCTTGATCTATGAACATGGCTTCATCATCACCACGATCTGACAGTTTTAGCTGAGCTTCAAAGCGTTCTCTTTGGTTAATGGGATCGTTTAATTCAGAGTATGCATTGGCAATTTCTTTTCCACAGACCATTAATTCGAAACGCTCTGTCAATTCTGGGTGATTTCTGTGTGCTTTGCACAAAGGGCTCATTTCTTTTGGGTAGTCTGTGATAAAGGTAGGTTGTATGTAATTTCCTTCACATTTTTCACCGAAAATTTCATCAATCAGTTTGCCTTTACCCATGGTGTCATCGACCTCAATTCCCATTGATTTGGCAGCTTCTCGAATGTCGTTTTCAGACTTTCCAGCAATGTCAAATCCAGTAAAATGCTTGATAGAATCTGTCATGGTAATTCGAGCGTAAGGAGCTTTAAAGTCCACTTCATATTCTCCGAAAGTTGCCCTGGTAGTTCCGTTAACGGCTAGAGCGCAATGCTCTAATAGCTGCTCACAGAAGTTCATCATCCAGTTGTAATCTTTATAGGCTACGTAGATCTCCATGGCGGTGAATTCAGGATTATGGGTTTTGTCCATTCCCTCATTTCTAAAGTTTTTTGAGAACTCATAAACACCGTCAAAACCACCTACGATGAGTCTTTTTAAGTACAGTTCGTTGGCGATTCTCATATACAGGGGAATGTCTAGGGAGTTGTGGTGGGTAATAAATGGTCGTGCAGCGGCTCCTCCGGGAATTGGTTGTAAAACGGGTGTCTCTACCTCTACATATCCTGCCTTATTAAAAAAAGATCGCATAGCGTTAAACAGCTTTGTCCTTTTTATAAAAACGTCTTTTACGTGTGGGTTTACTACCAAGTCTGCATATCGTTGGCGGTAACGCAGTTCGGGGTCGTTAAATTCATCATAGGTGTTTCCATCTGTATCTTTTTTGGGGAGTGGTAGTGGTTTTAGTGCTTTACTTAATAGGGTAAAATGTTTCACCATTACTGTTTTTTCCCCTACTTTGGTAGTAAAAAGTTCACCTTCGATACCAATAAAATCACCTATATCTAGTAATTTCTTGTAAACATCATTATATAGCGTTTTATCTTCACCTGTACAGATTTCATCTCTGTTAAGGTACACTTGTATTCTACCACTGGCATCCTGTAATTCAGCAAAAGAAGCTTTTCCTTGGATTCGTCTAGACATTAATCTACCAGCAATGACTACTTTTTTACCCTCTTCAAATTGATTTTTTATTTTTTTTGAATTAGTATCTAAAGGGTATAGGTTGGCTGGATATGGATCAATGCCCATTTTACGTAAGCGAGCCAGTTTTTCTCTGCGTACAATTTCTTGCTCTGATAATTGCATTTTAGATGTTTTTGTGCGATCATTTAAAGTGGCTAAGATAATCAATAACTCAAAGGAGCAAATACTAAAAAATTAAAAAAGGCTCGCGAACTCTAAAAAAACAAGTATATTTGTCTTGTTGTTTTGAACAGGCAGTATATAGTAATACTGCAATAATACTGTTAGAAACGGTATTGTGGTTTTGTTAGCCAATGGAAAGCTTCCCATTCATGGGTTGCTTTTTTTGTTTAGACTTATTTTACCTCCTTGTTTCTAGGCAGAAACGGTTTAAAATTTGACCAAGTGGGATACTTTTTAAAAGTGACGTTAACACGCTAAAAAATGAATGGCTGATAGATGGATTTTAGCCATTTTTTCAGGAAACAGAAAAAGGATCATGAGCATTCTTTTAAAAGAACTGGTATTTGTAATCCCAGACAATAGTAAGGAATAGTAAACAATAGATCACCCCTACAGCAAATTTTAGTCCTGTAGAAAATAGAAATCCAATTAAAGCGCCAAAAGCAGCTCTGAGTGCTCTTTGCGAGTCATTGGAGTTATAAAGTAATTCACCTGCCAAAGCACCAAAAAATGGTCCAATTATGATTCCATAAGGGGGAAAGAAAATAAGTCCGATTACTAATCCAAAGGTAGTTCCGTATATCCCATACCTACTGCCACCAAACTTTCTGGCTCCAAGGGCTGGGATGATATAATCTAGAATGTAGATAAGAATAGCAATGACTAGGGTAATACTCAAGAAGGTCCAATCTATCGGGACAACTTTAGTGAGATGAAGCAGTAATAATCCAACCCATCCAGTAATTGGACCGGGGAGTACGGGTATAAAAGCGCCAACGATTCCCAGAATCATCAATATAAAGCCAAAAAATAGTGGTAGAATATCCATCTCTATTGGGTATGCGTATTGGACGAGAAGACAGAGAGTTTGTTACATAACTCCCCATAGGAGGATTGATCAAATAAAAGTCAATGTCCTCAATAATAAGGAAATAATTTAACCCCAAATAGTTGGTGTAAATTTAAACAAGTGGAGATTTCAATGAAGATTTTTTGAGTGTAATTTAACAACGATAATGGTGTTAGAGGGTTAATTTCGTAAAGATTTTATTAAATTCACATTGTGAAAATAAAGCAGCTATATTTCATATTTCTATTGCCATTAATTTCAAGCTTTTACGCTTGTGACTACTTCTCTTTTGAGAGAAAAAAACTACTTCATGAACTAGATACCATTATAGACATTTCTACGGTAGATGTTTTTCCTTCTTTTAGTGTCTGTGACACTATTACAGATAAGGAGAAAAAGGTAAACTGTTTTCGGGAAACCATTCACAAGGAAATTACAAGGAGTCTTGTTGAAGAGGAGATCAAGGTGAAAAAAACTGTTGATGAAACGATTGAAGTGGTAATTACAGTTCATTCAGATCATAGAATGGCCTTAACGTCTCTTGCAGCCTCTGAATATTTGTTGATGATGATTCCCGACTTTGAAGCAAGAATTAAAAAAAGCCTTCAAAAGCTTCCGAAAGTACGGGCTGCAATTAAAAGAGGAATTCCTGTAACCTCGGAATTTAAACTTCCTATTCGAGTAAAATTAGACGACTAGTGATACTTTTTGCGGAAATTTTCAGCAGATTTTACTAGATAAAGACTACAGCTTAAACTACCTATATAGATTACTTTGAGTACAATTCCTTGTAGGAGTGTGTTCGGGTCTACAATAAAGTTAAGTAGGTTGACAAAGAGAAGTAGAAGCAGGGGAATCAAAATCTTTACAAATGGATTTTTTTTAATGGTAATAGCACACAAAATAAAAACTGATGTAATGATGATATTAAAAACGTGATCTTCTATGGAATAATCCACAGAATTTGCAATGCCCATCGCGATAGCTAATCCATTGACCATTGCAATAATGAATAGAATTGATCTACTCCTATTGATCTGTATTTCTGAGTCGATAGTTACTCCTTTTTTGGTGACAAAACGACCGATGTGAATGGCTTTCTCTTTTTCAGCTCCTTCAAATGGATAGTTTTCAGCTCCTTCAAATGGATAGTTGCAGGTTTCACAAAAAATAGCAATTTTAGGGTTCTCTTTTTTACATGCTGGGCAACTATTCATCATCTTTTATTTTCAGTTTAGCATTTTCCAGAGTTCGTCCTTGAGTTCTGTCAATCCTGTTTGAGCTACTGAAGATATAAATAAATAGGGAACTCCTTTAGGCACTTCTTTTTCCAATTCCTCTTTTAACTCATGATCTAGCATATCAGATTTAGAAATAGCTAAGACTCTTTGCTTATCAAGTAGTTCTGGGTTGTGTTTTTTTAACTCGTTCAGTAGAATTTCGTACTCTTTGGCAAGGTGATCGCTATCTGCTGGAATTAAAAACAGGAGTGTTGAATTTCGTTCTATATGACGTAGAAATCGGTGACCCAGTCCTTTTCCCTCAGATGCTCCTTCAATAATCCCAGGGATATCTGCCATGACAAAACTTTGGTAATTTCTATATTCAACAATGCCTAGGTTTGGTTTGAGTGTGGTAAAAGCATAGTCGGCAATTTTCGGTTTTGCTGCTGTGATCACAGAGAGTAAGGTTGATTTCCCCGCATTGGGAAACCCCACCAATCCAACATCAGCAAGGATTTTGAGTTCCATTTGAAACCATCCCTCTTGTCCTTGTATTCCTGGTTGCGCATAACGTGGCGTCTGATTGGTAGATGATTTAAAATGCCAGTTTCCTCGTCCGCCCATACCACCTTCTACGAGGATTTTTTCTTGTGTATCTTCCGTAATTTCAAAGATAATATCTTGGGTTTTGCTATCTCTTACAATGGTACCTAGGGGAACATCAACGTAAATATCTTCACCATCTTTTCCCGTACTTCTGCTTTTACCGCCATCACCACCGTGTGCTGCTTTGAAGTGTTTTTTAAATTTTAAGTGAAACAAGGTCCACATATTTTTGTTTCCTCGAATAATCACATGTCCTCCACGTCCACCATCGCCACCATCAGGTCCTCCCTTCGTGATGAATTTTTCCCGATGTAGATGAACAGAGCCTTTGCCTCCTTTGCCAGATGAGGCAAAAATTTTTATGTAGTCAACAAAATTACCCTCAGTCATTTGCGGTTGGTTTTTGTTTGAATTGGGAGTTTCCTAGGACAGATCTACACGTTATTACAGCGTATCAAAAACCTCCGACAAACGAGCAGTAATTTCTTCGATGGATCCTACTCCGTTTACTCCACGGTAATTTCCTTTTGGGAAGTAGTAATCTTTAAGAACTGCTGTCTTTGTATTGTATTCATAAAAGCGAATTCGAATTTTTTCAACATTCATATCATCTGCTCTACCACTGGTTTTACCTCTTTCAAGCAATCTAGCTTCCAGAAGATCTTGTGGCACTTCTAGGGCAATCATTCCATTAACCTTTTTCCCTTTTGCTTCTAGGAATTTATCCAACGCTTCTGCTTGTGAAATAGTCCTTGGATAGCCATCGAATATAAACCCATTTTTATCGAGGTTTTTATTCACTTCTTCTTCAAGCATATCAATAGCAACCTGGTCAGGGACTAATTTACCCTCATCGGCATACTTTTTAGCCAACTGTCCAAGCTCCGTATGATTACTTTTATGATAGCGAAATAGGTCTCCTGTGGAGATGTGCATCAACTCGTATTTTTCTTTTAAAATGGCTGCTTGAGTCCCTTTTCCAGCACCTGGAGGTCCAAATAATACAATATTTTTCATGTTATTTCATTGAGTTGTTAATTGATATATTGCTGGAAGATTTCTTCCCAAACCATTGTAATCCAAGCCATATCCAACAATAAACAGATCGTCAATATTTTTCCCGATGTAATTAATTGGAAGTTCTTTTCTGTAAACTGTAGGCTTAAAAAATAGGGTAGCAATTTTTAGCTGCTTTACATTTTTGTTGCGAAAGATTTCATAAATCTTACCAAGTGTGCTCCCCGTATCCACAATGTCTTCCAGAATAATGACTGTCCTGTCTGTAAGATTCTCATGAATGCCAATTAACTGGGTGACAGCTTCTGTAGATTTTGTTCCGATATATGAATGAAGTTTGACAAAGGAAACCTCACAATTGCGTTTAAATTTTCGGATAAAGTCGGCCACAAATAAGAACGAACCATTGAGAATCCCTATAAATACAGGGACTTCATCTTCATCTAGATCGTATGATACTTCACGGACCATAGTTTCTACGATGCGGTGAAGCTCTTCCTCAGTAATTAAAGGAGTAAAGGTTTTATCGTGTAGTTTAATGATTTCCATACAATCAGATCAATGACTTATGTTAAAAGAGAAACCGTTTTATGGATACTGAAATGGTTTCCAGTAGGTATTAAAACGGTTTATCATCTACGCATTTTATTTCTTTTGTTGCGCCTTTTTCTGTTTGGAGGTATCGTACATAACTGGTGTTGCAACAAATAGTGACGAGTATGTACCAACAACAACACCCACTATTAAAGCGAACATAAATCCTTTAATGGAGTCACCACCAAATAAGAAGATCGCCAACATTACCAATAAGGTAGTTAAAGAGGTGTTGATGGTTCTTCCCAAGGTACTACTCAATGCTTTGTCTACAACCTCGGTATAAGCCCACTTGGTGTGAATTCCTGCAAACTCTCGAATTCTGTCGAAAATGACCACGGTATCATTCAGAGAGTATCCAACAACCGTAAGGATTGCAGCAATAAAAGATTGTCCGATTTCCATATCAAATGGCATGATTTTGTATAGTATAGAAAAGATTCCCAGTACGATTAATACATCATGGAATACAGCAATCACAGCTCCCAAACTGAATGAAATCTTGCGGAATCGCAGTAGAATGTACAAAAATACAATGAATAAAGACCCTATGATAGCATAGATTGCAGAAGTTTTAATATCATCTGCAATGGTAGGCTCTACTTTGCGAGAACTCATGATGCCATTCTGACCCTCTAATTTTTCAAATCCAGGCTTAAAATCTTCATAAGTAGTTCCTTCTTTTAAATAGGGTTTTAATCCGTTAAAAAGAGTGCTTTGAACCTCTTCATCAACTTCCTTACTGGTTTCTTCAATCTTGTAAGCAGTAGTAATTTTTAATTGGTTGCTAGCTCCATATGTTTTTACTTCAGGTGCTGATCCAAAGACTTTTTTTAGGGATTCTGAAACCTTTGTTGCATTCATCCCCTTGTCAAATCGTACTGTGAAAGTACGACCTCCTTTAAAGTCAACACCTTGCTTGAGCCCTTGACTAGCGATGGAAAAAATTCCACCGATGATAATTGCTCCAGAAATAATATAAGCGATTTTACGCTTGCGTAAGAATTGGATATTGATATTTTGAAACCATCTTCTGGAAAGCGTGGTATTAAATGTAAGATTTTTTCCTTTTGATGCTGTTCCATCAATCAATAGTCTTGTGATAAAGATAGCCGTGAATAAGGATGTTCCAATACCAATCATCAAGGTTAGTGCGAATCCTTTGATGGGACCCGTTCCGAACACATATAGTATAATTCCTGTTAGTAAACTTGTGATATTGGCATCGATGATAGCAGATAGTGCTCCTTTGATGCTGAAACCATCACTAACAGACTGTTTTAAACCCTTCTTTTTGTTTAATCCCTCTTTAATTCTCTCGAAGATAATGACATTTGCATCCACAGACATTCCTATGGTGAGGATGATCCCTGCAATACCTGGGAGTGTAAGCACTGCATTAAACGATGCTAGAATTCCAAAGATAAATAGGATATTCACTATTAAAGCAATATCTGCATACAATCCTGCTCTACCATAGTAAATGATCATCCAAATCAATACCAAGGCAATAGCCAGTAAGAATGAGTTGGCAGAACTTTTGATGGATTCTTTTCCTAGTGATGGCCCTACGACAGCCGATTCTATAATTCTTGCCTCCGCAGGTAATTTACCTGCTTTCAATACTGTGGCAATGTCTTGAGCCTCTTCAATAGTCATACTACCTCCAGAAATTGAAGAAATACTACCGAGCTTTTCATTGATTACAGGAGCAGAATACACATTGTCGTCAAGGACAATGGCAACAAATTGATTAATATTCTTTTCAGTTAACTTGCTCCAAAGCCTTGTTCCTCTGGCATTCATTACCATTCTTACTTCAGGCTTGGATCGAACTTCATCAAATACTTGGGAAGCATCGGCAATGAGATCTCCCTCCATATCTGCTATGTTTTTGCGATTACCTTTGATAGCATAGAGAGCCAAGTATTCCTCGCCATCATTTCCTGCCACAGGTTTGTAGTCCCATAAAAATTTAACGTATCGTAGATTACTTGGACGCAATGAGGTAATTTCTTTCTCATTGAGCCACTTGTTAACTGTGACAGTATCTGTTAATTTTGCACTTCCGATCATCGAACTTCTTCGCGTCTCTGGTATTAGATAGGTAAAAAGTGATTTTTCCTCATCTACACTGGAGTTTCCTTCGTCATCTAACAAGGATGAAATAGAATTGTCGTTTTGTGAAAAGGAATCTTTTTCTTCTGTAACTTCTTTTTTGAGGATTTCTGCTACTTTATTGTTGGCAGCCATTAAATAATCTTGTAATTCAGTATTTTCAAATACTTCCCAAAATTGCAACTCGGCTTTACTAGTGATTAGATTAGTAACACGATCGATGTCTTTGGCTCCAGGAAGTTCAATTTGAATTCTACCAGAGGTTCCAATCCTTTGAATGTTAGGTTGAGATACTCCAAACTTGTCGATTCTACTTCTCAGGACTTCAAATGCAGTATTGATAGAAATATCAATTTCTTTCTGCAGTACAGACTTCACCTCTTCATTAGAACTTTCCAACTCAATCTTATCTCTTAGAGCGATGGTGCGAAATATTGCAGGATCACTTAGCTGAATTGTTCCGTCAGAAATTTTTTCAAACTCTTCGTAAAACAAGTCTAGATAGTTATCATTACTATTTTTCAGTCGATTATCAGCAGCTTCTAAGGCTTGTTTAAAAACCAAGCTTTTAGAATCATTGGAGAGTGCAATTAATACCTCTTTAACAGAAACTTGTAAAATGGCGTTAATACCACCTTTAAGGTCTAGCCCAAGATTCATTTCTCTAGACTTAACATCGTCGTAAGAATACTTGGTTAAAAAGACATCTACAATCTCTTTGTTCGCCACACTATCCAAAAACTCTTTCTCTAAAACAGCCTGTTCTCTTACATTTGCATTGTCAAGATTAGATATTGCATATTCTCTTGCCTCACTTTCAATATTATTTGTAAAATAGGTGAAGGATAACTGGTACAGACTTACCAATCCAAAAAGAATGGCAAATAATCTGATGAGTCCTTTATTTTGCATGTTTATTTAATTTAAATCGGCTTCTTTTTTAAAACGTGCAAATATAGTATTTCCTGCAAGATTAGCCTAATGAAACAGCCAAATATTCGCCCTAAATTGTAGTAATGAACAACAATTTGTATGTCTCTAAAAACAATTCAAAACTGTGATAGGTGAACAGTCGAAGTTGTATATATTTAGTGGCTTTTTTAGCAGCGGCATCCTTTTTTGTCCTGATAAGGCGAAAAAGATATAGCGAATAGCGCGACCCGAAGGGAAACGCCCTTAAAGATAAAAGCATGATTTGCCTATTTTTATCATCACCATTCTACATCTGTGGAAATTTTTATCTTAGTTCACAAATTTAAGTGGATAATACCCTTTTTTGAGAGGGTGGTGGTGTAAAACTGGTGTTTATTCCATATTAAAAAGTAACCATTAACTTAAAACAGATGAGGTTTAAAAGAATGTACGGACAAAGAAAGCAATCCAGCCCTAAAAAAGGAATTTTTCTGGTCTTATTACTCGTTGTGGTACTGGTCATCTGGTTGAATGCAGAATCCTTGATAGAGTGCTTTTTGTGATTATGCTCTAAATTTCCTTCCTTTCCATGAATAGCGGTAGAACAGTGCCCTGCAAACAATGTAAATACTAAAAAAAGGGTACCATATGCTTGCAAGTAGAAAAGGTAAGAACCGTACTTTTTTCTTTGAATAATCGTTGATGGTGATCCCAATCAAGATGAGATCTGCGATAAGCTTGAGTGGGATGATTCCCAAGATATACAGTTGTTTATCGACTAAAAAAAAGATGGCTGGATTCAAAAGAACTCCTAGGTTCATAAAAAGAACAATCAGGCCCACAAGTTTTGCAAAGGTCATATTGTAAGCACCCGACTTTGCAGCCCATCGAGTTCTTTGCTCTATCACTGCCTTCCACGACTCTAGTGGAAATGTGGAAACCATGGCAGCTCTTGATCTTAAAAAGTGAACCTGCCGAGGAAATGTATGGATAAATTTTTCAAATAAAAAGATATCATCACCACTTGCAATAGTGTCATTTCCTTTAAATCCATCAAGTTGTATGAAATGACGTTTTTTGTAGGCTAGGTTGGCACCATTGCATAGGAAGGGATGTCCTATACCAAATCCACCAACAGTAGAGCCCTGTAAACTCATAAAATCAAGAATTTGAAAATATGTTAAAAAAGAAGGGATCGCAGACGAGGTATAAGCAACAGGTCCAACAATCATCTTAGTGGGTTGTTTTTCTGAAAATGCAGCAAATGTTTTTAGCCATTGTTGTGGTAATAGACAATCAGCATCAGTAGTGATGACCCAGTCGAATTGAGCTTGATGAATGGCTGTCGTGATTGCATCTTTTTTGGGAGATGGAGAAACTCTCTGACTGTTGATGATCTTAAAATCAATTCCAGTATTGGTGAGATAGCGCCGGATAAGAGGTACAGAATCATCATTTGAATCGTCATCAACGAATACGCATTCAAATTTTTGTTTGGGATAGTCTAGCTGAGCGATTGAAGACAATAATTTAGGGAGATGCTGCTCTTCATTTCTAAAGGGAATAATCACAGAAAAACAAATATTAGGAGATGTTCTCTGGGGATAGAAGGTGTTTAATCGGTAAAAACCAAAGATAAAAGAGCCGATGAGAAGTAGATAAACTCCTAAAATAGTATAAAGAGCGACTATCAAGATTCTACAGGTTTAAATTTAAGAACATAATAACTACCAATAATAGCTGGGAGGACAAAATTTAGGAGCCACATGAGTGTTGTGACAGACAAAATAATGAGTGGTGGACAGCCCCAAAAGGAGAAAATAAAAACAGCAACAGAACCTTTAACCACAAAATCAAACATGGCAAGCATGGGAATTATGGAAGAGATGAGGTACACACAGGCGATTAAAGAAAGAGCTTCTAGGTAAGGAATATCAATTCCAAAAGACATTAGCAAGTAAAAGAATTGATGCATAAACACTAGATATCGCATACAACTCAAAAAAAGAACCAGCTTGTAGAGTTTGTTTCTGTTAACATTCGTTTCAATAGAGAATACATCAAGCCATCGTTGTAGAAAAGGAATTTGGCGTCTGAACAAAAAAATGAGTATAATCAGCCCAGGAATTATCAACAGACGATCATATCTTGAAGCTATCTCAACGTTGGGGAAATACACTTTTAAAGAGACGAGGCCAAAACATCCGAAAATCATCGATATTCCTAGTTGGTGTATGTTTCCAATAAAATTGAGTACTAGAATTTCCTTTCTGTAGCCTTGAGCATAAAAAAGTGCTTTAGCACCGTATTCACCAATGCGATTGGGGGTAATTAACGCAAATGCGTGGGAGGCTAGACTTTGTTTTGCAGCCTCTTGATAAGAAATGGGTGTGATCTCACGAGATAGCATTTGCCACTTGTAAATTTCGAGCATCCAATTCAGCGTGGTGAGCATCAATAGTACAAAGAAGATCATAGGATGGTGGACACTAGAATTCTGAAATCTTATGTAAAATTCCTCCCATGTAATTTTGGTATTGTTGGTAAGTGTGTCATAGATGAAGTACCCTAAAAGACCTAGTATCAATAGTTTTAAGGCAAGCCACCAGAATTGCTTAGATTTGTATGAAAAAGTGGATAACATCTATTTGCAAAGTAAGAAATAATGTACACAAGAGTTGAAGAAAAAACTTTTTTGTTTTTGCGGGCATACAAGATGAAACACTATAAGAGTTATAAAAACGATTTGAGATGGTGAGTTCGGAAAAAATCATCTTAGGAATAGACCCTGGAACAACGATCATGGGTTTTGGATTAATCAAGATAGTTGGCAAGAAAATGGAGTTTTTGCAACTCAACGAGCTACACCTTAAAAAATATGATGACCATTACCTTAAACTAAAGTTAATTTTTGAACGTACTGTGGAATTGATCGACACTTATCACCCTGATGAAATTGCCATAGAAGCTCCTTTTTACGGCAAAAATGTGCAGTCCATGTTAAAATTGGGAAGAGCGCAAGGAGTAGCCATGGCAGCAGGATTGTCTAGAGAAGTTCCTATCACAGAATATTCTCCTAAGAAAATTAAAGTCGCTATTACAGGGAATGGAAATGCAAGTAAAGAACAGGTAGCCAAAATGCTACAAAGTCTGCTGAAAATCAAATCACTTCCCAAAAATTTAGATGCGACAGATGGCCTTGCTGCTGCTGTCTGCCATTTTTACAATTTAGGAAAATCCTCGAAAGAGAAAAGCTATTCTGGTTGGGCATCATTTGTGAAACAACATCCCAATAAGATCAATTAGTGGCGGGGGTCTATATCCATATTCCGTTTTGTAAGCAAGCGTGTTATTATTGTGATTTTCATTTTTCGACTTCTCTAAAAAAGAAAAATGAGTTAATCTCCTGTTTGATTAAGGAGATTGAAATCAGAAAGTATGAACTCAATGCAGAGGTGATTGAGACCATCTATTTTGGAGGAGGAACCCCAAGCCTGTTGCGTCAGTCTGAGATCGATCAAATCATCAACGCAGTTTTCAAACATCACAATGTTATGAACGATCCTGAAATTACCCTAGAAGCCAATCCCGATGATTTGTCCGAAAAAAAGATTATCGAGTTAGCAAAATCCAAGGTCAACCGATTGAGTATCGGGATACAATCCTTCTTTGATTATGATTTAAAACTCATGCATCGTGCTCATGATGCAGCGCAAGCCAGAACAAGCTTGATGGTAGCTACACATTATTTTGAGCATATTTCGATAGATCTGATTTATGGGATTCCTGAGTCAAGTCATCAGCAATGGAAAGAAAATATTCAAATAGCATTGTCTTTTGGGGTTCCACATATTTCTAGTTATGCGCTTACTGTTGAGCCCAAAACAGCATTAGATGCCTTTATCAAAAAAGGAATTATTGAAAATGTTCGTGACGATCAGGCTCAAGAGCAGTTTTATATTTTAATTGAAGAATTAAAAAAAGCCAATTTTATTCATTATGAGCTGTCTAATTTTGGAAAAGAAGGGTTTTTCAGCAAAAACAACACGGCATACTGGCAAGGAAAACCTTATTTGGGCATTGGTCCCTCAGCACATTCCTTTGATAAAGAGCAACGCAGTTGGAACTTGAGAAACAACTCAAAATATATTCAAAGCATTCAGCAAGGAGAACTACCTATTATGAGAGAAACACTCTCTTTAACAGATCAATACAATGAATATATCATGACAGGGCTAAGGACTATTTGGGGCGTTAGCTTGGAAAAAGTAAAAGCCGATTATGGAGATAACTACCATCGGTATCTTTTGATGCAATCTAAAAAGTACAGAGATGAAGAATTGTTGTATATTGAAGGTGACAAACTTAAAACAACTCATAAAGGAAAATTCCTCTCTGATGGAATTGCTTCCGACCTATTTAAACTCAACTTATCTTGATCGCAACCATTAAATACAATGCTAGAAATTACGTTATAGACCTATCTAAACCTATAGATATCTCCATCCCACTTCGAGATGGAAAAGACAATGTTAGCGCTTGGTATATCAACCCTCCTAAAATTTTTCCTGTAAGAGCAGATAACTGGATTGGCTCTGTACGAGAAGGAGGCGACGTTAATTTTAACATGATTGAGTTTAATCCTCACTCTCACTGTACTCATACAGAAACTGTAGGACATATTTCAAAGGAGGTCTATTCCATTCAGCAACATCTAAACCAGTTTTTCTTTTTGGCAGAGGTGGTTACGATTCCACCCGAAGGAAAAAACGGTGATTTTGTGATTACAAAACGCCAACTGCAACATGCTTTAGGAAACAAAAAAAGAGATGCCATTGTTATTCGGACCTTACCCAATGTAAAAGAAAAGAAAATAATGAATTACGAACATACCAATCCACCTTATTTAGAAGAAGATGCCGCTGTGTTTCTGAGATCAAAAGAAATCAAACACCTCCTTATCGATCTTCCCTCCGTAGATAAAGAAAAAGATAATGGCTTATTGCTGGCACACCATGCTTTCTGGAACACCTTAGGTGAATTGCGCCTAGATGCCACTATCACCGAATTTATCTATGTACCAAACTCCGTAGAAGATGGCACCTACTTCCTAAACCTCATGATCGCACCTTTCGAGAACGATGCAAGTCCGAGCAGACCTGTCCTATTCACCATTAAGGAGCCTATATAAATCCAGCTCCAAGCGCAACAGATAATAAAATTAGCATGACCGCTACAGTAATTTGTAAAAATCTAAGTGTCACCTTCTTCAGTAACTTATTTCCAAAGTAAGCGCCAGAAATAGCTGCTATAGTTGCACTGAGTACCAATACAATGTTATCAATAAAACCCACAGCAGAAAATCGAGTAGCATACACTCCCAGTCGAGTGAAATCTACAAACGTAGAAACCACCACAGCCGTTCCAATAAATACCTCTTTAGACAACCCCGCTTTAATTAAAAAAGCACTTCGCAATGCTCCTTGATTTCCTGAAAGACCACCAAAAAAACCACTCAAAGCACCACCAACAGAGAGCTTATCTTGGTTAAATTCTAGTTTTTGAAATTGTGGAATTAAATCCCAGCTAGCAAAAACAATCAGAATAATAGAAATGATCAACTTAATAGGAGAAACAGTCCATATCCGTCCGAACAGGTGATAATCAAACAACGGATTCATATCTGGAATTTGGATCAATATCCATGCGCCTAGAAAAGCAAAAGCAATCGCAGGAATTCCAAACCGCATCAATACTTTTTTATCCGCATTCCTTCCCACCAGAGAAACCTTGTATAGATTATTAAAAAAGTGTACAACACCCGTCAAGGCAATTGCAAGATCCACAGGGAAGAATACCATAAAAACAGGAGTCAGCAATGTTCCCAGTCCAAAGCCAGAAAAGAACGTCAAGATGGCCGCCAAAAACGCTACCAAACAAATGAGAAAAAAATCCACAAAACAAAGGTACAAGTTTCCATCCTTTATAAAATATCTAGTTCCTTCAAAAGAAATTCCCTTACCATCGCAAATTCAGAGTTTGTCTTAGAGGGCGTTCCCCTTTGGGTCGCGCTATCCGCTATATCTTTTTTGCCTTGAAGAGGACAAAAAAGGATGCCACTACTATCGCTTCTATGTTGTAATCCTAGAAAAAGTTCAATAATTTCTTCCCTTTGGTTTCTAATTTACTGTTCATCAGTATTTTTTTATCTTCTTTATTTTAAAACTAGCCATGATGACGATTATGGCTTGTTGAACCGGAGACAACTTTTAGGACCTAAGTCTGTTAAAAAAGTTATCCTATTTCAACAATGCCCAGATTGTTTTTTTGATGTAAACTATAACATCAATCTTCTATCAGCGATCTTCTCTATCAAAGTCGCATTTCCTCGAATTAAATTATTATAGGTAAAAGTCGCAGACTAACTTAGAAACGAACTTCCCATTGTACTGTATGGGTGTCGCAAGCGATAGAACGATCTTTGTCTGTTGTTGGAATGTCTGCTGGGTTGACCACCATAGTATTGATCCCTAATTTTGTTAATTCACGATGGGCTTTAAAGCCACTAAAACTTGCTTCATAAGCTGAATAATAATTACCGCCTGGAAAATGCT
>CAXRAW010000015.1:0-5573 GCA_964228785.1 Flavobacteriaceae bacterium
GATCATAACTGCACGGTTTTATACATGTAAGGTACAAAAACCTTTGCAGTTATACTAGAAATTAATCTAAAATTATTTAATTAATAAATTGAATTACAGTTATTTATAATCAATAACTTAGAAAATCAGCAGAGCCTAAATATTTGTATATAGCCTACGATTAAAAAAGGCTACAAAATAAAGAGAGTTCCCAAAATAGTTATCAGCGTATGAAGCAAGTTGAGTGTTAAATTTAAATTGACATTGCTTTTGTAAAGTATAAAATAAATGGTGCCTAAAAATGCAAAAAATATTGACACTAAAAAAGTAAGATGTACATGAACAGTTACAAAAGACGTGTCATGAATATTAATGTCTAAAGCAGAGTCTCATCATTTCAATTCCTATGTAAAGTTCATAAAAAGGATGAAAGGAATCATTCCCCAAAAAGCAAGGTGAGGCTTTTTAAATACATTAATATACTTTTTCACCAGCTAGACATGCTGTTTTAGGTTGAGTTTTTTTGAGATGTTACTCTCTTTACCTTTCAATTTATTTATGGCTTTACAGGGGTGTTATTATATAAGTATTTGTCCATCAGATAAATAATGCTAGTCATAGAAGCACTCCCTAATTCTAGCTCTCTTTTATTCACCTTGTCAAAGGTATCACGAGATGTGTGGTGATAGTCAAAATAACGCTGACTATCGGGTCGATATCCTACCAAGGTAACACCATCATCTTTCAAAGGTGAAATATCGGCACCACTACCACCTTTGATCAAATCATGTAGCCCATACGGAGCTAATAAGTTTTTCCAACTTTTTACCAATTCAGTATTAGAGGCATTGGCATCGATAGAGAATCCGCGGGGTGTATGTCCACCAGCGTCTGACTCTAGACCGCCAACGTGAATCTCTTCGTTTACTTTGGTAAGCCTTGCATATTCCTTAGCACCTCTAGTACCATTTTCCTCGTTCATAAAGAAAACGATACGAATGGTATTTTTAGGTTTGATGTTATTTTTTTTGAATAAGTAGGCAACTTCCAAAGATTGAACGATGCCTGATCCATCATCATGAGCACCTTCCCCCAAATCCCAAGAATCTAGGTGACCTCCCACCACGATGATTTTTTCTGGAGATTCTGAACCTTTAATCTGTCCCACCACATTAAAAGAAGGGGCATCTGGAAGTGTTTTACAATGCTGTTTGAAATAGAAATTTAACTTTGGACTTGATTTTAAATCCTCACTTAGATGCTCAGCAGCTCTGGAGCTAATGGCTGCGGTAGGAATATATTGTTCTTTGGGCAAGTCCTTATAACTCATAGTTCCCGTGTGTGGTTCATCATCAATGCTGTTGGTCATAGAGCGAACGATGACTCCCACAGCACCATATTTTCCACAAACAGCTGCTCCACCAACACGTTGATCAACACAACCACCATAAGCTCGGAATGTATTGATTAATGTATTGTCAAAAGGGCGGTTAAAAAAGACAATTTTCCCTTTCATTTGGGCTCCCAGTTGTTCTGCTTCTTCTAAGCTTTTTACTTCTATCACTTCTGCGCCAATACCATTTTTAGGGGTTGCAACAGAAAACCCTAAAGCACATACAGGCACCTCTTTTTTTGTTCCATTAACGGTGTAATAGGCTTCTTCCTTCTCACCTCTCACCCAATGTGGAACCATTACTGGTTGCAGCCAAACAGAATCTAAACCTACTTCTTTCATGACTCTTTCTCCCCATTCTACGGCTTTTTGTGCTTCAGGAGAACCTGATAATCGTCCACCTATATTTTGAGTGAGATCTCGTAACCATTCGTAAGATTTTCCTTGGGTTAGAGCAGAATTAAAAAACTGCTTGATGTTTGTGGAATCAACCTTTTCCTCAGCAGACAAAGAAGTGTGGTTTTTAATAGTATCTTCTCGAGATTGACAGGAGAGAATAAATCCTGCAATAACCAATACGATGAATTTTTTCATGTTGAACTGTATGGATTTAAAATTCTAAATTTACAGAAAGTTATTGAATCTATTGTAAATTATCAACCTTGAAATTTGTGAATTGAAATGATTTTATCTTGAAAGGTATTTTCTAGTGATGAATAGATGACTCAAAAATTGCAGTAGCTCCGTAACCTTATCAAAGTAGCTGAGCTTTTGCTTTACCCTTTTGAATATCCAGCTTAAAACACTTGAGCAAATGGAGTTCTGCAGATGAATTTGAAATTTCAATATCCTGAATAAACTTCCACTTTACTCCATTCAACTTGGCGTCCAGTACCAAATAATTGGCTGAAATCACCTGAAGTGTAATTTTCTGATATTTCTTTTTTTAACTGTTTTTTTAGACTCCTCATTTGTGTACTTTTACGTCGCGTTTTACCAAGGTATACTTTAATATCTTGTATCCTTTGCCAATCGCATGTATAGGCAAATAGCATCCAAACAGAACCTTTAAAATTATGATTACCGATACCCATACACATCTGTATGTAGAGCAATTTGATGCTGATAGAGAAGCGATGATACTTCGAGCCAAAAGTGTTGGTGTAAGTCGATTTTTTATTCCTGCTATTGACAGCTCGTATCACAAGAGAATGTTTGACTTAGAAAAATATTATCCCAATGAGGTTTTTTTAATGATGGGAGTGCATCCGACTTCTGTGAAGACAAACTATAAAGAAGAATTAGCAAAAGTTCAGGCGTGGATTGATCAACGCGATTTTTATGCCATTGGTGAGATTGGTATTGATTTATACTGGGATACATCTTTCTTAAAAGAACAGCAGGATGCATTTAGAATCCAAATTCAATGGGCAAAAGAAAAAAAATGGCCTATTGTGATTCACTGCCGAGAGGCTTTTGATGAGATTTTTGAAATCTTAGAGCAAGAAGTTGACGACGATCTTAGAGGAATTTTCCATTGTTTTACTGGAAATTTAGAGCAAGCAGAAAAAGCGATTTCTTTTAATATGAAACTGGGAATTGGAGGTGTAGTGACTTTTAAAAATGGGAAAATTGATCAATTTATAAATCAGATCCCACTAGAACATATTGTATTGGAAACCGATTCACCTTACTTAGCTCCCAAACCATATCGTGGCAAAAGAAACGAAAGCAGTTATATTCGTTATATTATTGATACATTGGCAACTATCTATGGAAAAGATTTCGACGAAATTGCCCAAATCACAACACAGAATTCAAAAGATATTTTTAGAATTTAGTTGATCAGAAAAAAATGATCCCATAAGAAGAAGTGCTTTGCAGGATAAAATTCAAAACTTGGGGAGAGAAAGTTAAAACAAAATAACAATGGTGATATGAGGTTTATTGAATGGTCTGGTATAAAGGTAGTAGCGGACTTTCACGCACTAACTTTTTGGTTTTGTACTGACCTGCATTAATATGTCTTGTTTCGTTTTAGCATTTCTGCCGCTATCATTTCTTACACATTTTTGTACACTGGCTTTTTCTTTCCGCAAACTTGCTAGCGTTGGAAAGACATCCTCTTTTACAATTTTTGGATTGAGCTTTGGCTGGTGCGAATTACAAATGTGTATGGCTTTACGCGTTGGCTTACATTGGTTTTATCATTTTTTCAATAAATTCAATTTCCTCTTTACTCAATTTATACTTTTTGTAAAGCTGCTGGTCAATTTCTTCAATAGATTTAGCCCAATCAATATCAGACTCAGAAGTGAAATTCTGATTTGGTACAAAGTTCCATACAGCTTTATTGTTATCTTGAGTGACTTTTAAAACACCGAGCATAGTTCTAGCAAACTTTGTGTTTAAGTAACTGTAACAAGAATTAGCTTCTAATTCTATGTTGTAAGCTCCAATACTTATAAATGATTGTGTATAACCAGTATTAGGTTGACAAACTACTGGTTGTCCTATTAATTGTGTTGGAACAACCTCACCTAATGCACCTGAACCGTTGCTTTTTGGAGGAACCACTTTATATAGTCCTATGTTTTTATGATTTTCCAGATATTTCGAATTAATGTATTTAAATGTTCTTCCGTTATTTACTAAACCTAGAATTACACAATCGTTTTCTGAATTTTTCTCTTCACTAAAGACTGATAGTTGTGTAAAAATTGAAGTTGTTAATCTTTTTTCTCTACCACTACTGCCGATTATATCCTTATAATCTGGATAATCTTCATAAAGTTTATTTAAATCAAATTTGTTTTGAGTGTAAATATGCTCATCAATAGGCGAAAAACTTGGTAATTCAATTACCTTTTTAAGTATAGAATTTAATTCATCAAATTTTGTAAATACTCCAATTGCATCAAATGTTTGTTGTTTATCTCTTAATGTTATTGCTATACCACCAGGAAGTTGAACTTCAGGAAATGCATCACTACTTTTATTATAATAGTATTGAACTTTTAAGTGTTCATCACCCAGCATTTTTTTATTCCATTGACTTGGTGTTTTTCCTGCATTAAAAAGAAATCTTCTAGGTGTAATAAGTACTACTTTATCACTTAATTCATATGTCAAATCCATGAACTGATGATAGATAGGACTATCACTAGTTCCTTCTTTTCGAGTTTGATATGGTGGATTGCCAACAATTACATTAAATTTCATATCGTTGTTGTTAATTTTTATGGTTTCATCTTCAATCAAATCGCTTTCTTCAATTAAATCATAAGATGTGTAGTTTGATTCTATATTTTCTATGTTTAGTTCAAGGAATGAATAGACTTTTCTAGTAAATTCATAAGCAATTTTAGATGTCGGAATTGAGTAAAAGTTATTAGATACTTCTTTTCCATATTTTTTGTAAATAGCATATACAAACTCTCCTTGTTTAGAAGCTATATCTAATAGTCTAGTGCTATTTTGGATGGAATTTTCTGGCAATGAGCTAATCATCATATCAGTAACTATTTCAGGTGTAACAACCTCTGAATCTGATAAGCGACTAAATTTTTTCATCGCAATGCTTGCCCTTTCTATGGCTGGAATGAAGTTGTCGTTTGCTAGCGAATTAATGTTTTGAATTTTGTAATCTAACTCGCTTAAAACAAAAGGGTTAATATGTTTTTGAAACAAAGCAAGCACTTCTGTCTCTAAATTTAAGTGTGTTGCTATTCTAAGGTTGTTTTGGTCATCATTAATAGCTTTAATAATTTCTTCAAGTGATTTGACTTTAGAATCTGTCAAGAATGAAAAGAAAAGTAGCCTTGCATAGTACATTGCAAACTTTCCTTTATAATCAATTTTCTCATCATCTTTTGATGAACTCGTCTCTTGACCTTCGCTTTCAGATGCATCACCTTCTTCTGGTTTGTCTCCTGTTTCTAATTCATCGCCTTCGCCTTTTGATGGTTCAATTTCTAAACCTTGTCTTGATTTTAAACCACCTTGTTTTTCAATAACAGACTTAATTGCTTCAATATCCAAAAGGGAATAGTCTATTGAAATTGAAGTGGCTTCATCCAGTACACTTCTTTCACTTGAATATTGACGAACCGCGTCTAATATTTCAGTGGGTTCAACTTGAACCATTTTTTTGTTATTTATTCTAATGATTGGCGAAACTTGAAGTTCTTTTTCTATTCGT
>CAXRAW010000016.1:0-11527 GCA_964228785.1 Flavobacteriaceae bacterium
GCCGGCATCCGCGATCGACTTGTGTGACTGGAGTTCAGACGTGTGCTCTTCCGATCTTTTTTTAAGTTTGTTCAAGAATCCTTTTTTGTCCGTACTGTCGCTAGCTCTTATAAGTTCAAAATAAGGCAACACAAAGGTGCTATCTTCTTTTATGGCTTTTTTAGAACTTTCATCAAAATCATAATAATACTCTAAAGCTTTTAAGGAGCTACTAGTAAGGTCTTTAACAGGTAGATCCAAATATTCAGCCTCTTTCATTGTACTGGGTGTAAACACTTTATGTACAAAAATAGCCATAGAATCAATAAGGGCTAGTACATCAGTTCCTTTAAAAACCTTTTGCCTCCTTGTTTTTGCAAACTTACTGTCTTTGATAAAAGTGGTTATGGTATAAAGACTATCTCTGACCTCAAATTCTCCATCTACAAAGTAAGCATTGTAGCGAATGGCTCTGGAGACTTTTTTACGATCGTCACTGGCATATAATTCTACAGGATTGAAAATGGTACTCTGTGATAGATCTTCTGTCAGCAATCCTGAAATACCATCACCTAACCAATAATTTTTTGAACCCCACTTAATATTTTCTTTAGGTCTAAATCGAAAAATAGGAATTTCTGATTTAAAGTTGTTTTCAGTAACCACAGAAATACGTTCTTGTCCTTCTGGGGTGTTGATGGTAGCAGTATTTTCTGTTTTTTTTGTAAATATATCCGGATTATTGTAGCCATGAAGAAAAATGGCAATCACAAATAGTATGTTTAGAGCTATGACTATTTTTTTCCATAGCATATTGATTCTTCGGTTAATTTCTTTTTGATGAAATAGATAAAAACTTATCAGGGGTGGCGTGAGCACAATAAAAAAATATATGGCTAGCGCTACTAGATTAAAAGATACGTTTATCATACCTTGAATAGGATCTAAGGAAGTAACCACTCCTATTGCAGCAATAACATAAGCTCCAAAGATTTTTAGTGATTTTAGCCATTTGGCTTCTAATTCGTTATCATCGGTATTTTTTTCCATGGTAGTTTTACAATATTAATTTTAGCTTTATATGTACTTTAGAATTTGGATTAAATTGAAGTGAATTTAATAGTCTTTAGTGCCTGTAAGAAAATTCTAAAAGTATCGTTAGCACTGAAGTCTTTCTGATTTTATTGATTCCATCTTTTTTACCTAGAGGAACTCCACTAGATGCCAACTTCTGGGTTTCTTTTTTGAATATGTGTCCCTGATACTGGAATACATTTCTACAAGCTTAGTAGAGCAGTTTAATATGACATGATTTTCAGGACCCTAGTAATAGGATGTCAGTTTTACCTTCAAGGAAAAAGATGAAATGGGCTAAATACGTACGCAGCCCTGTCTAAATAATTTTTTTTGAACAATCTATTCAGAAGTAATGAGCATCTATCTTACCTTCTGTTTTTATCGTACACAAGAAGGGAGTGTATAAAAAAACTTATACTATTATTTTAGTTAGAAATAGAAAACTCTAAATTTTGAAAATGGCTTCGCCCTTATTGGTAGCAGTGCTTACCAAACTACAACTTTAATTCTAGTATCAAAAGTAAAAAATAAAATTCTAGTATCCAACAGGAGTAAGATTTTATTCTAAGTGTGACGATGCATCGAAATCAAAATCACCTTAACTGGTGAGTTTTTACTGTCTTAAATGACCTTGGTGTCTTCTGACCATGATCTTAAAGTTTACAGAAAATCTTGTTATCGTTTACAAAAAAGTACTTTAATTTTAATCTCAGGGCGATAGTCAAGGGTTTAATTACCAGAGGCTTGCCTCAAAATGACTAAAATAGTTTCCCTTTAATACTTCGTAAGCTCGCTACGTAGTTGATTGAAGCATATTCCTACTACAAACGTTGAAGTTTTGTCATTGCGAAGCGAAAAAAAATCAGACACATGTACTACGCATCTCTAAGATAGAGATAAGAAAGAAGTTTTATAAGAGGTAAAGTGGATATTTGAGGTCATTGAAAAAGGATATGAAAAACTCACTTCTAAATTGGTTGACTTTCTCATTAAAGAGAGAAGATGATTGGTCGCGAAAATACTGATGTTTAGAAAACATAATTTACCCCTAGACCAAACAACTGCTTCAACTGAATCTGACTTGTGGCATTATCGTCTACAATCATGTGGAAGTTTAAATTGGTAGAGAGGTATTTGTTAATTTGCATCACAAAATTGATCTGATAGTTTAAATCGATGTTCTGTGGATCTTCCATATAATTAGAATACGTGTTAAAGATATTCTCCATCGTTACATTGTCCATTAATTTCGCTTTGTAGAAAACAGAAGCATAAAACCCTATCTCATAGCGAGAAGTCTTTCCTTGATCGACACCAAATACTGATGCGTTGGCTGTTAAGCTTTTGCTCACAAAGGTTGCTTTCATCGTTGCTGGCGATACGTTGATATTAAAATTATCTGACTTTTTATACAACATCCCCGAACCCACAGTCACGTAACCAGGAGCAAAGAACTTAGAAGTCACACTTTTTGGTGAGGTAGCATAATCAAAACCGTCAGTAAACTGTGATCGGATGTTCAATAGCAAAGAATATGACCAGTTGTCTCCTGCTTTCTTCCCTAACAAAGAATTGAATTCAAAAGAGTCGTCTGTTTTTCTGGTTCCTGCTCCACTAATATTGCTAAGACCATATTTGGTGATGATCTTATTGTCCCAACTCCAATCAACATTTTTATAATTAAAATCATAATTGATACTTATCGTCCCCGAAACCGAATTCTCTCCACCAGCAATCCAGTTAGAAAATGATGCTTGGTTGAACAGTAAAGTGAAGACTCCTCCCTTTGTCCAATTGGAAAGGGTATCTTTTTCTTTTTCCTGAGCACTGACTGATAAACTTGTCAGTATCATACTTACAAAAAATAATGTTCTCATAAAATACTTTACGTTTTAACTGATGCTTACTATTTGATCTACTTACTCCCTTTGGTTGAGGAACTGATCGTTACTTCAATATCCCTCTATGAAAGTTTTATGTATATATCTGGTACAAAATTAGAATTTTGAATGAGTTTACCTACTGAAAATCAGATTTTATACATCCGAAAGTGTATGTAAAACCTGCGAGTTTCCAAAACTGAAACGTTTGTTGTGATGTCCTTAGCAATCAACGTAATTGATCCTTTTTCATTTGCTAAAATTAGAATGATCCCTTAAAAGCGCTACCTAGTTCGCTTAAACAGTGGAACAGTAGAACAGGCCTCCCCGTACATGAGATTCTTTGCCACAGACTGAATGCGATAAATTAGGAAAGAATATGCGGAGGCAGGAATGGGTTTATTGGTACAGCCCTTAATGATCACAGGCTTGTCTTTATAAGTTTCTATGTCTAGATTGATCACAATCTCATGAAAAAGAACCGTTTCCAAAAGAATCAAATCACCAACTACAACCCGTTTTGCGTAAGGAGCTAATTTTGTAGATAAAAGCAAATAGGCCCACGATGGTATAATGGCATCTTCAGAACAGGTTAAGGCAACATAGGTGTCTTGGTATTTTGACCAATCGTGTGCTTGGACGTGCTGCCTAAACTCTTTTTCTTTTAAGATCATTCCTTGAAACAACCAGTCTTTAATATCAAAAAGAATTCTTTCACCCACAGGATAAAAATCCTCTAAGTCTATATTGATAAGAGGACTGTTTGCAACTCTATTGATAATTTCATCAGCCATTAGAGCATTCCCAATTCTAATTTTGCTTCTTCACTCATCATGTCTTGTGTCCATGTTGGATCGAACGTAATCTCAACCTCTGCATTATTAATCTCTTTTAAAGATTTCACTTTTTCCTCAACCTCCACAGGCAATGTTTCAGCTACTGGACAGTTGGGTGATGTTAACGTCATTAAAATTTTAGCATCGTTTTCCTCGTTCACAAAGACATCATAAATTAATCCCAGCTCATAAATATCAACTGGAATTTCTGGATCGTAAATGGTTTTTAAAACACGTACGATTTTATCTCCTATTTCTTGTACTGCCTCTTCTGTCATTTTTTACTCATATAACAAAACGAAGATACGATCATTTTTAAGAATTTGCCTGTTGAGCGATTGCATATAATTTGATCTGTTTTAACATGGAAACTAGTCCATTGGCACGTGTTGGAGATAAGTGCTCTTTTAGCCCAATTGCGTCAATAAATTCAGTATCGGCTGCTAGAATGTCTTTTGGTGTTTGATTGGTATAAACACGTAGCAAAAGTGCTACAAGACCTTTGGTTAAAATGGCATCGCTATCAGCAGTATAATGAATCCTATGATCTTCTAGCTTGGAATGTAGCCATACTTTAGACTGACATCCTTTTATGATGTTCTCTTCAACCTTCAACTGATCATCAATCACAGGAAGAGATTTCCCCAATTCAATCAAATACTCATATCGATCCATCCATTCATCAAACATCTCAAACTCATCAATAATTTCTTTCTGTATCTCTTTAATTGTCATTTTTAAAACTTATTTTTGACCCTTTCATGTGATCATTTTTAGCCACTTGCAAAATTACGACAAATAAAGATAAGAAATGAGCAAACTATTAGTTGTAGGTACAGTAGCTTTTGATGCCATTGAAACCCCATTTGGCAAGACAGATAAGATTTTAGGAGGATCTGGGACTTTTGTAGGACTAGCAGCAGCCCAGTTCGGCATACAGACCGGAGTGGTTTCTGTGGTGGGGGGAGACTTTCCTCAATCCTACTTAAATATGATGAATTCTAAGGGAATGAACACAGATGGAGTTGAGATAGTAGAAGACGGAAAAACGTTTTTTTGGAGTGGTCGTTATCACAATGATATGAACTCTAGAGATACCCTGGTAACTGAACTCAATGTACTGGCAGATTTCAATCCTATTGTCCCCGAAGCGTATAAAGATGCAAGTATTGTGATGCTAGGAAATCTTCATCCACTCATTCAGAATTCTGTTTTAGATCAGATGACCAAAAAACCTCAACTTACCATTTTAGACACCATGAATTTTTGGATGAATACTGCATTAGAAGATCTATATACAGTATTGAAAAGAGTAGATGTGGTGGCCATCAATGACGAAGAAGCACGACAGTTAAGTGGCACTTATTCTTTGGTAAATGCCGCAAAAAAAATTCAGCAAATGGGACCTAAATACGTAATTATAAAAAAGGGAGAACATGGCGCATTACTATTTCACAACGAGAAAATATTTTTTGCCCCAGCCCTACCACTAGCAGAAGTTTTTGATCCAACAGGTGCAGGAGATACATTTGCTGGAGGAATTGCAGGATATCTCACCAAAACACAGGATATCTCTTTTGAAAATCTAAAAAATGCCATGATCTACGGAGCTAATCTCGCTTCTTTTTGTGTAGAGAAATTTGGAACGGAAAGGATGGAAGAGGTAACAGCAGATGATGTGAAGTTGCGTTTAAAGGCATTTAAAGAACTAACACAATTTGACATTAAATTATCATGACTCGAATCTGTATAAATTAGCATAGATTTCTATTGAAACAAAAACATCCATGAGTGACGCAATAAAACACGAATGTGGAATCGCTTTAGTTAGATTAAAAAAGCCTTTACAATTTTACAAAGACAAGTACGGAACCGCTTTTTATGGGTTAAATAAGATGTATTTGCTGATGGAAAAACAGCACAATCGCGGTCAAGATGGTGCTGGACTAGCCAGTATCAAGCTCAATGCCAAACCAGGTCAGCGTTACATTAGCCGTATGCGCTCCAACAAAACACAGCCCATCCAGCATGTCTTTAAAAAAATTAATGCCCGATTAAATGGTGTATTTGAAAAAAATCCTGACAAACTCCACGATGTCGCTTGGCAAGAACAGCATATGCCGTATATAGGAGATCTTTTTCTTGGGCATGTTCGTTACGGAACCTTTGGGAAAAACAGCCTAGAAAGTGTACATCCTTTCCTGCGTCAAAGTAACTGGAGACATCAAAACCTAATTATTGCTGGAAACTTTAACATGACCAATGCCATGGAACTCTTACAAGAGTTGATTGAACTGGGGCAACACCCCAAAGAGTTGACCGATACGGTGACCGTCATGGAAAAGATTGGTCATTTTTTAGAGTTAGAGGTTGCAGCATTATACCAGCAAGCCAAAGAGTTGGGTATGTCTAAAATAGAGGCCTCACCATATATAGAGGAGCACTTAGATATCCAACGAATCTTAAAAAGATCCTCAAAAAACTGGGATGGTGGATATGCAATGGCAGGATTAATAGGTCACGGAGATGCCTTTGTCTTAAGAGATCCTAACGGGATTCGACCCACATATTTCTATCAAGACGATGAAGTAGTGGTGGTTGCTTCCGAAAGACCTGCAATTCAAACCGTTTTTAACGTTCAACTGAACAATATTGAAGAACTCGAAAGAGGTCATGCACTTATTATCAAGAAAGATGGAACAACCTCTGTAAAAAAGGTTTTGGAGCAACAAGAAAAAAAATGCTGTTCTTTTGAACGAATTTACTTCTCCAGAGGAAGCGATGCCAGGATCTATGAAGAGCGCAAAAATCTGGGAAAATACGTATTCCCTCAAGTGTTGAAATCAATTGATCACGATATTTCAAATACTGTTTTTTCCTTTATCCCAAATACTGCTGAAACTTCCTTCTATGGAATGACAGAAGCAGCAGAAGATATTTTAAATCAACAAAAAACAGAAAAAATATTATCCGGTCAACGGAATATTTCTGCTAGTGATGTTCGTGAGATTCTTTCTGAGAGACCTCGTTTTGAGAAAATTGCCATTAAGGATGCCAAACTAAGAACCTTTATTGCAGATGATAATAGCCGTGATGATCTGGTAGCTCACGTGTATGACGTGACCTACGGAGTAGTTAAACCAACCGATCATCTCGTGGTAATTGACGATAGTATCGTAAGGGGAACTACATTGAAGAAAAGTATTATTAAAATATTGGATCGACTAAATCCGAAGAAAATTGTTGTTGTTTCCTCTGCTCCACAAATACGTTACCCCGATTGTTACGGAATAGATATGGCTAGAATTGGTGATTTTATTGCATTTAAAGCAGCCTTAGAATTGCTAAAAGATACCAATCAATATCATATTGTAAATGATGTCTATACCAAGTGTAAGCATCAAACCAATCTCACGGATTCTGAGGTTATAAATCACGTCAAAGAAATCTATGCCCCATTTTCTGATGAGGAAATTTCAGCAAAGATCGCTGAAATGCTAAAGACCAGCGAGATAAAAGCAAAAGTAGAAGTCATTTACCAAAAAGTGGAAAACCTCCACAAAGCTTGTCCTGAAAATTTAGGCGATTGGTATTTTACAGGAGACTACCCAACCGATGGTGGTCACCGAGTAGTGAACAATGCTTTTATCAATTTCTACGAAGGAAATAATAAAAGAGCATATTAAAAAAGAAAGGCATATATCCCAAATTGTATATGCCTTTATTACATTTCTATTCTAATAACAGACGAGACTGTTAGTTCTTAGTGACAGCATCATAACGTTTTTGTACTTCGTTCCAATTAATGACGCTGAAGAAAGCTTCAATATAATCTGGGCGTCTGTTCTGGTAATTTAAATAATACGCGTGCTCCCATACGTCTAGTCCTAAAATTGGAGTGCCTCCACAGCCAATCCCACTCATTAGTGGGTTATCTTGATTCGGCGTAGAACATATTTCTAAGCTACCATCTTGATGAACACATAACCATGCCCAGCCAGATCCAAATTGGGTTGCTGCAGCTTTTGCAAATTGAGCTTTAAAAGAATCAACATCTCCAAAGTTTTTTTCGATAGCATTAAGAAGTGACCCTGTTAAAAAACCTTGATCATGTGGATTTAGGATTTCCCAAAACAAACAATGATTGTAATATCCTCCGCCATTGTTTCTTACTGCCCAGTTTACTTGTCCTTCTTTATTCAAGCTCGCCAAGATATCTTCAATAGATATTCCTTCTAAATCAGTTCCCTCAACGGCAGCGTTCAGTTTGTCGGTATATCCTTGGTGATGTTTGGAGTGATGGATTTCCATCGTTTTCGCATCAATATGCGGTTCTAATGCGTCATACGCATAGCCTAATTTTGGTAATTCAAAAGCCATATACAATGTTTTATAATGATTAATTTTAATTTTTAGCTCCACAAAATTAACTATAAAAAATACCGAATACAAACACTTGACCGCTTTGATAATTTATTACTGGATAAGAAGAAATTATCGCGTTGTAATCTGAATGATGTTTTTCAAAGTTACTTTAAGCTTTTCTCAGTTCGCTAAAATGTATTTTGCAGAATTTTTTACATTTCTAGCAACCACTTTTTATTCCATTTTTTTATTATTGTACTGGGCTATACAAGGTTCATTCAACTATGAGTATCTCATAAACTCCTCTGCCTTTTCAACCATGTTTTTACTCCCACAGAAAAAAGGAACCCGTTGGTGAAGCTCGGTAGGTTCAATATCTAGAATCCGAGAAAAACCGTCACTTGCTTTTCCATTGGCCTGTTCTGCTAAAAAAGCCATGGGGTTACACTCGTAGAGTAACCTTAACTTTCCGTTAGGATTCTTTGAGTTACCAGGGTATAAATATATCCCTCCTTTTATTATATTTCTATGAAAATCGGAAACTAAAGAACCAATATACCTGCTGGTATATGGACGATTTCCTTCCTCTTTCTGGCAGTATTTAATATAATTTTTTACTCCTTGCGGAAAATGAATATAATTTCCCTCATTTACCGAATAAATCTGACCATCTTCAGGAAATTGCATGTTGGGATGGGAAAGGTAATAGCTTCCAATTGCTGGATTTAAAGTAAACCCATTCACTCCATCACCAGTTGTGTAAACTAACATAGTAGAAGTCCCATAAATGACATAGCCAGCAGCGACTTGCTGATTTCCTTTTTGAAGGAAATCCTCCTGAGTAACAGGTGTCCCCAATTCTGTAACACGTCTGTAAACAGAAAAAATGGTACCCACTGAAACATTGACATCAATGTTCAAAGAGCCGTCCAGTGGGTCGATCAGAACCACATATTTATTTTGGTGATTCTCATCTTGGCTATTAATAGCAATGAAATTATCCTCTTCTTCACTAGCAATACCACAAACAATGTTACGATTAATCAAGGTTTGGATAAACTTATCATTAGCATAAACATCCAGTTTTTGCTGACTCTCTCCTTGTATATTTGTCTCACCAATATGTCCAATAATATCTACCAAGCCGGCTTTATTCACCTCATGGTTCACCACCTTTGCTGCCAATCGAATAGAATTGATTAGCCTCGATAACTCCCCAGAACTATACCTAAAGGATGCTTGATTTTCAATAATAAATTCACCAAGAGTTTGGTTTTTACTTATCATGTAAGATGCTTATTTACTCAAGCAAATATGCCATTTTTTTCGATAACTACAACGTTTTCGTGCACTTATTTCAAAGGTTTCAATTCGTTAGTTTATATTTGATATTTAATTCGGTAAAATGAGCTTTACTATACGACTTGCCCAGAAAAATGACATGAGATCTGTTCATGATCTCATTGTAGAATTGGCTGAATTTGAGCGAGAACCCCAAGCTGTTGCGATTACAGTTGCTGATCTTGAAAGAGACGGTTTTTCTGATCATCCTAAATTTAAAGTTTTCGTTGCTGAAGGGGATGGTCTTATCATCGGAATGGCATTATTTTATGAGCGATTTTCGACATGGAAAGGCAAAGTGGTTCATTTGGAGGATTTAATCGTAACTGAGTCAAAAAGAAAGCTTGGTGTAGGAAAAGCACTGTATATAAAATTAATGGAATTCGCTTATGAAAATAATTACAAAAGGGTTGCTTGGGAGGTCTTAGACTGGAATCAGAATGCTATCGATTTTTATGAGAGTACAGGAGCTCAGCTTCTAAAGGAATGGCGAGTTGTTCACATGACAAGTCGTGATTTGGAGAAATTTATTCAAAAACAGGGTTAGACATTCCCGCTTACATGGGTTAAACAAGGAATGATCAATTTACACGTGTGAATTCCTCCTTTAAAGGGACTGGTCTTGTAAAAGTCAATATCTCAATAAAAAGAAATAATTAAATATCTAATAGTTAGTGTAAATTTAACCGAGTGAAAATCTACAAATTTGGAGGGGCTTCTGTAAAAGACGCAGATGGTGTTCGGAATGTAACAGAGATCATAAAAAGTCAAAGGAGCGATCATTGTCTTCTGGTTGTATCTGCCATGGGTAAAATGACCAATGCCTTTGAAGAGGTCGTTCACGCTTACTGTTTTAACACTAGTAAGCTCACTTCTGCTGTGGATAAGATCGTGAAATATCATCAAACTATCATAGATGAACTTTTCACTAAAGAACATATTATATTTAAAAAATTCGATGGGTTATTACAAGATCTTTGGGTTTTTCTAAATCACAACAAAGAGGAAAAGATGTATGATTTTTCCTATGATCAAATTGTTTGTTATGGAGAATTATTATCTACAACTATTCTACATTACTACCTCAATTTACAGGGTATCAATACCGTTTGGAATGATGTTCGAACATTAATCAAAACGGATTCTAGCTTTCGTGATGCAAGAGTCAACTGGGAGCAAACACAAGCAGCCATTTCACAAAAAATCAATTCAGAAAGATTAAACATTGTACAAGGTTTTTTGGGAGGAGATGCAAAGGGAAATACGACAACGCTGGGAAGAGAAGGCTCTGACTATACTGCTGGGGTTTTCGCCTATTGCTTAAATGCCAATCAAGTGACCATTTGGAAAGATGTGCGTGGAGTTTTAAATGGAGATCCCAAGGTTTTTTCAAAAACCCAGTTGCTAGAACAAATTTCGTATGAGGAAACCATTGAAATGGCATTCTATGGCGCATCTGTGGTTCATCCAAAGACCATTCAGCCGCTTCAAAGTAAGAATATTCCACTTTTTGTGAGGTCTTTTTTAGATCCTAGTTTAACTGGAACTGAGGTACATCGTGGAGTATCTATACAACCAAAAATCCCATGTTTTATCGTTAAGAAAAATCAAATACTAGTCTCCATTTCAACACGAGACTTTTCTTTTATGGTTGAGGACAATATAAGCCATGTATTTCAATTATTGCATCAATATTTACTTGCAGTAAACTTGATCCAAAATTCAGCAATTAGTTTTTCGGTGTGCATTGATAACAAATTCAACCAGTTTGAAGCATTTTATGAAGAATTAAAATCTTCGTATAAAGTAGAGGTTACTAAAGGAGTTGACTTATACACTATTAGACATTTTGACCGTGCAGCCGTTACGAATATCAGGTCATTGGGGACTTCAGTACTTACTCAAGTTAATAAGGAAACAATACAAATAGTGATAAAAATATAGAAGTGCATGCCATGTCTTTTTTTTAATTATGTTTGTAGTTAACAGAGCGTGACATTATGGGGTTAGTTACTTCAAAAGAAATTGCCGAAGCAATAAAAGCAGATA
>CAXRAW010000017.1:0-11377 GCA_964228785.1 Flavobacteriaceae bacterium
CAACAAATACAAAAAGTTCAAGGATGCTATCGACTTCTTTTATAGTACGTATCTAAATACCGAACAATTTAAAAAACTAATACCTATAAATTCCAATGGCTTTATTCCAGTAGAGGAAATCAAAATGGGGAGAGTTAAAAGCAATAGCAACCAGTTATTGTTTGGAGAAGGTAACACCGACATTGTTCCAATGAACGGTATGAAAAATCACGGTCCTTTTGATTTTAGTGATACCTCCAATATTCATTTCTTTTTCATTTTTCATAAAGATGATTATCAGGTAGCTAAGAAAATGGACGGCTTCTTTAAAGGTACGGAAAGAGGATTTGGAGGCTTATCAAAATTCATTCATACACCTTACCATACCGAAAAGGGCTTTAGTATAATGTTTGAGGATAAAGAAAATCCTTGGTCTGAAATCTACCATAAAGTAACAGAAAAGCATTTTGAACCCGATATTCAATACATAGCCATTTACATCAGTCCGTTTTCTAAAAACTCACCCGATAAGTCCAGAAGAAAGATTTATTACAGACTGAAAGAGCTATTGCTCAAAAAGGGAATTTCCTCTCAGGTGATAGATGCAGAAAAAGTAATGACTAACGACAAATATTACTTTAGCTTACCCAACATTGCCATAGCTATTTTAGCCAAATTAAACGGTATTCCTTGGCGTTTGGATAACACCATAAAGAAAGAATTAGTCATTGGTGTTGGAGCGTTTAAAAACCCTGATTTTGATATTAAATACATAGGAAGTGCATTCAGTTTTTCTAATAATGGAAGATTTAACCGTTTTGAATGTTTCCAACAAGACCAAACAAAAGAATTAGCGGGTTCTATCATAAGAGCCGTTAAAGAGTATGCAGCACTAAATCCTGAAATAAAACGCTTGGTAATTCATTTCTACAAGACAATGGGTAGAGCTGAATTAGAACCTATTGAAAATGGTTTGAAGCGTTTAGGATTGAGTATTCCGGTATTCATTGTATCTATTAATAAAACTGAAACCTCTGATATTGTTGCGTTCGATTTAAACTGGAAGGATTTAATGCCATTAAGCGGTACATACATCAATATTGGTTTCAACAAGTTTCTATTGTTCAACAACACAAGGTACAGTAATAACGGTTTCAATTTTCACGATGGATATCCATTCCCGATAAAACTAAAAATCTACTGCACTCAAAAAGAATTGGTTGATGATTTTAAAACAGTTAGAGAACTCATAGACCAAGTATATCAATTCAGTAGAATGTATTGGAAATCGGTACGCCAACAGAATTTACCAGTTACCATAAAATACCCTGAAATGGTTGCAGAAATGCTACCACATTTTGACGGTAACGAAATACCCGAATTTGGAAAAGATAACCTTTGGTTTTTATAAGGATAAAGAATTAAAAATATATGGAAGCAACACAAGCACAACTATTAAGCTTATTAGACGGCAAGAAACAGTTTACAATACCAATTTACCAAAGAACTTACTCTTGGCAAATAAAGCAATGTCAGCAATTATTTGATGATATTTTAAGAGTTGGTAATGATGCTACAGAGCTTTCTCATTTCATAGGCTCAATAGTTTATTTTAAACCAGGTAACTCTCCAATTACCAGTGTGCCTGAATTGCTTGTAATAGATGGTCAACAAAGACTGACTACTGTTTCTTTAATGCTTCTTGCTTTAATTCATTACTTGAAGGAACACGAAGATGTTTCGTTAGAAGATGAGACTTGGGAAGAGATACAAGAAACTTACTTAGTGAATAAGCACAGAAAGGATGACTCTAAGTTTAAGTTGCTTTTAACTCGTAAAGACAAAACCACATTTACAAAACTCATTGATGAAATTGATATTGATGGAGAATACAGTAAAAGAGTATTGGAAAACTATCAATTCTTTAAAGGTAAGTTTCACTCTGAAAATGTTCAGACCATTTATCACGGTATCAAAAAGTTGATTATAGTTGATGTTATACTTGAAAGAGACAAAGACAATCCTCAGCTAATTTTTGAAAGTTTAAACTCAACAGGTTTAGATTTATCACAAGCCGATTTAATACGTAATTATATTCTGATGGGTCAGCCGTTAGAGCTGCAAAATGTACTTTATGAAAAGTATTGGTATCCAATGGAACAAAGCTTTGGAGAAAATATTGGTGCTCTTGCTTGGTTTATCCGTGATTACCTTACAATGAAGGAATCATCAATTCCTAAAATCAATCTTGTTTATGAGACCTATAAACGCTTCTTAAATTCTAAAAATGGTTTTAAATCTATTGAAGATGCAATTAAGAGTTTACACAGATATTCAAAATTCTATGTCCGTATAGCATTATTAAAGGAACAAGACACCGATATAGCTAAAAAATTAAAAGAGATAACAAAGCTTAAAAGAGATACATCATATCCTTTCTTATTGGCTGTATATGGTGATTTTGAGGAAGAACAAATAAATAAAGATGAGTTTATTGAAATCATATCCTTGGTTTCAAACTATGTGTTTAGAAGAGCAATTTGTGGTATTCCAACAAACAGTCTCAATAAAACTTTTGCTACTCTTTACAAACGAATAAAAAGAGAAACCTATTTAGAATCAGTTAAAGCTGCGTTCTTGTTAATGGATGGTTATAGACGTTTTCCTTCGGAAGCTGAATTTACCAAGGAATTACAGGTTAAAGATGTTTATAATTTCAGGTCAAGAAATTATTTACTGGAATCACTTGAAAATTGGAAACGAAAAGAATTGGTTAATGCTGAAAACTATACAATAGAACACATTTTACCTCAGAACCCAAATGTATCTCCACAATGGAAACAAGAACTTGGAGAGAATTGGGAAAGAGTAAAAGACAAATATCTGCATTCGTTGGGTAATCTGTCGTTAACCGGATATAATTCAGAATTATCGGATAGACCATTTGCGGATAAAAAATCTATTGAAGGTGGTTTTGATACAAGTCCTTTGTTTTTGAATGCCTCAGTAAGAGAAGCTACAACTTGGAATGAAGATGCTATTCTTAAAAGAGCTTCCAAATTAGCTGAAAGAGCCTGTATAGTATGGCAAAAGCCTAATTTATCTAGTGATAGATTAGAACTGTACAAAGAGCCTGAAACTACTAAAGAACAAGCCGTTTATAAAATTGAACATTATGACCATTTACAAGGTGATATGTTAGAATTATACAAGAATCTTGAAAAACGAGTTTTAAATTTAGATGCTTCGGTAAGAGTAGAATTTAAAAAGCTATACATAGCATTTAAAGCACAAACAAATTTTGTGGATGTTGTTCCTCAAAAGAAAAGATTACGTCTTTCATTGAACACCGAATTTGACCGTATTAAAGACCCGAAAGGTATTTGTAAAGATGTATCCGGTTTAGGAAGATGGGGCAATGGAGATGTTGAAGTAGGTTTAGAAAATCTTAGTGATTTAGACTACATAATGGAATTGATAGAACAAGCATTTGAAGAACAAGTTGAATCAGTATAATCCCACCGCACAGCCATTTGCTTCCAGTAGGTTCTTTTCGTTCGCTCGTACCTCACTTACTACAACCACCCACTTCCTGCAACGCACAGCAAGAGAAGTCCTTCATTCCTTTCCGTTGCACTACAATCCATTCAGTCCTGCACTTGCTTTTTCCCACACACATCCAAACGCAGGTAAAGCGGTGTTCCGCCTTCGGTCGTCAGCAAATAAAATCGCCAAACCATTACAGCACATTTTTTGCAATACTTCAATTTTAAAAGGTCAAAAAAAGAGCTGTAATGCCCTATGGGTGCTTCGCTAAAGCTACGCAGTTTGTCACTTTTATTGCGTTCCTCTGTCAGTTGTCACGGTAGTTCCCTTGTCTTTTTTGCCACTTCCTTCCGTTCCTCCAGTCAGTCGCAAAAAATCCAACCACTACCCATAATTTTGCTCGCCTGCGGGTCGCTGCGGGCTGCGGCTTAAATTTGATTGATTTGCCTTCGCTATCGCTATGGCTATTAAAGCGGTAAGCCTTGTGTAAGTTCCGTTGCACTCCGCCTTTTTGTGTAAATAAAAATTACAAAAAGGCTACGTTCCACTTCACACATAGCTACAAACCACCCTTATCAGGGTTACTGTTGGTAGCACCCTTGCTCCACTCGCAGGCGGCTCGCGTTGCTTGTCCAAAGTCCGCAATCCGTTCGTACCTCACTACTTGCAGCCTTCGTCCAGCCGATTAGCTCAAGGCTGTTTTTACCTGCGTTTACGCACAGTTACAACCTCACAAGGAAGTATGATACATATTACCGAACAGTTCAACATTTTAAACAGGTTTTAAAAACGATTTCATAAGCCCTTAAATATTATGAAACATTCAAAAAAAAGAGAATAGCAAAGTTAGGCGTGTCCGCTCCAGCCCACCGCACAAACGGATTATCAAGGTCAAGCCCTACGGGTTTTGAAAAAAATCTCCACCCTCTGGGTAGTATTTTTTACAAAAACCTTGACAACCCTCCCAAACACGCCTTTTCAAGAGCTTTCTCTTTTCTTTTTTTCCCTTTTTTCTTTTCTCTTTTAAAAATGAATGAGCGAAGCGTAGCGAGCAAATATTTAATGGCTCACTATATGAAAACGTTTCGCATCAAAACCCACCGATTAAACCAGAATTATTCTGAACCTCATTTCTTTATACTGAATAAAGGATTGAATAGCGGAAAACCGCTGAATGAACCTTGTCCGAATTGCTTTGTCTGCATTACAACTAATGAAACCGATAAGGATTTTATGTATTGGCTTTGCTTCGGATTATGGAAGTCTAAATCTTTCCATTACTACCTGAAAGGCTCTGTAATTCCATTCATCACGATTGGAGATATGAAAAAGCACCTTCGGGATAATGAATGTATTGCAAGCAAACATCCTCAGTTATTTCACCAGTCAATTCACCATTTGAAATTATTGGAAGTAAATGAGGAAAAACTCAAACTTTCATTAAAAATGATAGATACCGCCAAAAAGGCAATCTTCTATAAGTTGATGAATAAATCAGGTGCAGTTTAAATATTGCATCTGTCATAAAATCAATTTCTTAAAGGCAAAAAAGAGCAAAGAAAAGCAACAGAAACCCTGACTGAACTACTGCACACTTATTGAAGTATCTTAGATATTAAAGGGCAAAGCCGAGTCAAGTCCGTGCCAAGTCCGAACATTTGTTTAACCCCAAAAAAATTAGAAAAGATGGGAAAAATTAATCAAGGTATTCTCGGTGGTGTCTCAGGACAGGTTGGGAATGTAATCGGTGGAACTTGGAAGGGCATTGATTACCTAAGAATTAAACCTTCCAGTGTAGCGAACCCAAGAACCGAAGGACAAGTTGACCAACGTTCAAAGTTTTCAACCGTGCTTCGCTTCCTGCAACCAATGACAGACTTCTTGCGTGTTGGTTTCAAATTGTATGCTAACAAGATGACTCAGTTTAACGCTGCAATGTCTTACAACTTGAACAACGCAATAACAGGAGCTTATCCGAACTTTGCGATTGACTACGCAAATTCATTGGTTACTCGTGGTAATCTTACAGGTGCAGTAGATGGAGCGGTTTCTTCTCCAAGTGCAGCAACAGTAGATGTGACCTGGACAGATAACTCTGGAAGTGGTAGTGCCTTAGCTACTGATAAAGCAATGATTTTGCTTTACAACGCTGCAAGAGGTGAAAGTGTATTTACAACAGCTGGACCCTCAAGGTCAGCCGGAACAGAAAGTATTTCAGTGCCTTCTGAATACACTGGTGAAGATGTTGAGGTATTCTTAGGGTTTATCTCAGAAGATGGCTCTAAAGTAGCGAATAGCTCTTATTTAGGTTCTGTAACAGTTGCTTAATAGCGATTGACGTTTTCTTAGAAAACCGTCCTTTTTTAGGGGCGGTTTTTTTATCTTTACACCTCTCGATTTTCCTATCTTTAGTCCTTAATTAGCTATAATTCAACACTTTTTGTTGTTAATTCGTTTCTAATAATGTATAAATAGCTGATAATCAGTAATACGTTACATTTTGTACTGGGAAGTGAACGATATCACAGGGAAAATATATCTAGGTTCAACTCACAGTTATAGTTGTATTCAACGCCTACGTCATTTGTGTAAATGTGTGTTACCTTAGAAGAGGTAGAATCGTTGGTATGATCTTCATCACTTGTATAATCTGTGGCAGCGGTAATTGTGTAGGATTGCCCTTCTGTGCCAAAATCTGCTGTTGTAGAAAAGGTAAATTGCTGCGAAGTTCCTGAGGCGATGGATGTTCCTGTATAGGGTTCAGTTATGACAGATCCTCCATCAATTTGATAAGTAACATCAAAGGTTGTGGCTGCATTCTCACCATGGTTAAAAGTAATCAGACTGGAAAGTATCTTACTCGGATAGTGAATTTGGTTGTCAGTTACTTACGGATCTTTCTTTTCTTTATTTGGAAAAAACAGATCATCTTTGATAATGTACTTTTTATATTTCCCGTGACGATATCTCCAATAGATGAATGTTGGCATCAAAACAAAAGAAAGAAATAATACCCCAAGTCCCATAACAACGGGACCTTCTGGGTGTTTAGTATATTCCAAATAACCTCCAACAAACATCCAAATGATAAAGATGGCAAACAGAATTCTTAACAGGATTTTCATACGTTTAAATTTACACTCACTGCTGGGTATTAGATATATCTATATACGAAAGTAAACAGCTTAACATCACTAATCTTACTGTAAAAATTTCATATTTACAAAGCTACAAAAAGTTATACCTTTATGATTAAACTCTTAGTGCTGCTAATATTCTCATTCGTATCCTGCCAACATGATATCAAAACAAAGGTGAAAAAATATCCAAAAAAAGTGGTTATTGCTCACCGAGAAGCTTCGGGATATTTACCAGAGCATACCACGGAAGCGAAAGCAATGGCCTATGCCATGAATCCTGACTATATAGAACAAGATTTGGTATTGAGCAAAGACAATGTTCCCATTGTAATCCATGATATCTACTTAGGTGATGTTACCGATGTGGCTAAAAAGTATCCAGAACGTTCTAGAAAAGATCAATGCATTTTACAATGTTTTGATACCAGAGAACTAGAGCGAGTTCGAATACAACTGAATGCTCAATTATTTCTATTTCAATTACTTGATTCTGATGAAGAAACACAACAGTTAGACTATTTTGCCCTGATAGACGACATAGCACCTGCGGTAGCACAACCAATAAGCAACATTCGTGTTTTGGTGTTCATATGAAATAACTGAGCAACATTTGATCCAAGAGCAGCTCCCGTGCTTACTGCCGGTCCTTGCAATCCTACTGATCCACCAAAGCCCACGGTTATAGGCGCAGTAATCAACGATGCAAACATCTTGTAACGTTCAATGATTCCACTTTTTTTAGCAATGGAATATAATGTGGTTGGGATTCCATGTCCGATGGGCTGTTTGATAAAATTCTTCTTGAGGAGATAAACTAGCCAAACCCCTACAATTGGGAAAATAAAATATAAGGCATAATGTACACTTTTAATCACCCCATCTTCCAAAATCGACTGGATAAGCAGGGTGATGTATTTGAGAACGACCGTTCCTAATCCTGCTAAAAATCCTACAATAATACTTAATACCAATACAAACTGATGTTCAGAGATGTGCTTATACCTCCAAATAAGAATCCTTGTAAATATATTTCGCTTTTTTAAACTCACTTTTGTGCTGAGTTGTATTTCAATTTGCTATTTAAACATCTGTTGCGGAGGATGTCCCATCTTTATGATAATAGTAATTGCAATTTTTGGGTATTTCAATTACAATGAAAGTAACTACACAAGAGAAAACATATATTGATAAGAATTTGGTTATAAATGCTTTGAACATTGACTTTCTTCCACGATGTACATTTTTACTAGTGTTAAAAAACTATACACTACGTAGAAGTAAAGAAATAGCATCTTTACATTATCCTTGGATATCTAGTTGAATGTTCAACTCTTTTAATTGCTCGTCATCTATCGGTGATGGTGCATCAATCATCACATCTCTTCCTGAATTATTTTTTGGGAAAGCAATAAAATCACGAATGGTCTCTTGTCCGCCTAGAATGGCTATTAAACGATCAAACCCAAAGGCAATCCCTCCGTGCGGTGGTGCTCCGTATTCAAAAGCATCCATCAAAAATCCAAATTGTGCTTTGGCTTCTTCTGTGGTGAATCCCAGACAATCAAACATCATGGATTGTACTTCTTTGTCGTGAATTCTAATGGAGCCTCCTCCAATTTCGTTTCCGTTTAAGACCAAATCATAAGCGTTGGCTTTTACACTTTTTGGATCCGTTGCCAACAACGGAATCTGATCGGGTTTTGGCGAGGTAAAAGGGTGGTGCATGGCATGGTAACGTGCAGTTTCTTCATCCCATTCTAGCAGTGGAAAATCCATTACCCATAAAGGAGCAAATTCGTTGGGCTTTCGCAATTCCAAGCGCTCTGCCAGTTCCATTCGCAAAGCACTTAGCTGTGCTCTCGTCTTATCTGTTGACCCTGACAATACACATATTAAATCACCTGCTTTTGCCCCTGTAACCTCAGCCCAACTTGATAAATCCTCTTGATTGTAAAATTTATCTACCGATGATTTATAGCTTCCATCTTCGTTGCACTTTACATAAACCATTCCTTTAGCTCCAACTTGAGGTTGTTTGACCCAGTCAATGAGTTTATCAAGCTCTTTTCGAGTGTAGGATGCCCCGCCAGGGACAGCAATCCCAACAACCAATTCAGCTAAATTAAACACGTTAAAATTTCTATGTTGTGCTACTGCATTTAGTTCACCAAACTTCATCCCAAAACGAATATCTGGCTTATCGTTTCCATACAAACGCATGGCATCGCCATATAGCATTCTTGGAAATTCATCTACCTCAACACCTTTAATTTCTTTCAATAAATGACGGGTTAGCCCTTCAAAAGTATTTAAAATATCTTCTTGCTCTACGAATGCCATTTCACAGTCGATTTGAGTAAATTCAGGCTGACGGTCGGCTCGTAAATCTTCATCTCTAAAGCATTTTACAATCTGAAAGTACTTATCCATACCACCCACCATCAATAGTTGTTTGAAGGTTTGTGGCGATTGCGGTAAGGCATAAAACTGCCCTTGATTCATTCTAGATGGAACTACAAAATCTCGAGCTCCTTCTGGTGTTGATTTGATTAAATAGGGAGTTTCTACTTCAGTAAATCCCTCATCCGACAGGTATTTACGCACTTCCATCGCTACCTTATGGCGAAACAACAAGTTTTCCTTAACTGGACTACGACGGATGTCTAAATAACGGTATTTCATTCGCAGATCTTCACCACCATCTGTCTGGTCTTCAATCGTAAACGGTGGTAGTTTTGCTTTGTTTAAGACATGTAATTTTGTGACTAAAATTTCAATGTCTCCAGTAGAAATATTTGGATTTTTAGATTGTCTCTCAATCACAGTCCCTCTGACTTGAATCACAAACTCACGCCCCAATCCACGCGCTTCTTCCATCAAATTGGCAGCAGTTCTTTCTCCATCAAAAATCAGTTGCGTAATTCCGTATCGATCTCGTAAATCTATCCAGATCATAAAGCCTTTGTCACGTGACTTTTGAACCCAACCTGCTAGGGTTACTTCTGAATTGATGTGCGAAGTGCGTAACTCGCCGCAAGAATGTGTTCTGTACATTTCTCTTATCTTGAGTGAGATGCAAATTTAATCAAATCATAATAATATATCCTTTTGAGCATTCCATTTCTTTTACCAATAATGTCGAGGTTTTTGCTCTATCTTGGTGACTCTATTCTGCAGAAAAATGACTCATCTCAAAGTGTAATCTGGTCATACACTTGTCTTGGATAAGACATAAGGAATGGCAATGATAACCTCCTGATTTAGTGTTGAAATAGCAAGTTACTGATATAAAAATGTGATCATTTTATAGCAAATTATCAAATAAAATCAAGCGTATAAGTTGATCCACCACAATATTAGCTGGGTGGAAACTCTTGGTTTGAGACTTAAATTGTATCTTTGCATTCACAATTTAAAATTGATTTTTTTAAGTGATGATAAAAGTTTCAGACAGTGCAAAAAAGAAGGTCATAGAACTGATGGATTATGATGGCTTTAATTTTTCTAAAGATTTTGTGCGTGTGGGTGTTAAAAGTGGTGGTTGTTCAGGGCTATCCTATGATTTAACTTTTGATCACACACAACGTGACAACGATACCGTTTTTGAGGACAACGAAGTGAAAATCATTGTTGATAAAAAGAGTTTTCTTTATTTGGTAGGAACAACCTTGGAATATTCTGGAGGTTTGAATGGCAAAGGGTTTGTGTTTAATAATCCCAATGCCAACAGAACATGTGGTTGTGGCGAGTCATTTTCACTCTAGTACAAATTTAATATTGGTAGATATCACAGAAATTTCAACTTTTTAGCTAAGGTAATTAAAACCGACTTTATATGGATTGGTCAATACCTAAACAACAAGGAATGATTATATATCAAATGGTTAGTGTAAATTTAGACAAGTGAAATATACAGAAGACGATTTGAGGGAAGAGTTAAAAACCAAAGAATATGAATATGGTTTTTACACAGATATAGAAAGTGAAACCTTTCCTAAAGGATTAAATGAGGATATTGTTCGTGCCATTTCAAAAAAAAAGAACGAACCCCAATGGATGACTACATGGAGACTTGAAGCTTTCAATGCATGGACAAAAATGATTGAGCCAGAATGGCCTAACGTTCAATATACAAAACCTAATTTTCAAGACATTGCGTATTATTCTGCCCCAAAGAAAAAACCAAAATTAAACAGTTTAGATGAAGTAGATCCTGAGTTGTTGGCTACCTTCGAGAAGTTAGGAATCTCCCTAGAAGAACAAAAAAGATTGGCAAATGTCGCTGTAGATATCGTGATGGATTCCGTTTCTGTGGCAACAACTTTCAAGGAAACCTTAGCAGAGAGAGGAATTATTTTCATGCCGATGTCTGAAGCAATCCAAAAGCATCCAGCTCTGGTTAAGAAGTATATAGGATCTGTAGTTCCTCCAAAAGATAATTTTTATGCAGCCCTTAACTCGGCTGTTTTTTCTGATGGATCTTTTTGCTACATCCCAAAAGGAGTTCGCTGTCCTATGGAACTCTCAACGTATTTCCGAATTAATGAAGGTGGTACTGGTCAGTTTGAAAGAACATTAGTTGTAGCGGACAAAGGGAGCTATGTAAGCTACTTAGAAGGCTGTACTGCCCCACAAAGAGACGAAAATCAGCTACATGCTGCAGTCGTAGAATTGGTAGCTCTTGATGACGCAGAAATTAAATACTCAACTGT
>CAXRAW010000018.1:0-26100 GCA_964228785.1 Flavobacteriaceae bacterium
GATAAAATACAGTTCCTTCGTTGGCTTACAACTTGTTCTTGTTTAAATTAACTTATGATTATTGAATATTTGATTAAATCTTCTGTTGTTTTAATGTTGAGTTTTTCTCTAATATTATGCATATACACTCTTAATGTAGCGTCCTTAATATTCATTTTTTTTTTGATATCGTCCAGATGAAATCTTTGTGAGATTAACCTCAATACCTCTTGTTCTTGGCTTGTAAGTTGTATCCTTGGGTTGTCCATTACATCTCCAAGCAATGTTCTTGATATGGATTTATGAACGGGGTTTGTCTCTTCACAAACTTTATCTAAAATTCTTTTAATAACCTTTTTAGAAAAGTACTTACCCCCGTTGTAAATTGCTTCCAATGCTTGTATTAGGGAATCACCATCATCTTTGAGAAGATATCCACTAGCACCGTATTTGACGGATTGATCAATAAATTGGTAATCGTTGTATGCTGTAAACATCAGCGTTTTCTGCTTGATTCCCTTCTCTTTAAAATGCTTTAATACATCATATCCGTTCATAATAGGCATAGAAACATCTAAGATTAAGATATCTGCTTCATGCTGTTCTCTCCACATAATCACCTTAGCGCCATCGGTAGAATATCCTTCTACCTCTATATTGTTTGCTTTGAGTACCGCTTTTAGTCCTTCAATAAGTATTTCGTGATTATCTGCTATGTGAACCCGCACGTAATGAGTATTTTAAAGTTTGTTGTATAAACGATACGATACAAATATAATTAGGCTCGATCAAACAATGACTAAACGTTTTAGTTAAATTTTCTAAACATTTTACCCTTTTTACCCCCTTTTTTGGGGGTATTTTTAAAAAAATACATCAATTCCTTATTTTGAGATGTCGATCGTGTGTCTTTATTTGCAAACATCAATTTACCTTCATTTTAAAAATTTAGACCCAAAAAAGCCAAACGACACGCCCATAGCGATTGATACATTTTTTGAAGACTTTGCTAGAGTAGAACCTAAAAACAGGAGAGATTGCTATATTAGTAAAAATCAATCATGGTGAGCATTTCAGATATCAACAGTAATATTCCGTTATTTCCCAGTGATACAATCATTTTTGATATTTTGGTGTCAATACTAGCAGCAATTTTTTATACTTCTAAACGCCCCTTTTTTACCAAATTCTATCAAATTGTTCCCATGCTTCCACAATTAAAAAGACGATATCATCACAAACCAAGTTCCCTACAGCAATTACAAACAGTTTACAGGGTCTAGTAGTCTATACCACGTATCCTCAAGATTTTTGTTACTCGCTTCCCTTATTTTCCTTACACTTAGCATCGATTTAAAAGGAATCTTAAAACTTGGTCCAAAAGCATTAATCATGTTTTTTACCGCAACCATTGGTATGTTAATTGGAGGTCCCTTGACCATTCTATTCTTTTGAGTGCACGACAAATTTCCGTTTTTGTTAATAACTCTGATTTTAAAAAATTGAAAAATTCAATAAAGTCAATTGATTGGGAGATATGAAAAAACATAAAACCCTCTATTTACGAAAATGTGTCGTGCACCTATTCTCTTGATCTAATACCCCTTAATAAAGTAATTGCATATCTTAATACACCTAGTATTTCTACAATTTCCTTTCTGTGGATTTCTAGATTTGGTTCATGTATAATTGAGTTTCTGAAATTTGATAGAAATCTAATCTTATCAAATGTTTCTTTATCAATTATCCCGGCCTCCGTTATTTTAATTAACTGTTCCATTGTACCTCTATACCTTACTGTTTTATATTCACTTCCTTTAACCAAATGGAGTAATTGTAAGATTTCGTGCTCTAATATTCTCCAATTATTTAAAAACTTGCCATAAAACTCATTTCTGTCTCGAATGACACTTTCGATCAAAGTATCTTTGTCTTCTGAATCAATTCGGATTTTTTTTGCTACAGGGATGATAATTATTTCTTACTGTTTCTTATGCCTTTTGATTTTAGTTTTTATGAAAAATATAGTACTATGCTTTGCATAATACCATCTTTTACCATATATTTGTACTTTCTCTCAAAAAAAAGAGGTTACACATGATGAATCAGAACTCAGAAAACACCAATGCCTTTATCATTCATATTGCTGCTTTTGGAGAATTTTTCTTTCCTTTTGGAGGGGTTGTTACTCCATTAATCTTGTGGCAAACACTAAAAAACAGAAGTGCTTTTTTAGATCAACAAGGAAGAGAGGCTGTCAATTTTAATATAAGTTATAGCCTTTACATGTTTATCGCTAGTATGATTGTAGCTCCCTTTTTTATTCGTTCTATCTTTTTCAATCGCAATCTTGGCAATTTGTATTGGAATTTTGATTGGCTGGATTTTGATTTTAGCCTTGGTGGGATATTTGGCTTAGTTGGGTTGACATCTCTGGTTGGATTTATTGGACTTACCAAACTAATCTTAGCCATTTTAGCAGCAATAAAAGCCAACAAGGGAGAAAATTACACATATCCGCTTACCATTAAATTTATCAAATAACCCAACCGCAATCTAAATGAACATAGAAAACACAAAAGCACAAATGCGAAAGGGAGTATTGGAATACTGCATTTTATCTATCTTACATGGTGGAGATGCTTACACTTCCGAAATTCTTTCGACCTTAAAAAGTGCAGAGATGATTGTGGTGGAAGGCACCATATATCCATTATTAACTCGCCTAAAAAATGCAGGATTGCTATCGTATAGGTGGGAAGAATCTACCTCTGGACCACCCAGAAAATACTATTTAATCACAGAAAACGGAAAAATGTTTTTAAGAGAATTAAATAAAACATGGCTCAACTTAATCAATGCTGTAAATCAAGTGACAAGAACAAAATCAATGAAAAATGAATAAAACAATTAATATTAATTTAGGAGGATACTTTTTTCATATCGATGAAAATGCTTACCATAAATTACGAACCTATCTAGATGCCATTGCCCGATCTCTGAGTGAAGATCCACAGGGTAAAAATGAGATTATCGCAGACATAGAAGCGCGAATTAGTGAGTTACTATCTGAAAAAATTGCAGACAGCCGTCAGGTTGTCAATGAGCAAGATATCAGCGATATTATTAAAATCATGGGAGAACCAGAAGATTATACCGATAGTGAGGAAACCTTCGCAGATAATCATAGTCAATACACAAGAACATCTACACGGTCCAAGAAACTCTTTAGAGATGGTGATGATAAGCTTCTTGGAGGTGTTGCATCAGGAATTGCCCATTACTTTGGTGTAGATGTCATCTGGACCAGATTGGCATTCATTCTTTTTTTTATCAGCGGGTTTAGTATTGTATGCTACATTATCTTATGGATTTTACTCCCCGAAGCTAAGACAACAGCCGAAAAACTGCAAATGGAGGGGGAAGCGGTGAATATTAGCAATATTGAGAAAAAGATACGAGAAGAATTTAACAACGTAAAAGATCGTTTTAAAGAAGGAGCAGAAAATGTTTCAGAAAAGTTTTCGGATATTGAAAAAAAGTATAAGCCCAAGGCAAAATCGGGTTTTCAGGATTTTCTGGACACGTTGGGCAATATTTTAATCAAATTTTTCAAAATTATTGGTAAGCTAATAGGGGTACTGATTATCATCATCTCTGCTTCAGTATTGATTTTATTCATTTTAGGTATTTTTTCCATTGGAAGTTTTAGCATCTTAGGTTTTAAAGAGGGTTACATGAGCTTACCTACTTTTATGATCGATTCTGTGCTTCCAGAATGGTTATTAGCAATTTGTTTATTGGTACTGGTTGGCTTCCCATTTTTAATCCTATTTATGCTAGGGTTACGCATCTTATCCAGTAACGTTAGGAGGTTTGCAAAGACAACTTCTCTGACATTTCTTGGATTATGGATTACAGCACTATTGATTGTCATCTTTACTGGAATCGAATTCAGTGCAAGTCATGCCAGAACAGGAAGTGCTATCAAAAAAGATACAATCTCTATCCAACCGAATGATACTTTACACATTAGAGTGGTGAATGATAATGATATTTTTTATCAGGATTACCTAGATAGAACTAAACAAAAGGAAGAGGTATATGTAAACGGAAATACTTACTGGTACTCAAACTATGTGAAGGTGGGTGTAAGAAAAAGTAAAAACCGAAATTCTTATATAGAAGTTCGAAGAAGATCTCAGGGGAGAACGATGAGTAACGCTCAAGAAAATGCTTCTAAAATTCAATTTAAGTATAAAGTTGCAGGGCATAAAATTGTAGTGAATGGTTTTTTCTTATCAAGTTTTAGCAACTTTAGTAAAGATGAGACAGTCTATTTTACATTGTATCTTCAAGAAGAGGTGATGGTCTATTTTGATGAATCTTCGGGAAATTTCTTATACAACGTAGAGAACACTCAAAATATTAGTGACGAAGACATGATTGATCATCATTTTATGATGACTGATAAAGGTTTAGACTGTAGAGATTGTGAAATCCCTAAAGAAGAATCGCAAAATATAAAATCAGTTGCCAATTAAAAGAAAATGATTAATTGTTAAATTGTTAGTATTACATTCAAATGCACGTAAAAAGAAACTTCCTTTAATACCATTAACTAACAATTCATCCTAAAAAATACACAATTGGGTAAGCTTTATACCCCAATGTAAAAATTATACACAGATATTTGAACCATAAAAACAAGCCCATGAATAACATTAAAAAAGGAATACTACTCCTGATCATTACAAGCATTTTTTCTTCCTGTGGTGCAGACTTATTTAACAGAATTGAAGGAAATAGAAACGTTATCACAGAAAAAAGGAAAATAAGCGACAGTTTTAACGGTGTAAAAGTGAGTAGTAGAATAGACCTCTACATAAATCAAGGAAATCAGACTAAACTTAGCGTTGAGGCAGATGAAAATTTACACGATTATATCGTTACTGAAGTGAATGGCGATCAACTACACATCTATGTAGATGGTAATATCTGGAGAGCTAAAGCAAAAAAAGTGTATCTAACCTTAATCGAACTCAAGGAATTGAAGGCTTCCAGCGGAAGTAGTGTGCATTCAAAAGGAGTCATTAAAACTGATGATATTGAGATAAGCACCAGCAGTGGAGCCGATCTAGAAATTGAAATTGACGCAAAGAATATCACCTCTAGTTCATCTAGCGGATCGAGGCTTAGAATGAATGGAACTTGTGAAACACATACTGCAAGTGCATCCAGTGGAAGCTCTATTAGTACCTACGAATTGGTAAGTACAGAGACAACTGCTAAGGTGAGCAGCGGAGCTGATATAAGGGTATTCGCCTCGTCGTCTATTGATGCACATGCCAGTAGTGGAGGTGTTATTCGATACAAGGGAAATCCAAAAAACATTATAACAAAAACCTCATCTGGTGGTAGAATATCAAAAAAAGAATAATATAGCTAGCATCACAGTAATATACTATCCTTTTAACTCGTAAAAAGACTTTTGAATGTCTCCTATGACCCCTTAAAACAGTATATCTGAAACAATACCATTGCTGATGTTCACTTTTTTTTTAAGTGTTCTTCGATATCCGAAATGTGATGCCTAAGTGCTTCTGATGAGATTTGTATTTCCCAAATAAGAAAAGCAAGAGACAAAATCAACAGTAATAAAGCTATGCCAAAAACCCAAGCTGCAATCATTGATGAATTTATGTAAATAAGAAACATAGTCAACACACAGAGTAATAAACTTGCAATGCCAAAAATCTGCATCCAGCGAGTGAGTGTTAATCTTGTTTTTAGATTCCGAATCTGAAAAAGTAAGGTTTGATCTGGTTTTTTCAGATAGATGTCGTGCAAGTTTCTTATGACAGCAGCATATGCCAAAAATCGATTTGTGTATGCTAACATAATCAGAGAAATTGCCGAAAACAATAAAGCGGGTGTTGTTAAAGTAAGTTCGTTCATAAGTTGCAAAATTAAATATTTTCAGTATTTTGAGCGCATGAGATTACTATTCCTAATTTTATCTTTCTTGTGCATTCTTTCCGTGGGTGCACAAAATTTACCCAAAGGGTTTTCATACCTGTCAGATATTGACTCAACAATTCAAATAGCGTTGCGCTATCTGAGTCATCATAATTTTATGGGCACACCTGTGGACGGATACCAAAAAAATGTAATCATTGTGAGTACTCAAGCAGCAACTGCTTTACAAAAAGTACAGTCACAGTTGAGACCCTTTGGACTTGGGTTAAAAATTTATGATGCGTACAGACCACAGCAGGCAGTAGACCATTTTATGCGTTGGACTAGGGTTTTAAGTGACACTTTGATGAAGCAGGAGTACTACCCTAATGTTGCTAAGGAAGAGGTGTTTCAATTAGGATATATTGCATCTCGATCTGGTCATACCAGAGGAAGCTCAGTAGATCTTACCATTGTTGATGTAAAAACAGGGGAAGAACTAGATATGGGAAGTGCTTGGGATTTTTTTGGAACTCCATCTCATCCAGATTATCCGTACTTGAACAAGCAGCAAAGAGCCAATCGCTTGCTATTGAGAAATCTGATGCTTGAAGCTGGTTTTAACCCTTATGAAAAAGAATGGTGGCATTTTACATTGAGCGATGAACCATTTCCAAATACCTATTTTAACTTTCCTGTTCGATGATTGAACTCTTCACGAGTCATAAAATTAGGTAAACGACTTACGTTACTTTATCGTTTTTTAAAAAGGGAGTTCTAGGGCTGCGTTAGCGATAGCAGCGGCATCCTTTTTTGTCCTAATAAGGCAAAAAAGATATAGCGAATAGCGCGACCCAAAGGGGAATGCCCTAGATAACAGTCCATAAATATCCAGAAGTTTTAACATATTTACAACGACTTAAAAGTAGAACGGGACTATATTTGTGTATGATACGATTTAGGACGGGTAGATAACTTCATTAAAATATGCCTTTTTGCGATTATTTAACTATATATTAATAACTACTTTTTTTCTCTCGTCGTGGGGTTTACTTGCTCAAATTGATACGAAAACAGGGGACGAAAAAAAAGGGAAGAAGAAAGCAATTCTGGCGGTACCGTCTAAGACTGTTAAAAAACCAAAGTCTCTGGAGAATGATGGTAAAAATGGCTTTAAAACTGCTAATGACGAGCAGCAGAAGGCACTTAAGAAAAAGCAGAAAGAGAGAGAACTCGAAAACAAGGGAATCTTTACAGATGCTAAAATTGCCGAGGAACGTTTTCTAAACTCATGGAAAAAAATCAATGCTCCCTACCCTGTAATCGATCAGGATTTGGGAAGCTTTCGCACTCAGTCAGAATCTGTACGGATTATCTGTAGGGATTTTCAATATCCCGACGGCGATCGTGTTACTATCCTTGTTAACGGAATTCCTGTGGTTAAAAATATTACCTTGAGAAGTAATTACCAAGGGTTTGATATTCCTCTAGAGGTAGGAATCAACGAAATATCTTTTGTTGCTTTGAATCAGGGAACTTCTGGTCCTAATACTGCTGGATTTAAGGTGTATGATGATTCGGGAAATGTCATTTCATCTAACGAATGGAATCTGGCAACGGGGGCGAAAGCAGTAATTCTCATTGCAAAAGACAAGTGATTTTTCTACGAAAACGTTGTATTTATTTTCATCATTTGCCTTTTTTTTATTCTATTGAAAAGGTTTATTTTTGTGTTGACTACTCCGAAATCGGGTTAGCGTCATATTTCAAAAACAAACAACGAGAAGAATGAAAAAAGTGACCAAGAAAACGTATCTAGATTGGTACAAAAACATGTTGTTTTGGAGAAAGTTTGAGGATAAACTCGCTTCTGTATATATCCAACAAAAAGTGAGAGGTTTTCTACATTTATACAATGGTCAAGAAGCTGTACTGGCGGGCTCTTTGCACGCGATGGATCTTAGTAAAGATAAGATGATTACTGCTTACAGAAACCATGTACAACCTATTGGTATGGGAGTAGATCCCAAACGAGTGATGGCAGAATTGTATGGAAAGGTTACTGGAACTTCTCACGGAATGGGCGGTTCCATGCATATTTTTTCTAAAGAATATCGCTTTTATGGTGGCCATGGAATTGTTGGTGGTCAAATTCCTCTAGGTGCGGGAATTGCGTTTGGCGACAAATACAAGGGAAATGATGCTGTTACGTTAACTTATTTTGGTGATGGGGCTGCCAGACAAGGTTCTCTGCACGAGACCTTTAACATGGCAATGTTATGGAAGCTCCCTGTTGTCTTCATCGTAGAAAATAATGGTTATGCGATGGGGACTTCTGTGGAAAGAACTGCTAATCATACCGATATATGGAAGTTGGGATTGGGGTATGAAATGCCCTGCGGTCCTGTTGATGGCATGAACCCAGTAAAAGTAGCAGAAGCTGTTGATGAGGCAATACAAAGAGCTAGACGTGGTGAAGGTCCTACTTTTTTAGAAATGAAAACATATCGTTACCGTGGACATTCGATGTCAGATGCTCAACACTACAGGACAAAGGACGAAGTTGAAGAATACAAAAAAATAGATCCCATTACTCAGGTTTTAGGGGTGATTAAAGAGAAAAAATATGCTACTGACCAAGAAATTGAAGTGATTAATAAAGAAGTGAAGGATATGGTGAAAGCGTGTGAGCAATTTGCTGAAAAATCTGCATATCCAGAAACGAGACAATTATACGATGTAGTGTACGAGCAGGAAGATTATCCTTTTATCAAATAAATTATGGCAATAGTAGTTAATATGCCCAGATTAAGTGACACCATGGAAGAAGGTGTTGTTGCTAAGTGGCTAAAGCAGGTTGGTGACAAAGTTGAAGAAGGAGATATTCTTGCTGAAATTGAAACTGATAAAGCCACAATGGAATTAGAATCTTTTAACGAGGGAACACTTATCCATATAGGGGTTCAGGAAGGAGAAACTTCTCCTGTAGATACATTATTGGCCATCATCGGCGAAGAGGGTGAAGACATCTCTGCCTTGCTCAATAGAACTATTCCTGCTGTGGATGATGTTAAAACTGAAGAAGTTCTGAAAAAGACTGCCGATACTAAAAATTCCGCTGCTGCAATTCCAACTGGTGTTGAAATAATTACCATGCCTAGGCTAAGCGATACGATGGAGGAAGGTACTGTTGCCTCTTGGTTAAAAAAAGTAGGCGATGCCGTTGAAGAAGGAGATATTCTTGCTGAAATTGAAACTGATAAAGCCACAATGGAGTTCGAATCGTTCCATGAAGGTACTTTATTGTATGTGGGTATTGCTGAGGGCGAAACAGCTGCTGTTGATAGTTTGCTAGCCATTATTGGCCCAAAAGGAACTGATATTGATGTGGTTATTGAAGCTCAAAAGTCGGGGATACTTTCTTCTGAAAATGCTTCTCCTGAGATAGAGAAGGAAGAAGCTGTTTCAGAAGTCTCTACTGTGATAGCCAATAAAACTATTGCTACTTCAACTGCCGATGAGAGTATGTCTGATAGAAGAATTTTTGCATCTCCTTTAGCTAAAAAAATTGCAAAAGACAAAGGAATCCGTCTTGCCAACATTAAAGGCACGGGAGATCATGGCAGAATCGTTAAAAGAGATGTTGAAAATTACACTCCTACCGTTCAAGCTACTACGCCTGCAATACTAGAATCTCAGGATAGCTCAACAACACCAGCGACTCGCTTTACTACAGTAGGTGAAGAACGTACTTCTGAAGTCAAGAATTCGCAGATGCGAAAGGCCATTGCCAAGGCTCTTGGAAATTCCAAATTCACTGCACCTCACTTCTATTTAAATATTGAAGTTGACATGGAGAATGCGATGGCATCTCGTACAACGATCAATGCAATTCCTAACACAAAAGTATCTTTTAATGATATGGTCGTTAAAGCTTGTGCAATGGCTTTAAAAAAGCATCCACAAGTCAATACCTCATGGTCAGATAATGCTACTCTATATCACAGTCATATTCACGTTGGCGTTGCTGTTGCTGTGGATGAAGGGCTAGTTGTTCCTGTCGTCAAATATACTGATGCTCTAAGCCTAACCCAAATTGGTGCTACAGTTAAAGACTTAGCCAGTAGAGCTAGAGACAAAAAAATTACTCCAGACGAAATGCAAGGCAGCACATTTACAGTATCTAACCTAGGAATGTTTGGCATTGAAAGTTTTACCTCCATAATCAATCAACCTAATTCTGCAATCTTATCTGTAGGCGCTATTGTTGAGAAGCCTGTAGTAAAAAATGGAGAAATTGTGGTTGGACACACTATGAAAGTCACTTTGGCTTGCGATCACAGAACAGTAGATGGGGCTGTCGGTGCTCAATTCCTACAAACATTAAGAACATATCTAGAAAATCCTGTGACTATGTTGGCATAGCTTCCTAAAATTTTCAATGACTTTGTTTTAAGCAAAAGCAAGTCGATTTACAATGTGGATATGTAAAATTCTTTTCAAAGGTCGCTAAAAACTACACTTTCGTGTAGATGCTGACATCCATAAGCTCCCTATTTTTGTCGTAAACATAGTAACTATGAATACGAGGTATGACAGAAATAGAATATATCTAACGAGAATGAATGATGTTGAAGATGGCTCACAGTATGTGATTGACAAAGGTTATATAGATAAAAATACAGTTGCTATTTACGGAGCAAGCCATGGAGATTATACTGTTTTAAGAGGAATGACGAAGATACCCGATTTATATATATGTGGAGTGGACTATGTGGGAGTTTCAAATTTATTCACATTCATGGACTCTATGCCTGCATATTGGAAACCATATATCAAAATGATTAAGGAGTTTTGGTATGATGAAGAAGACCCTGAACAGCGAAAAATAATGGAAGAAGTTTCGCCAATTAACCATTCAGAAGAGAATTAAAGCTTCTCACAGGTCATTTCTACAAGCATTTTCATTCCCATGGCAGAGGCCCCCATATCAATATCCATCTTCACATCAGAAGGCATTCCAGAAGATCTATCAATCTCCATCTCACCTCCAACCTCAGCATCAGCAATTCCCTCAATATTACCCGAAATTGAGACAAATACAGATGTCCCAGTTATTTTTGTAACAGTATATTTAACATTCATCTTCACCCCATTCAAAGCCTGACTATAATCCCAAGAAGAACCCACCTGAAGAGGCGTCAAAGGATAAACCATAGCTGTTAACTGATTCTGATTTAAAATCTGATCTCTAGAAACCGTCTCTGGAACTACTTTTTGATCCAACACCTTTCCCGCCTTGTCAATGGTCTGATAAAGTACCATCTCTAACATAGGTGATATCTCTGCCTTCATCTTCTTTTCCTCCTCAGACAACTCCTCATCACTAACATCGGAATCAAAGTTGATACTTTCACCCTGGGCTGTCATGTCCATCTTCACCGAGTCGAAGGTTGTCTTATTTTCATATTTTCCATCTCTAGAACCCATGGTTACAGTCTTCATTGTCAATCCAAGGTCCATGGTCATGATAGGTGCCATATTCTGACTCATCTTCATCTTAATAAGATGAATATCACCTTTTTCAAAATGGTATTGCAATAGTACCGATTGTGCTGTTAGATTCATAGCAAACATCAAAAGTGCTACAAATACAATATGTTTAATTCTCCTCATAATTGTGATGTTAATAATAGATATTACAGTGGTTAAAGATAAGCAGATATACTAGATCTCCTAAAAAAGGATACTACAATTTGTTTTTTATATTACAAAGCAAGATTGTAGTAACGAATCTTGCAGAGACTACTGTAAAATCAACTGCCTCGTGGCAGGCCACGAAGTATTCAAAGGAAACTATTTTAATCATTTCCAGGCAAGTCTCGGGGAATTAAACCCTTGGCATCGCCCTGCGATTAAAAATCTTGATCAAGATCCCAAGCCTCCAGCGATTCTTTAAGTGTTTTGATAAACATTCCCCCTAAAGCTCCATTCACCACCCGGTGGTCGTAGGAGTGTGAAACAAACATTTTCTGTCGAATACCAATAAAGTCACCCTCTGGTGTTTCTATGACCGCTGGGACTTTTCTAATAGCTCCCAGAGCTAAGATCGCAACTTGTGGCTGGTTAATGATTGGTGTTCCCATAACAGAACCAAAACTCCCCACATTAGTCACAGTATAAGTACCATCTTGAATTTCATCCGGCTTTAACTGGTTCGTTCTTGCTCTTCCCGCCAGATCATTCACCTTTTTGGTCATTCCGACCAAGTTCAACTGATCGGCATTTTTGATTACTGGAACAATTAAATTGCCATCGGGCAAAGCAGCTGCCATCCCTAAATGAATATGCTTCTTCTTAACAATTGATTCTCCTTGAACAGAAATATTAATTAATGGAAATTTTTTAATCGTAGCCGCAACAGCTTGCATAAAAATGGGCGTAAATGTTAACTTCTCTCCTTCCCTCTGGAAAAAAGCATCTTTAACCTTATTTCTCCAGTAAACAATATTGGTAACATCAATTTCTATAAACGACTGAACATGCGCAGAAGTCTGCACAGAATTTACCATATGCTTAGAAACTAGCTTACCCATACGGCTCATCTCCACAATTTCGTCCTCTCCATTCACACTAATCGGTGATACTTTAGCCATCACTTCAACTTCATTTTGAACAGGAATTACTGGCGATTTAGAAGTCGATTGCAAAGCTTTAGTGCGTTGCGCTACATACAACAAAATATCACCCTTCGTTACCCTTCCGTCCTTTCCCGAACCTTGAATACGCTCCATTTCCTCCATAGAAACCCCTTCCGTTTGAGCAATATTTCTCACCAACGGCGAGTAAAATTTTCCTGACACTAAGGTTTTGGCAATTGGTTGAGAAACAGTTTCCCTAGCAGAAGTCACCGTTTGCTCCAGCTCAGCCACCTCTTCAGAAATCGAAAGAACTTCATCCTCTGCGGCCTCCTCAGCAACCAAAGTATGATCTGCTGTTGCTTCTCCTTCAATTTCAATAATGGCAATGGTCTCCCCCACTTGAACAATAGAATCCCTTTCAAATAAGATTTCAACTAAAACACCCTCTACCTCGCTGGGAACTTCAGAATCTACCTTATCAGTCGCAATCTCAAGGATGGCCTCATCCAATTCAATAGGATCTCCAACTTCCTTTAGCCAACTTGTGATGGTTGCTTCTGCAACGCTCTCACCCATTTTGGGCAATTTAAGTTCAAATCTTGCCATGATATCACTTTTTAAGAGATGGCAAAACTACAAAATTTCGCAGTAAAAACACTTTTTTTAAGCTTCGAAAACAGGAGCAAAATAATACGTTGTTTTCTAAGGGCGTTCCCCTGCGGGTCGCGCTATCCGCTCTATCTTTTTTGCCTTTAAAGGACAAAAAAGGATGCCGCTCCTATCCCTAACGCAACATCAAAGATCCCATTCAAGCAAGGCGATCAACCAGACACAGAGGAACTCTTAACAAGTACAGATACCACACCTAAAAACCTAAACCCAATCTCTAGGATGAGTCAGTACCCGAATGAGTTTCGCTTCCTCACTTCCCTCTTTTGGATGATGATGATACCTCCACTGAACCTTGGGCGGTAAACTCATCAAAATACTCTCTATCCGACCATTGGTTTTTAACCCAAATAGCGTTCCTCTATCATGTATAAGATTAAACTCCACATAACGACCCCTTCGTACCTCCTGCCAATCTCTATGCACCTGCGTGTAAGTCAACCCTCTCGTTCTCTCTACAATTGGGACGTAACTCCTTAAAAAACTATTCCCAATTTCCGTGACAAAATCATACCGATCTTGTATGGTAAATCCTTGCTCTTCTTTAAGGTAATCAAAAAATAGCCCACCTACACCACGCGCTTCATTTCTATGCGCATTCCAAAAATACGCATCACAAGACTTCTTATACATCGGATAAAAACTAGGGTCATGCCTATCGCAGGCCTCCTTGCAAGCCTTGTGAAAATGAACAGCATCCTCATCAAATAAATAATACGGTGTTAAATCCTGTCCACCACCAAACCACTGAGTTACCATCTTACCATCTCCGTCATACATTTCAAAATAACGCCAGTTAGCATGAACTGTTGGAATCATCGGACTTTTTGGGTGCAATACCAAGCTCAAACCACAAGCAAAAAAATCACCCTGTTCTACACCAAACTGTGTTCGCAACACCTCAGGTAATTCTCCGTGAACAGCCGAAATATTTACACCCCCTTTTTCAAAAATACCTCCATTTGTCATCACCCGAGTCGTTCCACCGCCGCCTTCAGGACGTTCCCAAATATCTTCCTGAAATTTCTCTTTACCATCCACCTCCTCTAATGTAGAAGTAATACGATCTTGTAGATTCTGAATATATTGATAAAACTGTTTCTTCACGCGTTTAGATTTACACCAACCATTTGGTATTTAATCATTTTCTTTTATTACAACATCAACCCTTATGCGACTCATCCCTCTAAAGAAGGGTTTTACATTGCTGCTAGAATCAACTACCTCAGGGCAAGCCCACGACGTATTCAAAGGAAACTATTTTAATCATTTCAAGGCAAGCCTCGGGGAATTCAACCCTTGGCTATCGCCCTGCAATTAAACTCACGTATAGCCTCAAATTCAACCATACTCACCTTCAAATTGACAGATGCTAATCTAATAAGTACAGAGAAACAGCTCAAAATAACATCATGCCAAGGCCTCATCTTGAATCTTTTTTATAGTTTCTATCGTTGCTGCCGTCACAGAAAATGGTAACACCAAAATTGCTCCAACAACAGGTATAAATAAAAAGAGCATAAAAACAATGCCGTTTCCAGTAGCTATTCCCCTATTCTTCCTTACAAACTTTACACTGTCTTTATAATTAAAATGTCTTTCTAAAGTGTAATCCATATTTCCAAAACCAGCAAAATAAGCTTGCATCAAAAATAAAAGTACTGTTGAAAAGATTCCGATAGCTGGAATTAGTCCTAGCGAAAGAATAGGGATCGTTAATATGAGCTCTCGAAATAAATTTCTTGTCGCTATTCGCACCCCGCGAACCAACAACTTCATTGATGAAGATCGCGTATCCAAGCTTTTCACTCCAATTAGGTGAATTTCTATTTTTTCAGAAATAATTCCCATAAAAGGAGCAGACAAGGCTAAAACAAAATGCTTGAACAGTAAAAATCCAAGAGTCATAATAATAAATCCTCCAAAAACCGATCCTACCGTTTCAAAGGTCTCCTGCCCCCATTCCCAAGGCCAAAAACTACCAATGTATGACCCTAAATCGTCAGAGAGAGTATATGCTAGACTAACGATCACCAGGGCAAGAGTAATACTAATGAGCATTGGAATAAAGAAAAACTTCCATAATCTCAACGCCAATAATAATTGAAATGCTTCCAGATAAGCACGAACTCCTGATATCATTTCACCAATCATCTCTCACCTTTTTTAAATTTTTATTTAATGTTCAAGATACACCATTTGTTGCGGATACCTTCCTAACACCGAAACGCTGCTCACTCTCACAGCCTCTTTCAGTTCTAATTTAATAGCTGCTGTAATCTCCTCCACACTTTTACTATGCAAGAGTGGATACATTTCTCGTCCGATTTTATTGTTGTGAAAATCCATGGCTGCTGCTAACTCCTCGTTAGGAGAAAATTCTTCGTGCCAATCAGTAATTCTTTTGGTCCAGTTCAATACCAACTGTGTGTTATTTGAAAACCGCGCACATGCCTTTGCAATCAACACATTCCATAATGCATGACGAAATGCGTTGGCTTTATTGTGCTTCCCATGAATATGAGGAAATTCTTTTTGAGAGATTTTAAAAGTCTTTAGCGTTGCTTGAATAGTGGACATCATCAACAATGGATGTCGTATAAACCAAGCAAACAAACTGCGCAGTTGCTTAAAATTTAGTCCTTTTATGATCTTCCAAAATGACACTCCTTTTTAGTAACGAATTAAAATTTTTAACCTTTATACTCCTTTACAGCATCCACAAAAGCCTTGGCATTTTCTACTGGAATGTTGGGCAAAATACCATGACCTAGATTTGCGATATAACGATCTTTTCCAAACTCATTAATCATTTGATGCACCATTTTTTTAATTTCACTGGGTGGTGAAAGCAATCTAGACGGATCAAAATTACCTTGTAAGGTAATCCGTCCTCCAGATAGATAACGAGCATTTCTTGCCGTGCAAGTCCAATCGACACCTAAGGCAGAGGCTCCAGACTTTCCCATTTCATGCAATGCAAACCAACACCCTTTCCCAAAAGCAATGACTGGCGTATGGTCTTTCAACGCTTCAATGACCTGGTTGATGTACTGCCACGAAAACTCTTGATAATCGATAGGCGATAGCATTCCCCCCCACGAATCAAAAATTTGAACAGCGTTAACACCTGCCTCAACTTTCGCTTTTAAATAGGCAATCGTTGTATCTGTAATTTTTTGTAGTAACTGATGTGCAGTGACTGGATTGGTAAAGCACAGCTCTTTTGCCTTATCAAAATTCTTTGAACCCTGACCTTGTACCAAATAACATAAGATAGTCCATGGCGATCCAGCAAATCCAATCAACGGAATCTCGTTATCTAACTTTTCTTTGGTGACTTTAATTGCATCCATCACATACCCCAGTGTTTCCTGAATATCAGGAATTATAGCACTATCAACTGCTTTCTGATCTCTGATGGGGTGGGGTAGATACGGTCCAAAATTAGGTTTCATTTGCACCTCTATATTCATAGCTTGCGGGACGACCAAAATATCAGAAAATAAAATAGCTGCATCCATCCCAAATCTGCGGATAGGCTGTACGGTGATTTCAGATGCCAATTCTGGTGTTCGGCAACGCGTAAAGAAGTCATACTTCTCCCGAATCTTCATGAACTCTGGTAGGTATCTCCCAGCTTGACGCATCATCCATACTGGTGGTCTGCTGACTGTTTCTCCCTTTAATGCTCTTAAAAATAAATCGTTTTTGATCATTTATTTGTTTTTTGGCTACTAGCAACGAGCTGTAAATTATTGTTTGTTATCCTCAGCAAAGCACCTATCATTTTAATTCTTGTTCTATCATTCATTGAGTGTTAACTTCAAACAGTATCTACGTGGTCAACCTCAAAAATCTGTTCAACTTAATTCTTAGCAACGGCCCTCATTGCAGCATCAGCTGCCTTTTTAATTACATGAAGATCTTCACGAGTGATCGCCGAGCTCAAGAACCAAGCTTCAAACTGAGAGGGTGGTAAAAACACCCCGTTTTTAATCATTTCCCAGAAAAATACCGCGAACTTTTTGGTATCAGAGGTTTGAGCTTCATCAAAATTTGTCACACGAACCGATGTAAAAAAGGGATTCATCATTGATCCAAATCGGTTTACAGTTAAATCTACACCATACTTTTCTGCTGCACTCAATAAAATATGCTCTATCGCTGCACCAACCTTTTCAAACTGCTCATAGGGATGTTGCCTTTTCAATTCTGTAAGAGTTGAAATTCCACCAGCCATCGCAATCGGATTTCCACTTAAAGTTCCTGCCTGATACATTCCTCCCAATGGTGCTACCATTTCCATGATTTCATTTTTTGCCCCGTAAGCTCCCACAGGGAACCCTCCACCTATCACTTTTCCTAAACAGGTAATATCTGCTTCCACTCCCAATACTTCTTGCGCTCCACCAAACATAGATCGGAAACCTGTCATTACCTCATCAGCAATTAGCAGCGCTCCTTTGGTCTGCAGGTAGGCTTTTAAATCTTTTAAAAAATCATTTTGCGGGATAACAACGCCCATGTTCCCTCCTACTGGCTCAAGGATGACTCCAGCAATATCATCGTGTTTCTCAAAATGCCGCTTTACACTATCTAGGTCGTTATAGGTGGCAATCAATGTGTTTTTTACTGCTCCTTCTGGCACTCCCTTACTGCCGGGCAAACTCAAGGTTGCCAATCCCGATCCAGCAGCGACCAATAACGAGTCTTGGTGACCGTGGTAGCATCCAGCAAATTTAATCACCTTATCTTTTCCTGTGAATGCCCTTGCCAAACGTATTCCACTCAGTACCGCTTCTGTTCCTGAATTAACAAATCTGACCTTATCCATTCCTGGAAAAGCATCACAAACGATCTTTGCTAGTGTAATTTCATTTTTTGTTGATGCCCCAAAAGAATATCCATTTTTTAGGGATTTAGTGACCGCTTTTTGTACTCTTTTATGTCGATGCCCAAGAATCATCGGTCCGTAAGACAAGACCAAGTCCACGTAATTATTTCCATCAACATCAATAATTCTAGATCCTTTGGCTTTTTTAATAAATAGGGGATTCCCTCCTACAGATGCAAATGCTCTAACAGGAGAGTTTACAGCTCCAACCAAATTTTTGAGTCCTTTATTGTATAGTTTTTGAGAGGTATGAAAGCTCATTATTCGCAGTTGTTAGTTGGGGCTTCAAATGAATTACAATCCATAAATCTACCCTTTCTCATATTATTTTATTAGAATTCTCGCTGCCTCTTTGGCAAAATATGTGAGGATGATATCGGCTCCTGCTCTTTTAATGCTTAGCAAGGTTTCCATCATGGCTTTTTCACCATCAAGCCATCCCTTTTCTGAAGCAGCCTTAAGCATGGCATATTCACCACTCACATTGTATGCGGTAATAGGGACGTCATAATGATCTTTTAATGATTTGATAATATCTAGATATGCCAATGCGGGTTTTACCATCATCATATCAGCACCTTCTTCAATGTCTAAATCGGCTTCAATCAACGCTTCGCTGGCATTGGCAGGGTTCATCTGATAGGTCTTTTTATCCCCAAATTTAGGGGCTGAATCCAGAGCATCTCGGAACGGCCCATAGAAAGCACTGGCATATTTTGCGGTGTAAGACATGATAGACACCTGTGTATAGCCCGCTTCATCTAGTACCTTTCTAATATAGCCTACACGACCATCCATCATATCAGACGGCCCTAGAATATCGGCTCCAGCCTCTGCTTGTGCCAAAGCCATTTTCCCTAGAATTTCTAGGGTTTCGTCGTTGAGAATTTCTCCATTTTCTAAGATCCCATCGTGACCGTCACTAGAATAGGGATCCATGGCGATATCGGTCATCAAAGCAATCTCTGGAAACTTGGATTTGATTTTTCGCAACGCCTGAATATACAATCCATCTTTACGATATCCCTCCGTTGCATATTTATCTTTTTTATCGTCTCCTAGCGAAGGAAATACACAGAATCCTTTGATTCCCAAATGTATACATTCTTGAATTTCATCCAAAAGCACATCAAGAGAATAACGGTAAATTCCTGGCATAGAAGGAATCTCTTCTTTTTTATCTGAACCTTCAATGAGGAATAAAGGAAGGATAAAGTCATTTACAGACAATCTCGTTTCTTCTACCATAGCTCGTATCGCAGCAGATTTACGGTTTCTCCTGGGTCTTCTTATTCTGTTATACATAATAAAGGTTTACTTGTTCGATCACACTTTCTACTGTAGGCACTTTGGCTACTTTTACTATGTCAAAATGTTTTCTTGCTTCCTTTGCTGTAGATTCTCCAATACAAAAGGCCACTTTTTCAACTGAATTTTTCTGTATGTAGCTCTGAACTGTGGAGGGACTGTAAAACATGACACCATTTACTTTTTCTGACACCTCGGTTGGACTGTACATCGTCTGGTATGCTTCCACTTCGTTTACTTTACACCCATTCTTAGAGAGCATTTTTGGCAAAGTATCTAGCCGTAGATTACTACAAAAATACGTAGCTTCACTTCCTTCCAATGCTTTAGACAGGTATTCAGCTAGTTTTTGTGCACTTCTTTCGACGTGGCTTACAGCACCTATTTTTTGTTCGATAAACTTCTTAGTTCTGCGTCCCACGCAATAAATATGCTCAAAATTTAACTCGTCTTTGGTGAAGTTGTTAAGAATGGCTTCAGCACCATTTTTACTGGTAATCAACACATTTTCTATCTTTTTATTGATGGTCTTGAGAGGGATCCTGTTGAATCGAATCTTGATAAAGTCTGAACTCTCTGATGCAATATCGTTATAAAACAGTTTGATTTGAGCTTCTGATAACTTTTTTGTCGAAAAAACTGAGATTTTTTTCTCGGTATCCATATCTTCAAAAATCAGCTGTCTTCCTCCTTTGTCTATCATGTAGTTCGCGCAGTCTTTTGCCAAGTATTTATGATGTCCTAAAGGAACTTTTTTCTGTACTTGAATTTTCTTTTTTCCGTCTCTAGACAGAAGCACTCCTTTGAAATTAATTTCAGAATGTACTTCGTCAATGAAGGCAAGGGCTCCAATTGGCGCTGTACATCCACCTTCTAGTCGGTTTAAAAACTCACGCTCAATTGTCGTACATATTTCTGTATTCTGATCATTAAGCTGCAAACAGGCTTCTTTTATTTCTTCATCTTCACTCAGTGCTGCGATCATGATCGCTCCCTGGGCAGGGGCTGGAATCATCCATGATAAATTTACAGCTCCCTTTGGTCGCTTTCCTATGCGTTCCAATCCGGCTGCTGCAAAAATGGCTCCATCCCAGTTACTGTTTGATAGCTTTTGCAACCGTGTATTTACATTGCCTCTAAGATCAACCAGCGTATGTGTTGGGTAACGATCTAACCATTGTGCTGTTCTGCGCAAACTTCCTGTTGCAATGACTGCTTCCTTTTGAGCAAAGAATTCTTCGGTGTCTTTCAACACAAGAATATCATTGTAATTGGCTCTTTTCAATACCGCTGCTTGAATGATTCCTTCGGGTAAAACCGTGGGAACATCTTTCATGGAGTGAACCGCAATATCAATGTTGTTATTTAGCAAGGCAATATCTAGGTTTTTGGTAAAAACTCCTGTAATTCCTAGCTCATAAATCGGCTTGTTAAGTACTACGTCTCCAACAGATTTTATGGGGACAATTTCTGTTTGGTATGCTAATTCACGTAGCATCCGTTGAACTTTTTTAGCTTGCCATAACGCAAGTTCACTATCGCGTGTACCGATTCTAACTGTTCTTTGCATCAAATTGGGTTAGGCGTTGCCAAAAACTTTGGACATTACTTGGATACTGTCGTCAACAGAGGTGTGTTCTTCTTTTAGGTGCTTTACAAACTGGGTAGTAATTTTTTGTATGAATCTATTGGTAAGTATTTCTGCTTGCTGTTCATCAAATCCTTTGATTTTTTTCTTGTGGAAGCTAATCTCATCCTTTTGTATTGCTACAAGAGATTCTTTAAGTGCACTAATGGCTGGAACTAATTTCCTGTGATCTAACCATTCGTTAAGCTCGTTTTTATGATGTCCTATAATGGCTTCTGCAAGGGGTACTTCCTGCTCACGAGCTGCTAAGGTTTCATGCGTAATTTTAGATAATTCGTCAACATTCACCAAAGTAATTCCGTGATAAGCACCCACCTCTTTAGCTACATTTTCTGGCATGGAAAGGTCTAAAATAAGCAACTGCTTGTCTCTTGCTACGTGCTGAGCTGTAACTGTAGGCGTATCGGCACCTGTAGAAACAACCAAAATATCTGCTTTGGATATTTCTTGTGACAAATTTTTGATATTCTCTTGACGAATCGAAGGGTACTCTTTCACAAAATCAACTGCCTTTTCTTCTGTTCTGTTGATTAAACAAACGGAGGTATTCACGGTATATTCGGCTAGGTTTTTACAGGTATGTTTACCCATCTTACCCAAACCAAATACCAAAATATTTTTATTGTTATACTGTGCTACGTTTTTAATGATATACTGAACAGCCGCATAGGAAACTGATGTGGTTCCGGAACTCAGTCGAGTCTGATTTTTTACTTTTTTGCTTGCTTGTAAAACAAGGTTTACGAGTCGCTCTAAATAGGCATTGGTAGTCCCTACAAGCTTTGCTTGTTTGAAAGCAAATTTTAACTGACTCACAATTTCATAATCTCCTAGAATTTGACTTTCTAAGCCAACGCCCACCCGGAACAACTGATTGATCGCTTCTTTGCCCTTGAATACTGTGGAAATTTTTGCAAATTCTTCAACGTTCCCTTCAGAATATTGGCAAAGCAACTGGATTAATTGGTAAGGATGCTCTGCAAATCCCGTAATTTCTGTTCTGTTGCATGTAGACAGTACGAAGAGATTAAATCCATGCTTTTTTGCTTCTTGTAGTAATTTTAACTGGTTTTGCTTGGACAAACTATATCGACCACGTGTATGTGCATCTGCTTTTATGTAGCTTACTCCAATATTGTATAGTGTTCTTTGTTGATTTACCAAAACTACTTTTCAGTTAATTTCGATTCAAAAGTAAAGCCTTATCTTTGATAAAAATATCGCTAGAGGTACTTTTTATATCGTTCAATGTTTTTTCAATAATTTTTGTATTAGAAGCGGTCACAAAATTGTACATTTGCAGCAAAATCAATGGGTACAAATACGCTTGTGTAGAATCATTCTAAATAGAAGTGGTTTGTTTTTAACTTTTTTATGATGGAAAAAAATGTCGCTCAAAGTACTTTTCAAGAGTTCAGTTTTGAAGAAGGTTTTCACCTTCTGGAATTTAAAAACGATAGTAATACATCTGTAGAATTTAAGCGTGACATCGATAGTACTTTTATCCAATTACATTTTTGTGTAAAGGGTGGTGCCCAATTTTTGTATAATAACGACTCGTACTCATTGGATGTTTTAGACGGTCGGTCTATTATTTTGTACAACCCTCAGAGAAAGCTTCCCATTGACCTGTCAATTTCCTCGGGTAGTGTTCTCGTTTCTTTGCTGGTATCCATCAAAAAATTTCATGCACTTTTTTCTGAGGAAGCTGGGTTCATCTCTTTTTTAAGTGATGAAAATATCAACAGAAAATATTATGATGACATCGAAATTAAGCCGACTGTACGCATTGTTTTACAACAAATAATCAATTCTAATATTAGTAGTTCTGTTCGTAAATTGTATATCCAAGGCAAGGTTTATGAGCTCTTGAGTTTACATTTTCAACAAGATGAGTCAAATTTGGCTGAATACTGTCCGTTTTTAGTTGATGAACAGAATGTTCAGAAAATCCGGAAGGCGAAGGATATTATCATTCATCAGATGGCTGAACCTCCTAGCTTACAGGAGTTGGCAAATGAGATTGGACTGAATATTAAAAAGTTAAAAGAGGGCTTTAAACAAATCTATGGTGATACGGTGTATAGTTTTTTGTTTGACTATAAAATGGAGCACGCGCGTAGGCTGCTAGAGAGCAATCAATATAATGTGAATGAAGTGGGTTCAAAAGTAGGTTATAGCACTGCTAGTCATTTTATTGCGGCTTTTAAGAAAAAGTTTGGAACTACGCCAAAGAAGTATGTCATGTCATTAACCAATTAATCTGATGGTTTGTCAATGAAGCAATTATCACATTCTGACATTCAAAATAGCACACAGCGATTTCCTATTACCATTGTTTGTGATGCCATCCGGACTCCCGAAAATATTGGGATGTGTTTTCGGATTGCAGAGAGTTTTGGGGTTTCAAAAATCTATCTGCACCACCACTCGCCAACTATTGACAACAGGATTGTAAGGAGAACGGCGCGAAATACTATTGATCAAATACCGTATGAGCTATACACCAATTCTGAAATACTTATCCAGCGGTTAAAGTCTGAGGGGAAAGGTATTATTGGTATAGAAGTTACCGATAAAAGCACTGATCTCCAACATTTCGATTTCTGTGACTTTGAAAATATTGTGTTACTCTTTGGCAGTGAACGGTATGGTGTTCAAGATATTGAATTGTTAGATGCTTCCATTGCCATACCCATGTACGGACATAATACTTCCATGAATGTTGTTCATAGCATGGCTATTTGTTTGTATGAAGCTACAAACCAACTAAAGAAATTAGCAGTTGAAGAAATGCCTTTTTAAAAAGTTAGAGATCAAATGTAACATCACAAAAAATAGACAGGTGAGAAAAAAGCAAGGATATTTTAATATGAAAACAGATGCTGTATACCTACCACATTACTACAAAATTATTCGTCTAAATCATCATGAAAGGAGTTTTGTTAATCAACTTAGGATCGCCAGATAGTACTAAGACCAAGGATGTAAGAAGGTACTTGGGTGAGTTTTTAATGGATGAGCGTGTGATTGACGTTCCGTATTTGCTACGGGCGTTGCTGGTGAAGGGAATTATTTTAAACACTCGCCCGAGGAAATCTGCAAAGGCGTACAAAAAAATCTGGTGGGAAGAAGGTTCTCCTTTAATTGTTTTGTCTCAACGGCTCCAAGAGAAGGTACAGAAGAAAACAAGTTTTCCTGTTGCTTTGGCGATGCGCTATGGAAATCCATCGATTAAAGCTGGTTTGCAAGAGCTTCACGATAAGGGTGTGACAGATGTGTTGATGGTGCCTCTGTACCCTCAGTTTGCCATGGCCACTACAGAAACTATCTTGGTATTGGCGCATGAGCTCCAAGAAAAGTATTTCCCAAAAATGGTGCTGACTCATATTCCAGCTTTTTACAATAAAGGGGAGTACATCAGGGTTTTGGGCGATAGTATTAAAGCGTATTTATCGGATAAAGATTGGAAAAAGATCATGTTTTCCTATCATGGTGTTCCTGAGCGCCATATTCGAAAGTCGGATATTACTAAAAGTCACTGTAATCCGTCTGATCAACATTTTAAATGCTGTCAGTCTTCCTCTGCTGCTCATGAGTTTTGCTATAAACATCAGTGTTACGAGACCACAAGACAGGTTGTTGATTATTTAGGATTGAAAGAGGATCAATATGTTACCACGTTTCAATCAAGATTAGGCAGGGATCCTTGGTTACAGCCTTATACTGATAAAACAATTGAAAAGTTTGCAGAGGAGGGCGTTGATCAGCTGGCGATAGTTACTCCCGCTTTTGTCTCTGACTGCCTAGAAACTCTTGAGGAGATTGGAATGGAGGGAAAAGAGGAGTTTATTGAGGCCGGTGGAACTGATTTTTATGCTGTACCTTGCATTAACGACAATGATGACTGGGTTGATGTATTGGTCAACTGGATTCACAAATAATAGATATTTGAACCATGGATATTTCTTATATTAAAGCATTGCATATCATTTTTGTGGTGAGTTGGTTTGCGGGATTGTTCTATATAGTTCGCTTGTTTATCTATTTTGCTGAAGCCGAAAAAAAAGAGGAGCCTGCCAAGAAAATTTTGCAGACACAGTACAAGATCATGAGCAAACGCCTGTGGTATATTATTACCTGGCCGTCTGCTATTCTTACAGGGATATTTGCCTTTTGGATGTTATGGTTGGATCCTTCATATTTGTCGCAAGTTTGGATGCATATCAAACTTTCTTTTGTTTTGGCGTTGTATTTTTATCATGCTGGCTGTCATGTTATCTTTAATCAACAACAACAGGGGATTGTAAAATATCCTCCTATCCGACTGCGAATTTGGAACGAGATTGCTACCATATTACTTTTTGCTATTGTATTTGTTGTAGTCTTAAAAAGTGCCTTGAGTTGGATATGGGGTGTTGCAGGCATTATTGTATTTGGGGTATTGATGATGCTGGCCATTAGATTGTACAAAAAAATTCGTAAGAAACGGGATTGGGACAATTTTGAGGAGGAGATATTGAATAACAAGATTAAAAAAGAAAAATAAATCCAGATACTCTTGAGGTATTTTCTAGATTAAAAGTCAAGCTCAATGCGCTGAAAATTAACCTAATAAATTACTCCCCACAAATTGTCGTTGGCCCCATATTTCAAGTTTAGCCTTTTTATTTTCTTTGAAATACGTGATTTCTTATATGCGCGCCAACGTCTATGTATCTCAAAAGTACACTAAACTGTGATTTTATTTTCCTGAGTTAGGATAAGTTTGCAAAAAAATAGTTTGAGGAAGCCTACAACCCAATGGTTGGCATAAGAATGGTAGCCGAATTCGCAGTCACTCGACAAAGTCGAGCGCTCAATGTCATTAAGTTAAGGAATTTTCACATTGTATCTTTTTGATTTTTAGTTACTTTAGGTTTTTCTCTTCTGCGATATTTTCCAACATTTCGTTTGTTAGACCTATTGGGTCTTACTGGCACTAATTCTCTTTTGAATAG
>CAXRAW010000019.1:0-6088 GCA_964228785.1 Flavobacteriaceae bacterium
AAACTGTCTGCTGAGGATTATTTGGGCAACAAAAAAGAACTGGAATAAAAGAATTTAATGAGCAATAACTTCATCACCAATAATGAAAAAGAAGCAACGCTAAAAAAGCGTTTAGAAGACTTAATTTCTGTAAGTCAAGAATTAAAATTCTTAGTGTGCTTTTTCTACTTTTCAGGTTGGCAAGACATCTATGCAACACTGCAAGATAATCCAGACGTAACACTCAAAATTTTAGTCGGTTTACAGGTAGATAAATATTTAAGCACTATTGTAGAAGTTGGTTTGCAAGATAATAACTTAAGTCAAGAAGAGCACTTTACCCAGTTTATCAAATCAGTGGGATTTGCCATTAACAACGCTGAAATGGACAATGAAGTGTTCTATAATCAACTAGAATTCTTTATTCAATTGCTAGAGGAAGGCAGATTGATTATTAAGAAAACCTTAAACCCCAATCACGCAAAACTATATTTGTTCAAATTAAACGACACACAAGTTAGTGCAAAAACTTCTTTCATCACTGGTAGTAGTAATTTAACCAAAGCAGGTTTGAGAGGGCAAGAAGAGTTTAATGTAGAAATAAAAGACTATGGTTTTGAAACTGCCGAAGCCTATTTTGATGAACTTTGGGAAACAGCAGTTCCTATTACCGAAGCAGAAAATGGAACTAAAATCATCATTGATTTTCTGCAACATAAAAGTCAAGCTTCCCTCATAACACCTTTTGAAGCCTATGCACTTATTTTAAAAACCTACATAGAACTTCAAGAAGCCAAAAAGATAAACGATTCGGTCACACGATTATTAGATGAAAATGGCTTTGAAAAATACCAATACCAACTGGATGCGGTAAATGAAGCAATGAACAAGATTGAGCACAATAATGGTGTTATCATCGCAGATGTGGTTGGTTTAGGCAAATCTGTGATTGCTTCATTAATTGCCAATCAATTAGGCAAAAGAGGTTTGATATTATGTCCACCAGGATTGATTGGTAGCAAAAAAGAAAACTCTGGTTGGTGGGAATATTGGAATCGATTTAAACTCTATAATTGGGATATTGAAAGCTCTGGAAATTTGGAAGCAGTTGCCGAAAGTATTCAGAAAAACAATCTGGAATATCAAGTTATCATTGTTGACGAAGCCCATAAATTCAGAAATCAAGATACATCAGCCTATGAAGCACTCTGGGAAGTTTGTAGAGGTAAAATAGTAATACTATTAACCGCTACACCATTTAATAATTCGCCAGCAGATGTGTTTTCATTGTTAAAGCTATTCATTGTTCCTGGAGCATCACAAATAACTTTAAATGATGATTTGGAAGGATTATTTAACGATTATAATTACTGTTTTAAGCGCTTATCTAATATTCTTAAAAACCATAATAGCATACAACAAGAAAAAAGAGATAAAGCTAGAAAAGACTTTGTGAAAATGTTTGGTGATAGTGAAATCGATATTTCCAGAGTAAAGGCTGAGGTTTCAAAAATGGCAAATGAAATTAAGACGAAAATAACGCCAGTTGTTATTAGACGAAACAGGTTGGACTTAAAAACAGATTTTGAGTACAAAAAGGAAATCAGTAATCTATCGGAAGTTAAAGACCCAGAAGAGCAGTTTTATGAATTGACTTCTGAACAATCTGATTTTTACAATCGGATTATTCGAGATTATTTTTCAGAAAAAGGTCATTTTAAAGGAGCGATTTATAAACCAAATGAATATGAAAGTTTAAAAGAAGTCGAAGACAAGCTTTCGGAAGACGACAACAGAACTTTCCAACAACAGCGAAACTTATTCAACTTTATGCGACGTTTACTGGTTAAGCGCTTTGAAAGTTCATTTGGAGCATTTGAGAAAAGTATTCAACGCTTTTTACGTACTAACAAAATGGTATTGTCATTCATAGAAAAATCTGGGAAATATGTAATGGACAGAAAGGTAATTGAGAATATTTATGACGATTCAGACGATGCTGGCGATTTTACTTATGAAGCCATCAAAGAAGCTTTAAAAGAATTTGAGCGAAACGCTAAAAACAAAACTCAACCGAAGCATACCAAAATTTACGAAATTGAGAACTTTCAATTTAAAAAAGAGTTTATCGATGATATTAAAAGTGACATAAAACTGTTTGAACACATTGAACAAGAAATTATAGATTTAAATATCATTGAAAATGACCCAAAACGTGAAGCAGTTTTGGAAACGATAAAAGATGTTTTAAATCATAAAACTAGCCCAAAACGAAAAGTCATCCTTTTTACAGAATACACGGATACTGTAAGTCATCTTCAAAAATATTTTGAAAAGGAATTATTAGGTCGTGCAATGTTTTGTGATGGTGGAATTACCAAAAAATTTGCAAAGGAATTAGATGCAAATTTTAATGCAAAACACAATGAACAAGTAGATGATTTTGATGTATTAATCACAAGTGATAAACTCTCGGAAGGTTTTAATTTAAATCGTGCTGGATTAATCATCAATTACGATATTCCTTGGAATCCAACTCGTGTGATTCAGCGTGTTGGACGAATCAATAGAATGAGTGCTAAAGTTTTTGATGAGTTATTCATTTACAACTTCTTCCCTACTGACCAAGGTTCGGATATTGTAAAAAGTAGAGAAATTGCCCAACAAAAAATGTTCTTGATTCATAATGCATTGGGAGAAGACTCTAAAATATTTGATGCAGACGAGGAACCAACACCAAGTGCATTGTACTTAAAGACCAGTATAAATCCAGAAGAGAACGAGGAATTGAGTACTTCAACAATTATTAGAAATGATTACAATCAAATTGTTGAATCTCATCCAGAAGTAATCAAGAAAATTAGCGATTTACCAAATAGAGTTAAAACTTCCAAAGAATTTGAGGAAAATAATGTGGTTGTTTTAAGGAAAAAAGGAATGGCCTTATTTTCAATTGTGCATCAATACGAGAATGAAAAACCGAATGACAAGCCATTGGAAAAAACTTTTGAAGAACTAATTAAATATGTAAAATGTGGCCCTAATGAAGAACATTTGCCGTTAAATAGTGCGTTTTGGAATTCGTATGAGTCCATAAAAAAGTTTAAGCCCAACCATAAACCTGGAAGAAGTGAATTAGCGCATTCTAACCAAGCTAAATTTGCTTTGAAAACTCTACTAAAAGAAAAAAGAGACGATTTAAATCAAGAATTAGTTTCCTTTATTGATACACTTTTAAAAGATATAAGTAAATATAAAACACTGCCTACTAACGCCTTAAGAAAGTTAAGTTTAAGAAACAAGGATTATAATAAGTTAATAGAAAATATTATTAACTTAAGAAAACGTTTAGGAGACGGCTATTTGAATGTAATTTTAAACCGAATAGATGATATTGAAAATGATGTGATAATTGCAGTTGGAAATATAAAAGATTTACGATAGTATTCATGATTGAGTTAAAATTCTCAAAATGAGGCGTTTTAAACTTTTGGCTTAACTATTTAATAACCAGATACTTGTAAAAAATTCAATTTTTTATAACTTGCTGATATACAGCACTCTATTCAAAAAGTTTAAATCACTTCAATTCTGGTTCTAAAGTATATCGCAGATTAAACGAGTAAATGTTCATTTCAAAATGCCATAAATTATTACTTTTAGGCAAAATGATTCACCAAATATAGTTATTCTGTAAAAAGGGTTTTTTAGCGCTGCGTTAGCGATAAAAGCGGCATCCTTTTTTGTCCTTACAAGGCAAAAAAGATATAGCGGATAGCGCGACCCAAAGGGGAACGCCCATCAAAAAGATAGGTTTTTGCGCTACGGGAATCACCGTGTTCTTCTTGTTTCAGGCTAAAATTCATATTTTGCATTGCTGTTATGCTTCATGAACTCAAGGGCATTATTAGGTCGGCCAAACTCGCTCGGATAAAGGGTATTGATACTGTTTTAGCTTCTGTGGTGGCTCTGGATGGTTCTTCTTACAGAAAATCTGGTGTTCGGATGTCTATCCAGCGTAATGGTAAGATGATTGGCGCTGTGAGTGGGGGATGTGTGGAAAAAGAAGTGCTGCGACAAGCTGAGTCGGTATTTGCAACAAATCTCCCCAAGTTAATGGTTTATGATGGCCGCTATCGGTTGGGCTGTGAGGGAGTCTTGTATATTTTGATAGAACCTTTTGATCCTGATAATCCTTTTTTTGAGGTGTTTGAGGAACAGTGCAATTCGAGAACAGCATTTAAAATTAGTACCTGTTTTTCTAAGGAAAAGGCCCAGAAAAATATGGGAGTTTCTACATTTCATTTTAACAGAAAATCGTATCCTCTCCACCCAACCGCTTTTGATAAAGACGCTCTTGATCTTTTTGAACAAACGATTGCACCTGGGTTTAATAATTATTGTGGGTGCAGAACACGATGCTGTTGAGCTCTGCAAGTGTGCGTCTTCTACGGGTTGGGGAGTGGATATTATTGCCCCTCCCGATGATCCAAAGTCGATAGAAAACTTTCCTGATGCTTCACAATGTTTGAGTGTTAACGCATAGGGGTTAAAATTTCGAGAATTTGACGCTCAGACAGCGATTATGCTGATGATCCATAGCTATGTGAAGGATCTTACATACTTATCTGCGGTTGGTGATAAAGATATTCCCTATGTTGGATTGTTGGGTCCAAGCAAAAGAAGGGAAAAACTGATTCGTGAAATGCTTGAAATAAATGGGGATGTTCCAGATACAATTTTTGATCGGCTATATGGTCCAGCGGGACTTAATCTAGGGGCAGTCACCTCACAAGAGATTGCTATTTCTATCATTGCTGAAATCTTAACTGTTATTAGAAAACAAAAACCTATATCTTTGAGGGGAAAATCTACAAGAATTCATCAATAAACCATGTCAAAAACAGCCGTTCTTATCCTAGCTGCAGGAGCATCCAAGCGGATAGGAAAGCCCAAACAGTTATTACCTTACAAAGAGTCTAATCTTTTGTTGGAAAAAATTAAGCAATTTGAATCGGTAGAAAAAGTTCAAGTTTTTGTGGTTCTAGGGGCATATTTTAAAGAAATCATGCCTATGTTAAGGGAACTTCCTGTGAAGGTTGTGATGAATGAAAACTGGCAAGAAGGTATGGGGAGCTCGTTGAGTAAGGGCATTGAACTCATTAAAAAGAAGGAGTTATTTGATCGTGTTTTAATTACATTAGGTGATCTCCCACTGATGGAATCCTCACATTACGAGGATATGATTGCATTGTCTAAAAATGCTGGTAAGAGAATTATTCAGACCACATACGAACAAGGTACTGCTGGTGTTCCAGCTATTTTTGATAAGTCTTTATTCAGGAGATTATCTCGATTAACCGATGAGAACGGTGCGAAGATTCTTATTGAAACCTACAAAAAAGAGGTTTTGGAACTCCGTTCTAAAACACCTTTTTTTGATGTAGATACCTTAGAAGCTTACCAACAGCTGTTAAAATTATCCTATCTCTAATTCGCTAATAAAGGGCTGCTTTAATATTCTTCTTCCTGTAGCCACTTGAATCGCATTTGCTACTGCGACACCTGCTAGTGGAAGCCCTGGCCCTCCTAGTCCTATAGGGGACTTTGAATTTTGAATAAAGTGAACTTCTACTTGCGGTGTTTCCATCATACGAATCAGTCGATAGTGATCAAAATTACTCGCTAGTGGTTCTCCGTTTTTAAACTCATAGCTTCCATACATGGCATGTCCAATTCCGTCTATAACACCTCCTTCTATCTGATACCAAATCTATAATAAGTTGCTATAAATAATTTTTTTGTATTTTTTATTAGCCACAATTGATTTTATCAAATCGTTTTGCATTTTACAGACCATATCCCATAGCCGCTGTCTAAGTTCTTGCATATCTTCAAAGGTTTTGTTTTTGTATCGTTTTTTAATGTACTGCCAAATTTGCTCACAAAGATTGAGTTCAGCAGAGTAAGCGGGGATGTTTAACAAATAGATGTTATCAGGAACTTCAATATTGGTAGTATTATGAAAAGCAGCATTATCAATAACAACAACCTTATATTCTCTAGGTTTAAATTCTGATAATGCTTTGAGGTAATGTTCAAAGATTTT
>CAXRAW010000020.1:0-22310 GCA_964228785.1 Flavobacteriaceae bacterium
AGTTGAGAACTCCACAGATTTTCATCGTTGCCTAGTGTTTCACTACTAAAGGTGATGAAAAAACGATCTTGATACGTTCCTTGTTCTAAATTAAGTGTGACCAATTCATCACTAATTGCATATGATACTTCTGTTCCATCAAGGTTTTTGTCTACCAAAAACACTTCTCTATTGATGTTTTCTATCTCATCAATGCCAATGCTTACTTCTCCTGTGTATCCCATAACCACGGTTAAGGGAACTTCTAAGTCTTGGCCTATAGGCTGAACTCCCGCAATAACGTAAGGAGTATCGTCTCCCTCAAATTCCCAGTACATGTCTGTATCTCCAAGATCGTAAGCAGGAGAATCGTACCCTGGCTCATATCCAAAGCTGAGACCTTCCATAAACGATATTCCTATTTGTCTGTGAAACATGGTATTTTCCTCTTGATGCATATAATCCAGCCCTAGTTTGAGTACTGAGGTATTAGCTCCTGTTGATCCTCCGTTTTTATAAAATATTGCATCATCACCTTCTTGCTTATATTCACGCTGTGCGTTGTTAAATGTGATGGTGCCGCCTGTTCCATTTCCCGTTACAAAAAATCCTTGTCCGATTGGGATATAGGGTTTAGGGGCTCTGTAAGTTCCATTTCCTAATCCAGCAGTCCCAGAGACAGGTTGGTTAGCAGCAATTGCCGTAGCAATGTTTCTAATGGAGTATCCTCCTACATAACCACTGGCATAATGCCCTGCGGCATTGTTTTCTCCATTGGCACTTTCGTGCTGTTCCCAAAAGAAGAGTGTGCCTGTGGTAGTAGCATCATTGTCTTCTATAAATCTCATCGCACTGATTGCAGAAGGATAGGGGTTTCCTAACAAATAAGATTGATTGGCTCCTACTGTTGTTTGAATCAACCCGTCTTTGGGAGTTCCTACAAAGGTATAGTTTTGTGGTTGCCCTGGTCCTTTTATAGTAAACCCATCTGACTGTGGAATGTCTCCACTGCTCCCCTTTTGCGACCATGCTGCCGAAGTCCCATAAGTATATATCCAACGGTTAGAGATGGTAATGGGGCTTGTTGGACTACCGTCATGATTTGCTGTAAAGGCCATGTCTATAATGTCAGATGCGGTAGAGGTAGGAATACTACCATCTTTCATCACACTGGCAATAGTATAAGTAGATCCTCCTACTGTATTTACAGGAGTTCCCATGTAAGTGTAACGATATATTGAGGGATTTTCTGAGTTTTGATCTACCATGAGCCTTCCATTTCCTGATACTTGTGTACTGTTTGAATGTGTGGTGATTAGTTGTGATTGTCCAATTGGAGTGGTACCTCTTGAATCGATCAATCGTATGTCATCATTGGCACTTTCCAAATAAATGCTCTCTGTAACGATTAGTAGGTTGTTTGTAATGGATAGAGTACTACTATTATTCACCGTTAGCTGTCTGGCTGATAACGATGACCCTGAATGGTTATAATCTTCAGAGATAATGATGCTTCTTGAGCGATCTGGCAAACCATTGTTCCAAGCACCACCTGTATAAGTGGTTTCACCTGTGCGGTGGTATCCTAAGCCTTGATTTTTATCTGTATTGCTATTAGAGACCTCTGACACTAACGGATCGTGTGGGTGACGCTCTGCACCTCCACTTGTAGCAGACCTATACGGATCTAAAACATCATCCTTAAAGACAATCCATTCTGATGCATTATATGTCGTATTGCCTTGAGTAACATCATCTGTTCTTACATAGGAAGAGGTATCGGTAAAGTCTCGAAGCACATCATAGCGATTTGTCCAAGCTGTTTCGTCTGTAGTAGTACTCAGAATAATGACATCGTCACCTTCACCAAAGTTAGTAATGCTGGCATCCTGCTCTTGTACTGGTGCATTGTTGATGTTCGCACCGCTAAAGGAAGCAGATGTGATCACCACAGACTGATTGGTTGCCAATGCTCCAAGGACTGTGTAAGTAGATGTAGGGGTTATTTCTCCTAAAAATCCTGAGCCAATATCTTGGTATAATGCTACCCTGATATATCCCGTTGGGATGGTAGTGGCTCCAAAATTGGTGAGTTCAATAGCTCTATGACCTGAATTCTCATAGACTTGTGTGATCATCAGATTTCCTAACTCCTGTATGGCATCTCTAAAGTCTAAATCACCGCCTAGAACTGGGTCTGAGTCGCCATCTGTATCTGCTAATAGGAAATTAGTACCATCGTGTGAAAGACCATTCACATCGCTATAGTCATCTGAAGCTTCTATGGTGGCATCGTTGTCTAATCCATTGACGCCTACATTACCGTTGGTCTGTCCGTCATTGTCTGAATCGTTGTTTGCCAATCCAGATTCTGCGATATCAAAAGCACCATCATTGTCTGAGTCAAGATCTAAATAGTCTGGAATGTCTGCCCCGTCTGTATTGACAGGAGTTAAGCCACCTGCATAGACATCATTGACTCCATCTGAGTTGGCATCTGCAAATGTCCCTGGTGGAATATATACTTGGGTGGCTTGTGCCTCTATATTGTCTGGTATACCATCATTATCTGAATCTAGGTCTAAGCTGTTTGGGATGCCGTCTCCATCGGTGTCTGTATAGAATGTCAAGTCTAAGTCTATAGAAAAACCTGCGCTTCCTCCGAAGTCATCAAGTACAAGTATGATTTCATTTTCACCTTCAACAAAAATATTGTTTGCATTAACTGGGGTAAAAGTTGCAAAAGCAGTGTGGTTATAACCATTCTGATTAGCACCCGATTCATTAATTTTTAAACCAAAAATAGCACCAACATCTGTTGTACCATTTGTTCTAGCAACATCATTTCCATTAATAAATATTTGGCAATGATTATCTCTAGAGGCTTTTATAATAGCTTCTTTGAAACCTGTTGTATTTGTTATGGTAAATGTTTTTCTATAGTAGGTTTGTTTGTTTACAGGAGCCTCTATTTTATCTACTCCTGTTATTGTTCCATTTGCTGCGTTGCCAATTATTACATCTTCTGTAAAAGTAGAGCTGTTAGGAATATCTCCAAAGCTAACTCCATTAAATGAACTTCCTTCAAATGCATTTTCTACCGTACTCTTTTTCCAAGTTTCATCAGTTTGAATGTTTGTTGTATTTGCTGTATTGTTTGATTCCTCAGTATCCAACACCCCATCATTATCATCATCAATATCAGTGGAATCTGGCACTCCATCACAATCAGAATCTTCGTCTGCAGTTACAGAGGTGACAGCTTCACCATCTAGTGTGTAACACTGGCTAGTGAGACTATAGAAAGACGCATAGTAAATGCCTGCTACAGCAGTTGCTGGAGCGCTTACTTTGTTGGCGTCTGTAGCTGGAACTCCTGTGTGCCAAGTTAAGGTTGTATTGGCAGGGAGGTTGCTCGCAGTAATGCTGGTGAGATCCATGGTTTGAGGATTAACAGCATCATTACAATCATTGGTAATGGTTGTTGCACTTAGTACTGGTGCATCTATCCCCGTAGGACAGTCATTACAAAATTCATAGCTTACTTTTACAGCGTCTATATTGTAATAAGAGCTTCCATCTTTTCCTGACACTTTAACAAAACTATAGTTATCTGTTAGCGAGGTAGGTATGGTATAGTTTATATCTTCATATACAGAGTTAGAAGTCCAGCCAGTAATTAAAGAAGAATTAGCAGTGTAGTTTACGCCATCAGTACTAAATGTCAAATATAATCCACCGTTTCTTGAGTCATTGTACCTTCCTGTAATGGTTATTTCAGAACCAGCACTAAAAGTTGTAGCGTATTCTAATGAGATTGAAGAACCTCCAGCTCCATATAGGTTTTGTCCAACACCATCAGGTGCTCCTTCAACATTTGGAGACGCTACAGTAGCTCCGATATCCCAACCACCAAGTGAGGTACTTGCATACTGTTCTGTACTTATTTTCCCAAACTCACAACTTTGAATACAAATGGTAGGGATGCTACTAGGGGAGGTAACAGCATCATTTGTTACTGATATAAAGTACCATCCGTCAGCTCCAAAACTATATAAGTGTGGCAAAGATGCGCTTGTACTTAAAGGGTCTGTTGTAATAACTACTTCGTAGTTGCCATCTTCTAAGTGCGGTATTTGATAGTTTCCAGAGCTATCTAGTAAACTAGAATATATTAAGGTACTCCCTTGAACTACATTGGCATATAGCCCATCAGGAAGATTTAGTGAGTTTTCGTCTCCGTTTTCTATACAATCTCCAAAAATACCACCGGCGCCAGCTCCACTATCTTCAAATACTCTTCCTTCGTATAAAATACATAGTCCTGCATCTGTAGTTCCATTTTCACAGGCCACTCTAAAATTGATCTCTTGTCCATTGTTTGGATATGTACTTATAGGGTCTGTAATTCCTGCATTTGCGGGACCATAAACACCATTATTGCTGTCGTTATTGTCATCTAAACCATCATTATCTGAATCGTTATTACTAACTGTTAGACCTGCTTCTGTGGTGTCATCTGTTTGTGCATTGTCACTATCTAAATCTATAAAATCTGGCAAACCATCTCCGTCTGTATCTATTGGTGTTATTCCATTTGAGGTGATGTAGGAAGAATTAAGCCCATTGTTTGTTGAGTAAGTAGCAGCATTATCAGAAGCTGGGGCAGTAAAATCTGCTGTACTTTGTGCTTCTATATTGTCTGGAATACCATCGTTATCGCTGTCTAAGTCTAGGTGATCAAGCACTGTATCTCCGTCTGAATCATTACTACAAGTTAAATTAAGTTGGTTTAATTCTACAGGTGTAGCAGCAGAATTTAATGTATTGCTAGTAAAAATGTACCCCGTATTTCCATTTCTTTTTTCCACTTCAACGATAAAACTACTTTGTGGTTGTGTTGTTATAACTGCCCAAATTTTTTCTTCAGTTAAAGGACCGTATACATGTGTAGATTGAAAATTAATTTCATTATTTACAGAATCTACGGTTACTTGGGTATCTGTTGATAGTTGATACTGATGTAGATCAGACTCTACAAAGGTAATTGACTCACCATTACCGTCTATATCTTGCCATGTATAAATTCCTGAAACATCTACTGGATTGCTGGTTCCAGATTCTAGATATGAAAATTGTATTGCTACAGTTCCACTAATTGCTGATGTACCACTACCCTCTAAATGAATTTGATATAAAGAGCTATTAAAAGTAAAACCAGAAATATTAGCATTTACATTTGCCGCATTTGAATTAGAAATGACGGTAAGTTGCAAATCAATTTGTTTACCATTGAATGTAGTAACGTTATGATATATCATTTGATCTCCCACACCTCCTGAGTTACCACTATCTGTAAAAGTCGAGTTTAAAAAACTGAACGGAACTGGCGACAAGGCTTGACATCCCTCATTCGTATCTAACACACCATCATTGTCATCGTCTAGATCACAAGTATCTAAAACACCATCACCATCGGTATCTGTCGTACCTCGGGTATCGATGATCGTAACATCACCTAAATTTTGTGTACATGAAGTGTTATTGCTGTCTCTAATAAACACAGAATAGTTGCCTACTATCAGGTTTGTCAGACTCCCACTAGCTTGCCATGTGGTTCCTCCATCAGAGCTGTACTCGTAGGCAGTACCACCTGTTGGATTGATAACTTCTATTGTTCCTGTAGCATTTGAACAGCTAATGTCAGTTGTGAGAATGGTTGCCGATAGTGTACAACTATCTCTGAAGTCTAAATCGGTTAGTAACTCTATCGCATCACTATCATCATGTGCAAGACCATTCACGCTGGAAAATGAGGTTAACACTAAAGACAGTATGATTATACCGGCACATAGAACTAGCTTTGTCTTAAAACCTATTCTAATGAAAGAGAGAAAATTCATGTTACATATAATTTACAAGTATAAGGCAGGAAACCCTGCCAAATGTTATTGTTATCGTTATTGTATGAACGGGGGTTGAGAATAGTTGTCATAGATCATCAAAATGCTAAACATCTGTTTTATTAATTTTTTAGCATTGTAGAAAAACGAAATATGATTCATTAGCTTCATTGGGATTCAACCTGAAATTCACATGTTTAAATCAAGCAGATCAATGTTAACAGACTTTGCTGCTCAAGTCATTATTTAGTCTGTTAAAATACGAGTGCATATATTGTTATTTTGTTACAAATTTAGATAAAACCTGAGATATTAGGCAAAATTATCGATAAATTGTTGATAATAATTCGATAAAAGGTAGATTTCATGGTTTAACTAGCTCTTAAGCTAGTGGTGGTGTACTTAGATTATTATTCTTTTACTGTCGATATAATATTCTTAATAGAAGTGGTATTTTTAATCATCTGTCTTAAAAAAGCGGTATCAATTTTATCGCCTCTTTGTCATATTTCTAAAAAAGTATCTTAGACACTGCGTTAGCCCTTATGTTTGTAATATCTAACCCAAAGTTAAGTGTTTATCTTTCCATCAATATCGTATAAATACGACAATCATGGAAAAAACAGTTACAAAATTAGATTACAGCGGACAAAATATTTATATTGGTTTAGATAGGTATTAAAAAATCAAACACCTTATGTTAAAGCAATGGTTGAATAAAAACACTATAGAATCAATACAAATTTTAAAAGATCGTTATCTATCGCTTGCGACACCCACACAGTAGAATGGGAAGTTCGTTTCTAAGTTAGTCTGCGACTTTTACCTATAATAATTTAATTCGAGGAAATGCGACTTTGATAGAGAAGATCGCAGATAGAAGGTTGATGTTATAGTTTACATCAAAAAAACAATCTGGGCATTGTTGAAATAGGATAACTTTTTTAACGGACTTAGGTCCTAAAAGTTGTCTCCAGTTCAACAAGCCATGATCGTCATCATGGCTAGTTTTAAAATAAAGAAGATAAAAAAATACTGATGAACAGTAAATTAGAAACCAGAGGAAAGAAATTATTGAACTTTTTCTAGGATTACAACATAGAAGCGATAGCAGCGGCATCCTTTTTTGTCCTGATAAGACAAAAAAGATACAGCGGATAGCACGACCCGCAGGGGAACGCCCTTAAAATAATGATGTGCTGGAATGTGATATCGTTGATGGTAATCCACTCAGATTCATGGTCGTCTAAGTTTGCAAGTAATACTGCAATGCTTACTGTTTGAGGGGTGATTACATTTCCTGTTGAAGATGCTGCTCCGGGGTCTTTTACTGGAACGAACTGTGTAACGCCAGCAAATGAACTTAATCTTCCTTTAATTCCGGTGATTCCATCACCTGTGGTGTAGGGTGTTGTGATGGTTCCGTTGTTGTCACCAATTAAAATTGCTGCTGAGCTGTCTTCCTATGTATTTCTGATTATCTTTAGGTTTTATCGGACAACAATAATTTTTAAAAAGAGCTTCTCTCTACAAGAACGCAAAAGGTTTTACTTAGGAAACATTGTTGCAGTTCTAGAGCATTTGGCAATTTACATCCACCATAAAAAAATAATGACGAATCAATTTTTAAGGGTATTTTTGCTGCGTACTCAACTTATTGAATTCAAATAAAAGCCTCTTTTTAAAAAGGCATATTATTTACTTATGAAGAATATCAATGAACTTTTGCACATTCTGAGTCTCGAAATCATCAATACTCACACCTTTTCGGGAAATAGTAAAACTATTGGGAGCCCTAATGTTTTTGGAGGGCAGGTTTTGGCTCAAGCTCTTCATGCCGCTTATCAAACGATTAGAGAAGAGCGAATTGTTCATTCGCTTCACTCTTATTTTTTACTTCCTGGTAATCTGGATATCCCAATTATTTATCATGTAAGCGAGATGAGAAATGGAGGTAGCTTCTCCGCACGAAGAGTCACTGCGAGCCAAAAAAATAAAACGATCTTTATTTTGGCGGCTTCTTTTCATAAAAAAGAGGAGGGGTATAATCATCAAGAAGAGATCAATATAATGATTAAACCACCCGAGGATCTGTTAAGTTGGAGTGAAATCGCAGAAGAATTTGGTAATTTTATTCCAGACAAGATGAAATCATTTTTAAGTTTAGAACGTCCAGTAGATTTCAAACCAGTGATCATTCCAAATCTTTTAGAGAGAGAAGATCTCCCACCTGTTGAAGAAGTTTGGTTTAAACCAAAAGGGGTATTAAAAAACCCAAGCCTCTCAGTTAAGCAGCAGATTCTCACCTACATTTCCGATTATAATATTTTGAATGCAGCATTAAATCCTCATAAGAGTAAGGCGAGTTATCATAACACCCAAATGGCCAGTCTAGACCATTCTATGTGGTTTTTTAGGGATTTTGATTTTGACGATTGGATGCTGTTTTCTGCAAAATCACCCAGCGCGTCTGGAGCTCGTGGATTTGCTACTGCTAATATTTTCACAAGAAACGGAATATTAGTTGCCTCACTGGCTCAAGAGGGCCTCATGCGACCAAAAACCAAATGATATGAATACTTACATTTATGTGCTTAGTGTAAACGGGCTATTGTTTTTAATGAGCATTATTTTTAACCTTTTCCCGCCAAAGAAGATCAATAACTTTTATGGTTACAGAACACCAAGAACAACGCAAAATCAAGATATTTGGGAGTTTGCCAATTCTGTATTCAACAAAACACTATTAAGTTACAGCGCTATTGGTTTTCTGGCATCTATGTTACTTACTTATCTATATCAAAATTTAATGGACTCGTGGTTCCCCATGGCTTTTTTATTTTTTACATTGTTGGTTTGTATTATCAAAACGGAAAATCTATTGAATCAACACTTTGATAAAGAGGGAAATCGAAAACCTAAAAGGTAGTGACTAGGGAAAAGGAAAAATTTCTTCCAGGAGCAGAAATTCCTGATGCAAATTCCCTGTAATGCTCATCAAAAAGATTACCAATTATTCCTTGAAGTTTCCAATGCTGATTAAAGGCGTAACTACTATTAAACCCTAAAGTCACCCAACTAGGAGAACCAAAGTAAATATCGATATCTCTCATGGCATTGGGATTTACAATTGGAGTCAAATCGTGATTGTCAATTCCTTCAGTGAGATTAAAATCAGAGATGTCTTTTTTACTGTTAAACCGCAGGATTGCTCCTAACTGAAGCTTGCCGTCAGCATAATTTACATCGAATTGTCCAAAAAGAGGTGGTATTGATGATAAGGGTTCATCAGTATCATAAGTTCGTCCTTTGGTGTATGTAATAAAACCTGACGTATTAATCTTTTCGGACAGTTTTCCTTGATAGCTGCCAGTGTAGCCAAAAATGTATGCTGTTTTCCTATTTTGATTGGCTACTAGATTTCCAACTTCACCATCATATAATATTGTTGAAGTATCATTCACTACAAAATCGTCTCGAATAATGTAATGTTCCAGTAAAGTGTAGTATGCATTGAATCCTAGGCGAAACTTTCTATCGTTAAAATACTTCTGTATTCCAATTTCTACATTGTATGCAAATTCGGGTCTTAAAAAAACATTTGGAACCGTTACATCACCATTTTTTTCTCGAACCCTTCCTATATCATCAATATTGGGTGAGCGAAATCCTGATGAGACAACACCATTCAGTTGCCAATTTTTATTAGGTTTAAATACATAACCCACAGTCGCAGTGAAGGCTGAATTATTTAATTTTATATCTGACGTTGGAAGGATGACAAAACTCTGATCAATCCAGGTTGCTTCTAGATTGGTTCTGGTAAATCGAAGACCTGTATTTAAGGTTGACTTCGGATTTAGGTCTTGTCTGTAGCCTGCATAAAGGGCAGAACTGTTATAACTACTTCCCCCATCAGGATACCTAGACTGAATATTAAAATTATCTGAAAATCCAAGAATTTCATTACCAATAACAAATAATGTCTTTCCATAAGAATTTGAATCTACACCGTTATGAGACAGTTCAAATCCATAACTTAAGTTCCTTTTCTTGTCTTTAGTCAGCGCCACAGAAAAATCACCATTAAGGCTAAAAACAGTTACTTGTTCCTTTCTGTGTAGCCTGTCTAAACTCCCAAATCTTCTCTGAATTCTCGATTCTTGAATATTTTGGTATGCTAGTGTAAAAGTTCCTTTATCCATCCAACTCAGAGGAACTGAGTGGATATTTAACTGTGGTGAGATCAATAATCGCTTTTGTGGGCCATAGTACCATTCTGCAAATTCTAATGTTCCCAAAGATTGCTCATCCAAGCGGTCAAACCTTGGAATATCTGTTGATGTTGAGTACTGCAGATTAACTTTTAAATCTGATTGTGGCGTTAAAGGAATGTAGAACTTTTGTAGTATATCTGTCTGTTCATATCCAGTGTTTCGCTGAAGATTAGGGTCATTATTTACTGACGGAGTTGCCGAAAGAAAAGTATCTGTATTTTCTGAATACATGAAGACTTTCCCCCAATCTTGAAAGCCGTGTGATCTATTCTTACCCATATTTAAATCCCCAAAATCACTATAAGAAAAACTGGTAAATGACGCCCATTTTTTAGAACTCAGCTCTACAGAAGCATTGGTAGTAATTTCATTATTAGCAGATGAAAATCGATTAAAAATATTTGTATTAATCTCCTTATCAGCAGATAGACTGGGGGTTTTTGTATAGTAGTGAATAACACCTCCCAGTGCATCAGATCCATATACAACCGAAGATGGTCCAAACACAATTTCGGTTCTATCAAGCTGATTTGGGGCTACTGTGATAGCATTTTGTAAATGTCCTTTTCTATAAATTGCATTATTCATTCGAACACCATCTACAACGAGGAGTACTCGGTTGGATTCCATTCCTCTTAAAACAGGACTTCCACCTCCAAACTGGGATTTTTGAACTTTTATTCCTGGAACAGCTGCCAAAATATCTGCAGATGTCTGTGGTGAAATCTGTTCTATATCTTTGGTGGTAACAACTGCTATTTGTTCAGCAATTCTATTGGTCTTTGCATCACCTTTGAAAACTGATAGTACAACTTCGTCTAATTGCTCAGAACCTCTTGTGAGGTAAACAATCATGTTATTTTGTTGGATTTGTGATTTTTTGATGCGCTTGATTGCATAGGAAATGTGAGAAAAAATCAATAGTTGGTCAGTACCTACATCGCTGATATCTACTTTGCCATCTTCTTTAGTAAAAGAGTTGAAAGATTCGGACTGTGTAAAGACAGTAACATTATTAATTGGCCTTCCTGTCTCCTTATCTAAAACCTCAATATCTTGAGATAAAACGTTGATTGTTATTGATATAAACACAAAAAATCCAAACTTCTTCATCGGCTAAAAACAGCTTCTAAAACACCTAAAGATCTGGGAGTTTTAAATCCGCCCAAATGTAACTCAAAATATCGAATTAACATTCGTAATACTTCTTGTCTTTGCTCTTTAGAAAAATTGACAGAAGTAAGTGTATCAAAGTTTATGCCTAAAAGTTTTTTTAGTTGGGTTATTTGATCACCGGTGACTATTTCCTTTTCAGTTGTAAACTCGTTTGTGAAAATTCCCTCTCTTAGATGAAATCCTTCTTTACATTGAGTATTTTGATCTGGATAAAACCCTAGAAATTTTGTAAAATTGAGTAAAAATAGTAAGTGGAAATTAGAAACACTATTGTGGTTATCTAACCACAAAAAAGCATTCTCTAGATATTCATAGAGTGATTTATTCGATTCTTGTTCTTGTATAGAACTTGATAGGACTTCTGATAAAAACATCACTATCGACTGTTTGGCAACATCTGTGTGAATGGTTTTATATACATAGCTGACTTGTGCTTCTCTAATAGAGTGTAAATTCCTTTTCTCATGGTGGTTCACCACTACCGAAAGGAGTGTTAGAGGCTGAAAGTAGGCCGCCTTTAACGTTCCTTTTTTAGATTTTAAAATTCCTTTTATTACATACGAAGTGAGTCCGAGATCTTTTGTGTAGAGCTTTGAAATTAAACTTGATTCTCCGTATTTGATTGAGCTGATGACAATTGCTTGTGTGGAAATAATTGCCATTAATTAATGATTGCAATTTTTGTAGTAGTAGTTTGTGTGGCATCATCACTTGCTAGCAGTACAATATAAATTCCTGACGCTACCCTTTTACCCGCCAGATTCGTTTTGTCCCAAACCACTTTTCCTCCTTTCAATTCTTGACCTTCTATAACATTAGTTTCATATACAAGCGTCCCAGCAATATCTAATATCTTCACATTTGTTCCCCTTGGGAGTCCTGTTCCGTTTCTACCGTCTATAGTGACGGTATCATGAAACTTTCGAGCAGGGTTTGGGTACGCATATACATCTCCTAGTTCCTCACCAAACGGAGAAACATTACTCTTATAGGCCACAATACCTCTATCTGTAGCAAAGAACACCTTTCCCGAGCTTTTATCCACAGCAATCTTTACAATTCTGTTAGAGGGTAAAGGCGAATTTTCTGGACTAAAAGTAGCGATGGTGGTTTGTCCATTTGGATTGGTATATACAACCCCTCCATTGTCTGTTCCAAACCACTTATTATTAGCCCCGTCAACTACGATTGAAGTTACATGTTGTTCTCCTAGGAGTCTTCTTGGAGTTCCGTCATCTAAAATAATTATTGGTTGTGCATCTACAACATCTGCTTCAAAAACTCCTGATACGTTATTGTAAACTACCATTCCAGCAATAGTTCCAATCCAAACTCTATTATCTCTATCAATAGCTACAGTAGGCACTTTTAAGTTAGGCAAACTTCCTTGGGTTTCCTGTGTGCCAAGATTTCTTAGCCGATTTCCATTTTCGCTAAACGCTATAACTCCGTCAGCTCTTGTGCCTATCCATACACTATGATCTCTGCCAATAGCAATTTCAGTTAAGCCAAAAGAATTATTAGGCTTTGCAGCATCTAGGTTAAAACTAGACCAAGATCCATTCACAAATTTTTTAAGTTCACCTAGAACACCTACGTTGGTAACCCATAAATTCCCCATTGAATCAAATTTGCTGGAAGATAATCTAATAGATACTTCATTTGGATTTAACGGAATAAGATCTTCTAAATCACTATTCAAGTGATTATAAAAGTGAACAATTTCATCATCCTGTACTTCAAACAATCCTCCTGTTGAAAATGTATCTAGAAGGGTCGTTGACCCAAAACTGCATATATATGCTCTATTTTCATTGTTGGGGTCTATATTTATATCTACAAATCCTGGAAATGGATTTACTGGATCATTATCTGGGGTAAACCAAGTCTCCCCATTAAAATGACTATGGCCAAGTCTAGGTTGAATGGGAGCGTATGTTGGTGAATATCCTCCGTAAGCGACCCATAGGTGATTATTGAGTGCGCTCACCGAAAAGATGTCATTAGAAACTGGTCCGTCTGGATGTATCTCTAAAAAATTTAGTGGCGCTGTAAAGGGTGAAAACAAAATGCCAAACTGCTGAGTTGCTAAAAACAATTCGTTATTCTCTGCATATACATTATTTAAATTATAATCAAATACAACTGAAGCCGTTCCTTGAAGTACAGAAGTTAACTGGGAATCTAAGATAAAATATGAGTTGTTTAAAGCTATAGAAAGATGTGTAGTAGAAGCCTTCATACCAACTACTGATGCAGGAAAATTTCTTACCAGTATCAATTCATTTGTACTGAGCACCTCATATAATTTGGTGTCTGAAATAGCATATAATTTATCATTAAAAACATCTATTTCCTCAAATACATTATTCCCAGACGTTATGGTTTGCCAGCTATTAAAATCAATTAAATTGGGATTGGTAATATCTGCATAAAAAATACCTTCATTTGTCGCAGCATAAATCATTCCATTGAAAACGGTTGTCTCATTTACCACTAGATCTGTAGAATTATTTCCTATAAAAAAGGTATCACCAAATTCTAATTCGTTAATGTCATACTCAACGATTGCAAATGCTGTCGATAAGTATAATTTACCCTCTTGCTCGTATATATGGTTAATGCTTTTCGCTCCAGATTGATTGAAGTTCAAAATATCTGCCGAAATCGAAATACTTCCATCATCATCTACAACCTCAATTAGTCCATTTTCGTATCCAATAATCAATCTATTTGTACTTTCACTAAAGTGAATTGCAGTAGTGGTTTCTCCAGACAATCCCTGAATTGAGGAGCGTTTTTGTGTTTGTTGTGTATCGATATCATAAATAAATACTGCGTTATCAGCGAGTGCATATATGACGTTAGCGACTTTTACAAAGTCTTTTACATTATTGTAAGAAAAAAAGTCTTCCCAAGATTCACTGTAATCAACTTGAGCACCAGTAGTCTTAGCAAAAAATAAAATAAGGAAAAAAAGTAATTTCTGTCTCAACATAAACCAAAGTCAAATATATTGTATTTCATTGATACAGTAACGCCAAATAAATTACATTCGTACAGTAAAAAATTAATAAATGGGTTTAGAGATAGAACGTAAGTTTTTAGTCATAAGTGAAGAATTCAAAAAATTAAGTTCCAGAGTCTCACATATCAAACAGGGATATCTGAATTCTGATAAAAACAGGACTGTCTGAGTAAGAATTCACGATAAATCTGCCTTTTTAACCATCAAAGGCATTTCTGATGTTAGCGGAACAACTCGTTTTGAGTGGGAGAAGAAGATTTCCTATGAAGAAGCAACAGAGCTTATTAAACTTTGTGAACACAGTATGATCGAAAAAAGAAGGTATTACCATAACAACGGAGATCATCTTTATGAAGTTGATGAGTTTTTAGGTGAAAATAAGGGGCTAGTTCTTGCAGAAATAGAGCTTAAAGACGTTGATGAAGAATTTAAAAAACCAACATATTTAGGTGAAGAAGTTACTGGAACTCGCAGTTATTATAATGCTTATTTGAGCAAAAATCCGTACAAAAATTGGACAAAAAAAACCTCGAACTTTAGTTCGAGGAAAATTTATAAACCTACCCCCTAAAAATAAGATTTATAATCTCATAGCGGCTTAACGCTATTGTGATACAAAGGTAATTTTTTTTTGCTGATATACAAATGTTTATCTAATTTTTATTCTTTGAATATTTAATTAACTCACCTTACGCAAGATTAGGTTAAGATTTTGTATTCTTGACTTATGAATTGTTGATAATTAATATTGTATTTGATATGGAAAATTTTGTTGACTTGTATACAGATTATCTGACTACCTCAAGTTCCTACACAACTGCAACAGGGATGGCTTCATTACTATCGATTAAACATGATAAGATTACCCAAGAGTTATCAAAGGGGAATTACGACAGTAAGTTTTTATGGAAAAAAGCAAAGCCCTATGTTGAAGAGTTGACTCAATCTAAAGAGGTCATAGTTTTAAGTTTTGATGATTCAATACAAGAGAAGCAATATACAGATGAGAGTGAGTTGACTTGTTAGCACTATGACCATGTTTTTGGCAGATCAGTAAAAGGGGTTAATTTTTTGACTGCATTATTGGAAGTTGGCGGTATGCGTATTTCTTGTGGTGTTGAATTTATCAAGAAAGATCTTTGGATAACAGACCCAAAGGGGAACGCCCATAAACAATCTCTTTTTAATTCTGTTTCTGATGGTTGATCATTAAAATAGAACAGTATGTCAATAAAAAAAGGCCTATCCGAGAAGCTAGACCTTTTGTTCCCCTTAATGTCTTCATCGTCATTTACAACCTCCTGATCGTCTAGAATTACGGGTTTTTTGGGGGGTATTTCAGGTTCTTTTACTTATATAATGGGACGTTCTTCTTCGAGATCTACAGTAAAAACAACATCTCCTAATGGGCTAATATTCTTTTGGTAGCTTTTCTGCTCAATGACTAAATAAGCAACAAATAATGCAACTATTAATCCTAGTTGCATAAAAATCTTACTGTAGTTTTCTGATGTTTGTTTGGGTTTTGTTTGTATCAGTACAATTTTTAATAGTTTCATCTGAACTCCACCAAATAGCGTGCTAATAAAAAATCCAGCTTTATTGCTGGATTTTTCTGGATTGTTTTTTGATAGGTAAAATTATCGTTACTCTACTTCAATTCTCATGGGTAAGGTGTATTTTACACCTACAGGCTTTCCTCTTTGTCTTCCTGGAGTCATTTTTGGCAATAGCTTGATAATTCTAATGGCCTCTTTTTGTAATCTTGGATGTGGTGCTTTTGCTCTAATATCAACAATATTCCCTGTTTTATCTATTTTAAAGAGCATGATAATCCTTTTTTTACCTGGTGATAAACCTAAATCATTAGGAAGATCAGTATCAAACTTTTTTGAAAAGTGTTTTTGCATTTTTTGGTTGAAGCATTTTTTTAGGGTCGCTTTATTGCCTTTGCATCCGGGAAATACAGGAACGTCCTCTATAATCGTAAAGGGAACATCTTCTATCACATCTTCTACTTCTTCTATTTCTTCTATGTCTTCTACTTCTACGGCTTCTGATTCGTCTGTTTCTGTTGTTTTAATTACTGTTTCCTCCACTTCTTTTTCATCCTCTACAATTTCAATCTTTTCGGGGGTTGGTGGTGGTGGTGTTTTGGGAATTTCTGGCTCGATGCGTTCTGTGATTGGTGGTTCTTCTTCTAAATCTCCGTTCATAACGGCATCACCCATATCACCATATTGACGCTCATAGGTTTTTTTCTCGATTGCCACAAAGGTTAAGAATAGGGCTAGAGTCAGTCCGATAAGCATAAATAGCTTACTAAAGTTTTCTAGGTTTGCCTTGGGACTCTTCTTGATTTCCATCTTTGTAAATTTTAATAGTTCGCTAATTTAATTAATTTATTAAGTGATTGAAAGCTTTTAACACAGAACTCGTGTAAACTTTTTTAAATTACTCTCGTTTTTTGATAGAAAAGTCCAAATCACATTAAAAAAGAATGAAGTTTATTCACCTTTTAAGGAAGATCTTTTTTTCAAATAAATGAAATACAACCATTGCTAGTATCATCCCAGCAGTATTGGCAAGAATATCTAAAAAGCTTCCTGTTCTGTGAGATGTAATTGCATCCTGCAATACTTCAATAATTATGCCGTAAATGAAGCATCCCAGAAATACGAACTTTATCTTTTTATGAAAGTTCTGGTAGCCTTTAATTGAATAAAGCCAAGTAGCCATCAAAAAAAAGTATGCAAAAAAATGCGAAAATTTATCTGAAAAAGATAAAGACATCTTCTCGGTAGGCATGGATATAAAGCTGAGAATCCCTATGATGACTGTAAAAAAAACTGCAATATATAACGCGTTACGCTCAAACAAGTTCTTGATAGGCAGCAGCATCTAACAAAGTGTTAATTTCACTGGGGTCTGAAATATTAATTTTTATCATCCACCCCTCTCCGTAGGGATCTGTATTTACCAATTCGGGATCTTCTTCAAGTTTCTCATTAAACTCAATCAGTTTCCCTGTAAGAGGCATGAATAGGTCAGAAACTGTTTTTACAGCTTCAACTGAGCCAAAGACTTTATCTTTTTCTACATCTTCTTCAAGGGTATCTATATCTACATAGACAATATCTCCTAATTCTCCTTGTGCGAAATCGGTGATCCCTACGATAGCTTGATCACCATCAATTCTCACCCATTCGTGGTCTTTTGTGTATTTTAAATCGGCTGGAATATTCATTTTGTATTTAGATTTTGATTAGTTTCCTCCTAGGTTATATATAAAATTAAATCCTGCATTTATTGACTGCCTAGGGAATGTTGTTGAAATAGCATACCTAGACGTTTGATGATTGTAAAAAAACGATGTAGTTAAATTACTACTTAATCTATAATCTGCAGAAAATTTTATTGAAAATAATTTTTGCCCTCCACTAATTTGATCGTTATCTGTATTTATAGATCTGACGAGGGTGATATTATCTCTTAGCGAAATATCGGCTCTTAAATTGATGTCTCCTTTTAACGTTTGAGTTTTTCCTGTAAAAGAGGTGCGCATCTTCACATCTTTAAACACATATCCCAACCCAAAAACATATTCAGTTCCCATAATGTCTGTGAGTGTTCCATTGTTGAGGTTTAAGGTGAGTGTTCTATCTTTTTTCAGTTCACCACGAAACGAAAATGAATTTTTCATTTTTAAATCTATTCGAATCAGAGGATTAAATTCATCTACCAAGGTAGCTGACGAAATTAATATTCCAGAATTAAAATCCATCTCTTCAGAAGAGGGATTTATATTTTCAGACCCAAAAGGATTGGTTGAATCATACTGTAGATTGTTTGTAAAATTGGAGATGGTATATGAGGATCTATATCCATGTGCTATACTAAAACTCGAAAAATTGTCTTTAAACCACTTGTATTTCATCAATCCTGTATAACGAAGTGTCCAGTTTGGAATAGGAATATCTCTAAAGGGTCCTAGCTTTACACTATTAGGACCTTTACCCGAGTAGGCTGATAGGAATGCTGGTAGTAATACATCTTGACTCAAGTCTCCAAAACCTTTTATGGTTCCATCGTCGTTAAGGTTATTAGAATTTGTGGTGTCTATCCCTGCACGAGCTCCAAGGCGCTGAGAAATGGCAATTCTGTTATCTCTAAGTGCTTGAAACAGCTGATCTCCATCTTTAAATGCTGTAGAAAACATAGAATAACTCATGCTAAAGTTTCCATGAACAAACGAGGGAATTCCCTCGTCTATCACACCGTAAAGATTTCTAGGGTCATTAGGATCTGAGATGCTAATTCCCAAATCTTCTGGTCTTCTGATATCAATTTGCTGTGATAAATTCCTTGTTCTGATTTTATTCCCAGTAATCTCTATCGTTAAATCCTTTAAGGGCTTTAGAGAAAAATTATAATCTAACTTGTTGTAATGTGTTCTACTAAATGTCTTATCAAAATAATCGTCTCCCTCTAATCTAGGACCTACTAGCCACCCATTGGTTAACGCCCTGTTTCTGATATCTATCTGACTTCCAAAAACAAATCCTAGCGAGGGAGCCAAACTGCCTCCAATTTGATCTCTGCCCAAAAAGCCTACTTCTGGTTGATATCCTGGAAGTAATTGCCCATTATTTTCTGCATAAGCAATTTTCGCATTCTTTACCGAGGTGAGTATATCATAAAATCCTTTGAGAACCTTTTGCCCAACAGACAACTTACTCCATTTATTTCTAGCATTTTGCGTTGGGGTTTTTATACCCGGTAATTCTGAGGATTTACGAGAACCTGTTTTTTTCTTTTTCTTTTTTTTCACAAATATGTTTTCTAGATGAATATCTTTATAAAACTTCGATAGGTTGAAAGCCCCAGAAATGTTATGTGTATTGGCATTTTGAATTAAGTTTCCTACTTGTTTAACAATTGTTTGATCTTGCGAGATGGCTCTCCAATCAAAATCTGCTGTATAGGCATAGTCTGCTGAAACAAATCCTAAGAATGGGAGTTTATTGATCGGGATTTTATAGGTTGCATTTAATTTTTGCTGATAATGACTAGGTCTTCCCATATTGAAGAAATTATCAAAAATTTCTAATTCCTCGTCTCCATCAAAGGCATCATAAATGTAGCTGTTGGTTGCATTAAAATTGACATTTAATGATTTAGTAAGCTCAAAACTAAGGGTATAATCCCAGTCAAATAAGAATCTCCTTTGGATCAGGGTGGGTTGAGCAGATAATCCTTCAACTAGATTTCTAGATCGCTGCTGATTGTAACTCCTGTTAACTCTAGAGTTAATTGCAATGTTCTTGGGAATAGGATTGAAGTTTACATCCCGAATGAGTTTTAAATACTTCTTTTTTAGAAATTTTGTCTTTTTAAAAGGCTCAAAAGGTTTGGAATTGAAGTTAAAGTTGTAAGAAGCAGAGGCAGTAACGGTTTTGTTGATTGCTCTTTCTATATTATAATCACGATGAGATTCTTCGTTATAAGCATAGGACACGGAGAGGTTCTCTGGATCGTAGAATTTTGGACTTTTTGTGGACTCTGGATTTCTGTTTTTACGAACATTGATCAAGCTAATACTCTTTCTCTTGGTATAGTCTCTAGAGATGGAAGTGCCTCGTTCTAGGTTACCAGGTAGATTTGCTGCTTCTACTTCTGCCAATTCGACGTCTTGGTATTGTGGATCAAATTTTGGATCTATAAATTGTTCTCCTATACTAAAGTTCATAGGTACTTCAATTCCCCATTTTCTTGGCATTATTTTCCCTATGTTAAAGCTGGTAGAGATATCATATTGCTTTGTTTCGTCTAGAGATCGCTGGCCTACTCTGTCTTCTACACTTCCAAAACCAATGGTTTGCATTCTTCCAGTCATAGAAACATTCGCCACATCTGCAAAGTTTGCATCAGCACTAACTACGGCAGCCCAACCACCATCATTGTCAAATCCAGAGGCACGTAATTCATTAAACCAGATCTCTGCGCTTCTATCCAAGCTGGAATTGTTGCGAACTCCCAACATCACAGTTCTGATTTGTGCTAAGGTGGGGCTTCCTTTAACTCTAATAACCAATGTATTAGAGTTATCGCCCCCTAAGGCAGTAAACAATTCGTTAATGGCTGCTCCTGAGGCATCTCTTTGCAGTTTTACTTTTCCCAGCGCTTCTAAAAAAGCATCTAAATTATTGGATTCTGGCCATACATCTAGAGGAGCTAGACTTCCTTCTGGAGATACTTTTAAAGGTAATTCTAGCTGGTAGAAGTTATCGTTTAAATCAGTTCCCAAACGAATAATCGCCGACAAATCATCATCAGTTACACTTTCTGCAAATACAGGTTCGGTGTGTATAAACATCTTTAGCTGCTTATAGCGACGAAGATCAATACTGATGTTTTTGTAAATCGCCCTGATTTTATTCTGTGGTAGGCTGTTTACTGTTAAAGAAACAGACTGCTCATTTTGTTGTTGAACAGTGGTACTCCCTTGTAAACGTTCTCTAACAATTCCTGGAGGAAGCACATATCGCCCTTCATTTTGTTCGATATTCACGACTCCAACTTCAAAATTACTCAGCTCAGTTTGTGTCAGTTCCTCATCTGGGATTACCGCTGGGTCTAGTGTTTTTGTATAACGCCTCCAATCTCCGCGAACCAAGTCTAATTCACCAAATCTAAGGATCATTGGTATTTTTGCGTTGGTGATAAACATTCTTATAAAGCGAATGCTATTAAAGTCTGAAATTCCATTCACTGGAGTTCCACCACGAATGGGAATTCTAAATTGATACCACCTTGTTGTTTGTACTTGACCATTCTCTAGGGTAACATCGGTTTCTTTTTGATCTACAATAAAATTCTGACCTACGGTCAAATCACTTTTATTTAGAGAGACTTTATACTCATAATAACTCTCTACCGTATTCATGGTTTGATCTCTGTTGATGTCTTCTACATCTGGGTAAGTGGTAGCGGAAGTTGGGTAGGACTCTAGAGATTGATTTAATGTTGGTGAATTGCCCTGTGTATTGTTGAACAGTTTATATCTTGTAATGATAGAGGCATTTACAGCATCTAGCTCGCTTCCTCTGTAATATTGATAATTATCTGAAGCTGGGTCTGATAACCCCCCTAACGCTGGAAATTTTACCCTCTCTTCTGCATCCGACAATCCATCTAGTCCAATATCTTGATTGGTTCTTGCTTCATCACTTTCATCAAAAGCATAGATAATGGAAGGATTTTCAGGGACTTTTCCCCATATACTTTCGATCGTTGAATCTATTCCTCCAAGTGTTGGAAGTCCGTTTTCGTACATCTTCCTGTTATCCTTTAGGATATCCTCGGAGATATTTCCTAGGTTAAAATATAAATCCCCGACTTGATTGCTTATATCCTGTGGGTTTACCCCCACAGGAAGACCTTCTTCATTGCTAATGGAGTAGTTTAGGTAAGGATCCATGAGCCAGAACTGGATGTACTCTACGTTTGCCTGTTCAAAATTATTGGTTGTTAGTGGTCGCATGATTCCTCCCCACCGTGTTTCTGGGTTGGGTAAGATTTCCGTACTGGATTCTGTTGTAAAATTGTAAGGACCTCTTTCATTGGGGAAGTAAGCCAAATCTAAGGTTCTTACAAGGGTTTGCTGTGTCACATCTAGCTCTTGATTAGGGAACAATTCACTGATGTTAACTTGTCTAGTTTCGTCTCTAGACACCTCATCGGCATTGATGTTAGAGGGGGTATCTCCTGCACCATAAAAAATAGGATCGATGTTATACCACGCTAACCGCGCTCTAAAATCATTATAGGATACATCGTTTGCCTCTCCATTTAAATTGGCTTCGGAACCTCTGGGGGTACTCGCCGTGAACCATTGTAAGGGTGTTAATAAGCTAATGGGGATTTGTGATGCTTCAAAATCATCCA